>CAYMBA010000157.1:0-6505 GCA_964388535.1 uncultured bacterium | reverse complement strand
AGATATGCCTTGACGCTGAGTAGGATCCGGTGGTTCGCCGGATCCACCCGTGTGACCTTTACATCCAGCTCGTCGCCTTCCTTGAAGTGCTGGGCAGGATCCTTCATGCCCTCGATGCCCAGCTGCCCGGCGGGGATGAAGCCCTCTACCTCATCTTCCAGCATCACGACCGCACCTCGGTCGATCACCTTGGCGACCTTCACCTTGACCGTGCTATTGATGGGATACTTCTCTATCAGCCCGGGCCAGGGATCCTCTTGCACCTGCTTCAGCCCAAGGCCGATCCGGCGGTTCGTCTTATCCAGCGACAGGACCCTCACCGTCACCGTCTGGCCCTTCTTAAGGATCTCGCTGGGATGCCCAACCCGCCTGGTCCAGGACATATCACTTACGTGTACGAGCCCATCGATCCCATCTTCTAGCTCGACGAAGGCACCGAAGTTGGTCAGGTTGCGCACCTTCCCGGTGACGATGGAGTGGACCGGGTACTTCTCATCGAGCGTCAGCCATGGATCGGGCTCAACCTGCTTCAACCCGAGGGAGATCCGCTCGTTCTCCTTGTCCACCTTCAGCACCATGCACTCCACCTCCTGACCCTCCTTGAGGATCTTCGATGGATGCCTGATGTGCTTCGTCCAGGACATCTCAGAGACGTGGATCAGTCCCTCGACTCCCTTCTCCAGCTCCACGAAGGCGCCGTATTCGGTGATGCTCACAACACGGCCCTTCACCTTCGAGCCGACTGGATACTTCTCATCGACCCGCTCCCACGGATACTCGGTCAGCTGCTTGAGCCCCAGGCTTATACGCTCTCTCTCCGGGTCGAAAGACAGCACCTTGACCTTTATCTTATCCCCTACGCTGACGACCTCGGAGGGATGCTTGACCCTGCCCCAGGACATGTCCGTGATGTGAAGGAGCCCGTCGATGCCGCCGAGGTCCACGAAGGCGCCGAAGTCGGTTATGTTCTTGACGTAGCCCTCGCGAATCTGCCCGACCTCGAGCTCCTTGAGGATTGTCTCTTTGGCCTTCTCGCGTTCCTCTTCCAGAACCAGCCTGCGCGAGACGACGATATTCCTGCGGCGCTTGTTCAACTTTATGATCTTGAACCGCAGAGTCTGGTTCATCAGGCTCTCTATGTTCTGAGGCTGGCGCAGGGCGATTTGCGAACCAGGCAGGAACGCCTCCACACCGAAGAGATCGACGACCACTCCGCCCTTTATCTTGCGCACCAGCCGCCCTTCTACAACCTCGCCCTTCTCCGCAGCCTCTTTCACGCGGTCCCAGACCTTGACGAAGTCGGCCCTCTGCTTCGAGAGCACTACCAGGCCGTCCTGGTCTTCCATCTTCTCGAGAAAGACATCGACTTCATCACCGACCTTGATGCTCTCTACGTCGCCGAACTCCTCGATCGGTATTACACCCTCACTCTTGAAGCCGATGTCCACGAGGACGTCCTTCTCATCCACCTTGAGAATCCGGCCCTTGAGGATCTCGCCTTCCTCTAAGTTCTTCATGGAGTCGACGTACATCTCGACGTACTTTTTCACCTCCGGGCTCTCCGCATCTTCGGGCTCCTCTCTGTTGATCAGCTTCACAGGCAACCGGCGTCCCTGCGAGGGTTCCCCACCGTCGCCCGCTGGCGACTCGGCGGAGGTTGGGGCCGTGGATTCCTGAACTGCGGCCGTCTGAGCTTGGGCTTCGGTGGCCGCGCCGCTTTCTGCGCCCGGAGTAGGTTGCTCGGCACCCTCTGCGGGCCGGTTCTCGATGTGCTCTTCAGTCATTGTTCTGGGTCCCCCTGTCCAACTACTACAACCTCAACCGCCCGGAACAGACGCGCCGGGCGAGCGCGGGAGGCACGTGTACTATGCACGGCCTCGCTTGGAATCAAACTATGGGATTATACCCGAATGCGCGGATGCTTCAAGCCTCATCTCGTGCTGGTGGCTCTACGCCCCCCAGCACGGCGATGCGCTCCATCACACTTGCAGCGAAGGCTTCATCTGCAGATTCGTCACCGCCGGCTGGGAACTGGAGTGCAGGACCGAATCTGACACGAATAGCACCTGGGCGCAGTGATCCCGTGCCCTCGATCCAGGCCGGCACCACCGGTACGCCTGCGCGCCTCGCAAGGAGCGCCACACCGCCTCTCGGGCGCCCCAACCCGGGGCGCTTCCGGCGCGTGCCCTCGGGAAACAGAAGTAGGGGTCGGCCAGTTCTAAGGACACGGAGGGCACCCTCAATCGCTCTGCGGTCGTATCGGCCCCTGCGTACGGGAATAGCGTTGAGTCTTCGAATCAGCCAGCCCAGTACCGGGCGGCTGAAGAGCTCTTGCTTCGCGAAGTACCAGATCGCTCCAGGCACGGCGGTGCCGATACACGGAGGGTCCAGGTTTGACCGGTGGTTCGACGCAAGGATGAAAGCACCCCTCGGAAGGTGCTCGAGCCCCTCTGACTTCATGCGAAGCAGGCCGAACAGGACAAATCGCAGAACCCCCTTGGAAAGGCGATAGAGTCGGCTCCCAAGCGGCCTGCCGCGGCCACGCACCAGATCCAGGAGCACAGCCACCTGCTCATCGAAAGACAGCCCGGTCGTATCAACGAGCACTGCGTCTTCTGCCTTCCTGAGCGGGCTCACCGCTCGTGTCGTGTCCCTTTCGTCACGCTCCTCTATCTCCTCTCTGACTGCTTCAATCTCCGCCCGCTCGCCCCTTGCCAGCAGCTCGCGATAGCGGCGCCTCGCTCGTTCAGCGAGGTCGGCTGTGAGGAAGAACTTGAAGTCGGCGTCGGGGAAAACGACCGTCCCCATGTCTCTTCCTTCCACAACAGCCCCCCGGATGGCTGCCAACTTGCGCAAGCGCTCCGCGACGAAAGAACGTACGTCGGGCCGCATTGCCAGCCTGGATGCCAGAAGCCCAGTTCGCCCGGACCGCAGCTCCTCCCCGGCGGGTTCGCCCGCCACGAAAATCTGAGGCTCTTTGCCCTCGAGCCCCACTTCGACCGGGTGGGTTCTTAGCACGGATTCGACAGGGGCATCCTCGGCTTGCCCCGAGCGCAGCCAAGCCAAAGCCAAACCTCTGTAGATCGCACCCGAGTCCAGGTAGGGAAGGCCAAGGTGAGCAGCCAGCGCCCGAGCCGTCGACGACTTCCCAGCCCCGGCTGGACCGTCTATCGCCACGACCAGGCCCCGTCTCATCGCTCGCCCCCTGAACCCAGCTGCCCCACGGCGCGCCTGAGCTCGGCGATTTCCTGCGACGTCAGGGGCCGGAAGCGACCAGGAGGCAGGTTCCCCAGCTGGACCCCGCAGAAGGATATGCGCCGCAGCCTGATAACCCTCAGGCCTACGGCCCTACACATGCGCCTGATCTCACGTTTCTTGCCCTCGAAGAGTGTCATCCTGAGAACGACCCCACCTCTTCCAGCTTTCTTCACGTGGACCTTCGCCGGAAGGGTCCTCTCTCCGCGCCCTAGCTCCACCCCCACCCTCAGCAGTGCTAGCTGCGCGGGCCTCGGCCGGGGAACGACGTGCACATAGTAAGTTCGTTCCACACCACTCGAAGGATGTAGGAGCTTACTGGCCAGGTCACCCTCGTTTGTGAACAGCAGCAGCCCCTCAGAGGCTCTATCCAAGCGCCCAACGGGGAATACCCCGGGGGGCAACTTGGCTAGGACCGCCGCGACGGACTCCCGCCCCTGAGGGTCCTCTAGGGTCACCAGTACGCCGCGGGGCTTGTTGTACGCGTAGAAGTACCAGCGATCGGGCGGACGGAGTCTCTCGCCATCAAGGCGCACTTCGTCCTTGCCGCAGACGACCTCGTAGCCTGGCTCCGTGACAACCCTCCCATTCACCTCTACCCGTCCGGTGCGAACCAGTTCGAGGGCGTCGCGGCGCGACGCGGCCCCACAAAGAGCGAGGTACCGATTCAGCCTGAAGTGTTGCAGGTGGGGCCCGAGGACACTACGGCTCTTCGACATGATCAAGATATGTCGGCTCGGCGCTCTCCCCCGCAGAACCGTTCTCCGCGGGCGTGGCAGCAGGCAGGAGGCCAGCCCGCACAAGCTCCTCCCGCGCCTCCCTGGAGTCTAGGGAAAACTCCTCGAGCTTGGGGAGATCCGCCAGGCTATCGAGGCCGAAGTGCTCCAGGAACCGCTGGGTGGTGACGTAGAGTAGCGGATGGCCAACAGTGCGGGCACGACCCTTTACGGCAACGAGTCTCTTCTCAAGCAGAGTGCGCAGAACACCGCCACAGTCCACACCACGGATTTCCTCTATCTCCCCTCTAGTAATGGGCTGCTTGTAGGCCACAATCGCCAATACTTCCAAGGAAGCTCGCGAGAGCCGCTGACGCCTCTTGCCCACCAGGAATCGCTCCACCCACGCACCTAGCTCCGGGCGCGTGAGAACCTGGTAGCCTCCTGCTATCGCCGCCAGCATGAAGCCCCTGCCTGAGTCGTCGTAGAACGTGCGGATTTCCTCGATCGCCGCGCGAATCTCCTCTGCATCCGCCTCTGGAATGGCCTCGCAAAGCTGGTCGACAGTCAGCGGCTCCTCGGCCGCGAAGAGCAGAGCCTCCACTATTCTCCGGATATCGGGCACGCGCTTCCTCCATGACCTAGGTCGTGAGCAGGGAATGCACCCGGCTGCGCTCCAGGACCCAGATCCGCCCGAAAGTCCGCTCCTGCAACAGCATCACCACCTGCTGCCGAGCCAGTTCGAGGATCGCCAGGAACGTAACGGCGACGAGGATCTGGGGTGAACCAGGCTCGAAAAGCTCGTCAAAGGGTACACGGCCCGAAATCTCGAGACGCTCTAGCACGCGAGCCATGCACTCCTCGATATGCACCTCCTCGAGCTGGACCTCGTGCACGGGCTCCTCACTCCGCCTGCGCTTCGCTACCGCCTCAAGTGCTTCGGCAAGCACGAAGAGATCTACCTCCTCAAGCGGATACTCGAAATCCTGCGGCAAGGAGACCTTCCGACCACGCGGAAAGCGTGGCCCAGTCACCTCGCGGCGCCTCCAGAGCGCTTCTCCGGCTTCCTTGAACTGCTTATACAGTAGGAGACGGCGTACTAGGTCTTCTTCGGTGAGCTCATCGGCCTCCTCTGAGGAGGCGGGTCGCCGCGGCAGCAAGCGCTGCGACTTCATTCTCATGAGCGTGGCAGCCATGACAAGGAACTCACCGGCTATCTCAACGTTCAGTGCCTCCATGACACTGAGGTAGTCCAGGTACTGCTCGGTTATCCTGGAGATGGAAACCTCCCAAATCTCTATTTTCTCCTTCTTTATCAAGTGCAAGAGAAGGTCGAGAGGCCCTTCGAAGTTCTCGAGCCTCACGTAGTAGCCCGAGAACGCCTCAGCAGGGCCCCCTCCCGCAGGTGTTTCACTCTCGCCTATCATTCCCTTCCTCCAGTGTTTGAGGCAGACTATGTGCCTGAACGCAGAGAAGTCAAGGAAGCAGCTAGGGGGTGGATGATTGGCAAACGATTCGCTTTGGAGGGATAGCAAATGATCCGCGTTGTGACCAGATCCTTCAGCGTGCGCACCTCGGGCTTCTCCGACATGCACGACGTAACACCAAAGGTCGAGAGCCTCGTTTCTTCCGAGGGACTACAAGAAGGATCCGTGCTGCTTTTCATTCCTGGATCCACCGGGGCCCTGACGACGATCGAGTTCGAGTCGGGTGTCATCTCGGATCTGAAAGAGGCAATAGAGCGGGCGGCACCCCAGGACATCCACTACGCCCACGACGCGCGCTGGGGCGACGGCAACGGGTTCTCCCACGTGCGGGCAGCCCTTATGAAACCGGATCTTGAGGTTCCTGTCTCGGGTGGGCGCCTAATGCTCGGCACGTGGCAGCAAATCGTGCTGTGCGATTTCGACAATCGCTCGAGAAACAGGAAGGTCATTTGCCAGCTGCGGGGCGAATTCGGGGAGTAAGACTAAACCTGGGGGGTGCCGGTTGTTGCCCCCGCCTGACAGGCTTCGGCACCCCCACAGCTGAAACCCATGTTGCCGACAGGACCGCCTCATGCGCAAGCCAAACGGTGGGTACTACCCGTACCTGCGGCCCTGTTTCGAAGTTCCTGCCGCCACTCAGGGCGAACTCAAACCCCTATTGCCAGGCGACACTGCTGTCCGTGCAGTCACTCGGTGCCTGCTCAAGCCACGTGAACAGCAGGTCGCCGTCGAAGCGTTGGAGCTTGACGAAGGCGAAGGGCGAAGGCGCAACGAGACCCTCTTGCTCGCATCCTTCCCCCGCGGGATAAAGCAGGATCGGCACCTGCCAATAGCCCCCGATGGTGGGTACGGCATGCGAGACCTCAATTGCAAGAAGTGCCTCCGAGGACTCCCCAGCGAAGACGGCGATCACCATCTCGCTCGAGAAGTCAACAGGGTCCAGCGCCACGGCCTCTCCCGGAAAGGCCGCCGCTAGAACCTCGAGGAGAGCCGCGCGGTCCCTAATCACCCTGCAGCGGCGCTCGAGAACGGAGCAGGCAGCCCCCT
>CAYMBA010000156.1:0-6540 GCA_964388535.1 uncultured bacterium | reverse complement strand
TCCAGTACCGGCTCACCCCGCAGCCATTGAGCGATGGCCAGGACACCCAGCCCGATCCACATGGCGAAGAAGTGGAAGCCCGCTACGAAGAAGTAGTCCCGGTCGCGGACCTCGTTTTCCTTGAAGTTGAGGTACCAAACAAGGAAGAGGGTCGTCATGAAGACGAGCGTCGCGACCAGCACCCAGCGCTTCCTGTCCTTCAAGAACTGCACGATTGAGCCAACGATACCAAGGCCGAAGGGAATCGCCATGGCAAGCCACTCTGGCCTGAAGCCCAGGTGGTACTGATCCCGCCAATAGCGCCAGAAGTGCTTACTTATCTGGATGGCGAAAGCAGCCTGCCTGGTTGTGAATGGGTTCGGTGGCTTGTACTGGTCACGAGAGAGAACAAGCCACAGCGCCTGCCAAGTACTCGGGTCGGCCTCGTTGATCACGGGATCTTGTCTGGCTCGGATGAGGAGAAACAGCTGGAAAGAAAGTCCCACCACTGCCAGCCAGATGCCCCAGAAGGTGATATTGCCAGGACCGTAGGAATGCCTGGAGAAGACCGCCGGCAGCAGGAAGGCAACAACCGCGAGCGCTAGAGCTAGGCCCACAGGGCCGTGGCCGCCGCCGAAGAGAAAGAAAACGCCCACGGCCAAAGCAGCGGCCAGGAGTGTTGCTGGTAGGTACTGGTTTATGATGGTCCGCCAGCTAACCAACAGCACATAGATGAATATGGGGACCGAAACCAGCAAGGCCCCCATGTGGATGCCAACAGCCACAAAGAGCAAATACACGATGAGGAGCAGCAGATTGTTGTCTCGCTCACCCTCTGGGCCGGACTCCTCCCACTTCAGCGTCAGCCACACAGCCAGCACCATGACAAAGGAGCTGAGCGCGTATACCTCTGCTTCGATGGCATTCGTCCAGAAAGTCCTCGAGAACGCCATGAAGAACGAACCCACCATTGCCGACCCGGTGACCAGGACTTCATCAAGACGATTTCTCGGGCGGTCCCCAAGCAGCCTGTCTCCGAGCTTGAGCAACACGAGATAGGTGAAGAGGACCGCAAGGGTGGAGGCAAGAGCTGAGAGGTAGTTCACCCTGGTTGCAACCTCGGCAATCGGGATCAGGGTGAAGAGCCTTCCGATCGTTATGTACAGGGGCGTCCCGGGTGGATGTGGTATCCCCAGTATGTATGAGGTAGCGATGAACTCGCCGCTGTCCCAGAAAGGGCAGCTGAGTGTGAGTGTCAAGAGGTAGACCACCTGGGTTCCTATGACGACACCCACGCCACCCCAGAATGTCCACCTCCTCACCTGTCGTCTCAGCCAGTTCATCTTCTGTCCTTCCATTCGGCCACCACCCTGCGGGCCAGCTCCAGTGTTTCTTCAGCCGAGCGGTCCCAGCTAAACTCGCTTGCCCAGTCGATTGCTCTGCGGCTCATTCCCCGCCACAGGTCATCGTCACGCAGGAGAGCCGAGATCCGTCGAGCCAGCATATCGACATCCCCGTGGGGCACGAGATAGCCAGTTTCTTCGTGTCTCACCGACTCCCTTAGCCCCGGCGAATCACTCGCCACACACGGGATGCCCAACGCATTGCCTTCGATAACCGAAAGCCCCCATCCCTCCTTGGGCGACGTATAGACCATGACCCTTGCTTTGTGCATCACCTCGAGTTTCTCAGGACCAGCCTTGAAGCCCAGAAACCTCACGTGGTCACCAAGCCCCATCTCATCTACAAGTCGCTCCAGCTGTGGTCTGTAGTCACCCTCACCCACAATCCAATACTCCGCATTGGGAACCTCTTCCAGTATCTGCGGAAGCGCACGTATCGGCAGATCGATGCGCTTGTATTTTTTCAGCCTCCCCAAGTACATCAAGATCGGTCCGGGGAGACCTCCCTTCCGGTCTGTCAACTTGTAGAAGTCATGGTCCATCCCACTGCGGATCACGTGAATCAGGTGCGGGCGGATACCCCGGCGCTCGAGGTCCTCCCGTGTGGTATGCGAAAGCACAGAGAAGTGACAGTTGCGGTAGACCAGGGGGATGAAAAGCTCGTAGAAGTACACGTAGGCCGCAAGCGGCAACGGAGCTTGCTGGAACACGGTCGTACCGAAAAGATGCGGCACCACCCCGAGCACGGGCACGCGGCGCTGGAAGAGCGGGCTGAAAAAGGGAATCTTGTTTATGTCCTCCACCACCAGGTCAACCCGGGAGCGCGCAATGATGCGCCTGACCATCAAAGGGGCCAGGAAGTTGAAATCGTACTGATTGCCGAGCCTGTGGATGCGCATCCCCTCGATCATCTCCTCCGAGGGCGCCCCAGGCCATCTGCCGGTGACGAAATCGACTATGTGGCCCCACTTGACGAAGCGGCGGAAGATCTCGTACATGATGATCTCCGCACCGCCAAACTCGGGGTGTTTGATGTCGCGGTAGCTGACTACAAGAAAGTGCAGCTTGTTTCCTGAGCCCCTCATAGGTCGCCCCGCGCGGATGCCGCGGACTCACGCTTGCGGCCAAGAACGTTGACCATCGCGAACGTCCACGGACCAATACCTGTAGAACGCAGGAGCTTTCGAAGCCAGGCAGTGGCTGCTGCCCACCAGCGCAAGATCCGCGGATACAGCGGCAAGCGCGCAACACCAACGCCGCGCAGGGCGTAGCGCAAGGAGCGATACCAGAAACCTGGCAGCATCCAATCGCCGCCGATGCCCACGACCTGGAACCCTGCCTGCTCCATGAGTTGCCTCAAGTGCGCCGGCGAGAACTCCGTTTCCCAGCCGGCAAACCACTTGCCGAGGGCTATCAGAACGTGTTTGACAAGCGTGTACGGATGGTATCGTTGGGGGACATCGACAAGACAATGACCTCCGGGAGCGGTGACCCGAAAGTTCTCCCGGAGAAGCGGCATGGGATCCCTGAAATGCTCCAGGAGTCCCTGATGGAACACCAGTGCGAAGCTGCCGTCTCTGAAAGGCATCATGCGGGCATCACAGCAGACGCAGCGGACCTCCAGACCCGCCTTGCGGGCCTCTGAGCGTATGACATCGAATGCGCTCATCACGTAGTCCACAAGGTAGAGCTCCGCGCCTCGCCGGCCGAGCTCGATGGAGTCCCTTCCGCTGCCGGCTCCGACCTCAAGAATCCTGCGTCCCTCGAGGTCCAAATGCTCAACCTGGCGAAGGAGCCGGTCCTCGTTGGAGTAGGTTTCTTCAACCCGCCCATGCTCTCGCCAGTATCGGTCCCAATGCCCGGGCGTGGACTCCCGCATTCCCCAGATCACCTCGTTGCAAGGAAAAACCGCACCAACGAAAAGCCGTCCGAGGCTATCACGCAGGCCACGAAAGGGTCAACGCGAGCACGGCGCCGCGCACGTCCCCGGATCTCACCAGTTTGCACGGAGGCCAATGGAACCCGACCGGAAACTGCCCGGACGCCTCATCCGCCTTAGGCTCCTGCCAGCTTTCCCGAGTCCGAATGGCTAGCCCGGCTCCTCGTGCTCTTCGCCTTCAAACTCCGTGGGCCTGTAGCGCCGAGCTATGGCATCAAGCACACCGTTTATGAACCCGGGAGCCTCGGCGTCGCAGTACCTCTTGGCAAGATCCACTGCCTCGTCGATTACGACTCGAGCTGGTACCGAATCGAACGCCAGCAGTTCCGTGACTGCAACCCTCAGTATCGCCTGCTCTACTTTGCCCACACGCCCGAGGCTCCAGTCTATCAGGTGCGCCGCTATGACCTCATCGACCCGCCTGATCATCGAGAGGTACGCCCTCATGACTCGCTCGGCGTATGCGCGCGCCTCACGCGTGAACCGCTGCCTCCCCAAGGCCAGCAAGAGAATCGCCTCGGGGTTGTCACCCGTAATGCTGGCTTCATAGAGCGACTTGACGCACGCCTCGCGGGCCTTCGGCATCCCGCCGCGTCTTTGGCTGCCCTCCGTCACGTCCCTTCCAAGGATTCAGGTGATCCTAGGGCTTTTTCCTGCCTCGGGCCTTTGCATTCCGCCTATCACCCTCGCGCAGCAGCGCGACCATCTGGATCCCAGAGAGCGCTGCATCCCAACCGCGGCCGCCGCCCTTGACCCCGCTGCGCTCTATGGCCTGCTCCATCGTATCGGCTGTGACGACACCGAAGACAGCAGGCACTCCAGTTTCCCAGCCGACCTGGGCCACGCCCCTGGAAACCTCTTTGGCAACATACTCGAAGTGCGTCGTCTCACCCCGAATGATGCAGCCAAGAGCAAGAATCAGGTCATACCTGCCGGTCTCGGCCAGAGACTTGGCAACCAAGGGTATCTCGAAGGAGCCCGGGACCCAGAAGACATCGATCGCTTCGTCCGCACAGCCATGCTGGAGGAGACACTCCACGGCCCCTGCCACAAGCCTGTCAGTAACAACGCGGCCGTACTTGCTCACCACCAGGCAAACGCGAAGGCCACTGGCATCAAGGGGAGGAAGGAACTCTCTGGGCATCTCAACCCTCCAGTCTTTTCCAAGTACCAAGAACCTCGGCCCCCCGTGGGCAACTCGCGATCCGCTCCATCCATCTAGCGACGGCCCCCGGCACCGTCCGACTAGACGTCGGGGCCGAATCTATGGCCCAGCTTCTTCTCCTTCACAGAGAGATACTCCCTGTTGTACGGAGTGGGCTCAACTACCAAGGGGATCCGCTCGACTATCTCAAGCCCGTGCCCTTCGAGCCCGACACGCTTGCTGGGGTTGTTGGTCAGAAGCCTTATCTTCCTGGCCCCTATGTGCGCCAGGATCTGGGCTCCGATGCCGTAGTCCCGCTCGTCGGCCCTGAAGCCAAGCCGAAGGTTCGCTTCCACCGTGTCCAGTCCCTGATCCTGAAGTGCATAGGCGCGTATCTTGTTCGCGAGGCCTATGCCTCGACCCTCCTGGCGCATGTAAAGAACCACTCCCCCCTCGCGCCCTATCCTCTCCATTGCGGCGCGCAGCTGCGCCCCGCAATCGCATCGCAGACTGAAGAGCGCATCCCCAGTGAGACACTCCGAGTGCACTCTCACGAGCACCGGTCTGTGGGGAGCCACCTCCCCCCTGACGAGGGCAAGGTGCTCTGTGCCGTCGACCAGACTTTCATATACATGCACCCTGAACTCCCCGAACTTGGTCGGAAGCCGCGCCTCGGCTACGTGCCGCACGAGTATCTCGGTGCGCCGCCTGTAGGCAATCAGATCGGAAACGGATATGATCTTCAGTCCGAATCGGTCGGCCAGGCGCTTAAGCTGCGGCAACCTGGCCATCGAGCCATCCTCATCCATGATCTCGCAGAGCACGCCAGCAGGATACAAACCAGCCAGACGGGCCAGATCCAGGCTGGCCTCCGTGTGGCCGGCTCTTCTTAGGACACCCCCGGGCGCAGCCCTCAACGGGAAAATGTGGCCCGGGCGCGCGAGATCTTCCGGCTTCGTGCGCGGATCTATGAGAACCTGAATCGTCCGCGCGCGGTCGTGCGCCGAGATGCCCGTCGTTGTGCCATCGACGGCGTCGACCGAGACAGCGAAGGGCGTTCCCATCTTGGCCGTGTTCCGGGCCACCATTGGGGGCAGGTCCAGCTCCCGCAGCCTCTCCTCTGTCAAGGCCACGCAGATCAGCCCTCGGCCGTACTTGGCCATGAAGTTGATCATCTCAGGCGTGGCCTTCTCGGCGGCCCCAATGAAGTCGCCCTCGTTCTCCCGGTCCTCGTCGTCCACGACGATCACCAAGTTGCCCTTCCGGATCTCCTCAAGCGCTTCCTCGATCCGGTCCAGACCATCTCTAGCCGTCATCAGCACCTCAAGTTGGCCACCTCAGCCGCGGCCCGAAGCACCAAGAACCGACTCCGCGTACTTGGCTAGAACGTCCAATTCCACATTCACCCTTTGGCCGACGCCGTAGGATCCAAGCAGCGTCCTTTGGAGGGTTTCGGGAACCAGCACTACAGCGAAGCCAAAGCGCGAAACTCGTGCCACAGTCAGGCTAACCCCATCGATGGCGACCGAGCCCTTCTCCACTACATAACGCATTGCATCCCTGGGCACGGCGATCCCCAGCCTCAGTGAACGCCCCCCTGCCCTGTGCCTATCCGAGATGCGCCCGACGCAGTCCACATGCCCCTGGACAAGGTGCCCACCCAAGCGCTCCTCAGCCTTGATCGCTCTTTCCGCATGAACACGATCGCCAGGGCGCCAGTGGGCTACTGTCGTCCTGGAAAGGGTCTCACCAACGGCCGCAACCTCGAACCATGTGCCCCGCGGATCCAGCGCCTCCACTGTCAGGCAGACCCCGTTCAGGGCCACGGATTCGCCCTCCCTAAGGGGCTCACCGCCTCCAGCCTTCCCAACGCCAGCCCAAGGGCGGGGACACTCCAGGCGAAGCCTCACACCTTCACCCGAGCGGCGCAGAGAGCGAATCCTGAGGACGGCTTCCACAAGGCCTGTGAACAACTCCCTACCCCCATTCTGCACTCGGCAGGCCCCCAGGGCCAAGGCCGCGCAGTAGAAGAGCTACCTCAGGCATCTCCTGCTGCTATCCCCCCAGCCCCAGTA
>CAYMBA010000155.1:0-6542 GCA_964388535.1 uncultured bacterium | reverse complement strand
GTGTGTACATCAACTAAAGTATCTAGCAGAGCTCGTGCACCGGAACGGACTTGAGGGCATGCGCCATCGGGTAAGGGAGGGGGCGTACTGCGGAGCCCTTACGCGCGGGGCAAGGGTCATAGACAGTCAAGTTGCTCGGACGATGGCCGAGATTTTGGATGAGATCGAGAGCGGCGCCTTTCAGAAGGAATTGCAGAGTATCGAAGTTCGAGAGCTCTCCACCAGAAGGGAAGGAGAGGACGGCTTGATCGAGCGCACCGGCCGGGAGGTGCGAGAGAGGATCTTCCGCGGAAACCGGCACCACGTGTGACAGGCCGGACTGCCCTCTCGTGCGTGGGCTTGGCAGCCGTGGGATCGGGGGGCGGCAGAGGCCGCTATTGGGCTCAACAATCCGATTGACATGGCTCCACTGTTCGTCTAGGATGCAGCACGGGTGTTGGATGGCACCAGATCGACGATTTGGATTCTCCAGGAATCCCTGCCCCGGACACCGCGGTTCAAGTTAAAGTTCGGTGAACCCGGAGAAACGGTTCCGGTACCCTGCTTCCAGTGTTCCTCCGGATGGGCCGGCGGCGCTGAGTGGAAGGTGTACTAACTCACCATGAGCCCATTCGGGAACCGACGGCTAGGGCATTTCATGAGGAGTTCTGAGTATGCCGAGACAAGCCAAGGCGGTAGAGAACGGACAGAAGAAGTCCACGTCGGAGTCGCAGGCAGGTGCACGCAAGAGCAACTCGGCCGCGTCTCATTCGGAAGCTCCTGCACGGGGTGAGAGCAAGGCTCTCGATCTTTCCGAGATGAAGAAGAAGACAATCTCCGAGCTGGTGAAGACAGCCCAGGATCTCGGTGTTCAGGGCGCGACTGGGCTCCGGAAGCAGGAGCTCATGTTCAAGATTCTGGAAGCTCAGACGAAGCAGAATGGGCTCATATTTGGAGAGGGCGTTCTGGAAATCCTCCCTGAAGGATACGGCTTTCTTCGTTCTCCCGACTACAACTACCTACCTAGCCCCGACGACATATATGTTTCCCCCTCTCAGATAAAGCGCTTTGACTTGCGGACGGGCGATATCGTCTCTGGTCAGGTACGGCCGCCCAAGGACGGGGAGCGCTACTTTGCTCTCCTTCGGGTGGAGGCTGTCGATTTCGAGAGCCCGGAAGTAGCCAAGCAGCGTACTCTCTTCGACAATCTTACGCCTTTGTATCCGCAGGAGAAATTCACGCTCGAGACGAAGGATCGAGATATTACTGTGCGCATTATCGACTTGCTTTGTCCTATTGGAAAGGGGCAAAGGGGCCTGATCGTTTCGCCCCCGAAGGCCGGAAAGACTATCATTCTTCAGAAGATCGCGAATGCTATCCTCGAGAACCATCCGGAAGTGAAGCTGATCGTGCTGCTCATTGACGAGCGCCCTGAGGAAGTTACGGACATGGAGCGGTCGGTCAAGGCAGAGATCATAAGCTCGACATTCGATGAGCCCCCAGAGCGGCATGTACAAGTTGCTGAGATGGTGATCGAGAAAGCACGGCGTCTTGTCGAACACAAGTACGACGTGGTCATACTACTCGATTCGATAACGAGACTTGCGAGAGCCAACAACACTGTTATCCCGCACAGCGGCAAGATCCTCTCAGGTGGCGTTGACTCCAACGCTCTGCACAGACCCAAGCGATTCTTCGGTGCGGCCAGGAATATCGAGGAGGGGGGATCGTTGACTATCATCGCTACGGCTCTCATCGAGACCGGCAGCAGGATGGATGAGGTGATCTTCGAGGAGTTCAAAGGTACGGGCAACATGGAGCTGGTGCTGGATCGAAGGATCTCAGATAAGAGGATCTTCCCCGCTATTGACATAAACCGTTCCGGTACGCGTCGTGAGGAGCTCCTCCTACCAGAGGCGGAGCTCAGGAAGGTCTGGGTGCTCAGAAAGTTCCTGAGCGATATGAATCCCGTCGAGGCGATGGAGTTCCTTATCGACAAGATGAGCCGGACGAAGACGAACAAGAAGTTCCTAGAATCCATGAATGGCTAGTCCGGACCCCGCGTGGGGGCCTGGCGCGTGCAGACCAGAAGCAAGATGCGCTTCTTCCTGCTTTGGGGACGGAGGGGCACCCGTGGGTGCCGTGGAAGGCCGAGTTCTCCACTTGGCAGGGCCTGAGGTTGTCGCTATAATCCTCGGTTCGTTTCCCGATATGTGGATTTGAGCGAAAGGGGGCGGGAGGGCCGCACCCCAAGAGAGGTGGAGATCATGAAGAAAGGAATCCATCCGTCCTATAAGCGAACCGTGGTCACATGCGTCTGCGGCAATACCTTTGAGACCCGCTCCACTTTGGGTGGGCAGATCACGGTGGAGATTTGCTCCAACTGCCATCCATTCTTCACGGGCAAGCAGAAGCTGGTCGATACGGCGGGAAGGGTTGAGAGGTTCCGCAGGAAGTACGGACTGGATGCGGAAGGCAAGTCGGAGAGGAAGGCCTCGGAGGATAAGCCCGCTGAGTCCTCCGGACAGTAGCTGCTCTAAGTCTTCATTGGCCCGGTGGGAGGGTGACCCGGGCCTTTTCCTTTTTCTGCTGCCCTGCCACGCCCGCCAGTGCCAGAACATTCCCAGGTGCGATGGAGTTAGGAGATGGCCAGCGATCTTCTGAGAACGTATGACGAGGTTAAGGCCCGTCTCGAGAGCCTGGCTGAGCAGATGGGGGATCCCTCCGTCCTGGGCGATCCCAGGAAGATGCGCGAGATAGGCCGGGAGCACTCGAGATTGCAGCGCCTGCTCGATGCAATGGACCGCTACCGCAAGGCGCTGGAAGCGCTGGAGGAGGCGCGCGAGATCATCTCCGGATCCGATGATGCCGAGCTGGTGACGCTCGCCAAAAGCGAGATCGACCATCTGGAAGAGCAGGAACGGAACCTGGCGGGTGAGCTTCGGACACTTCTGCTTCCGCACGACCCCGACGACGACCGCAATGCCATAGTCGAGATCCGAGCGGGAACTGGGGGGGAGGAAGCGACGCTTTTTGCCGCCGACCTTTTCCGTATGTACTCGAAGTATGCGGAGAGAAACGGGTTCAAGCTGGAGATCCTCAGTTCAAACAAGACGGATCTTGGCGGCATGAAGGAAGTCGTTTTCTTGGTAAGCGGCGAGGGGGCCTATGGCAAGCTGCGGTTTGAAGGTGGTGTCCATAGGGTGCAGCGGGTGCCCATAACGGAGGCATCGGGACGGATTCATACCTCTGCCGTCAGCGTAGCCGTGCTGCCTGAGGCAGACGAGGTAGATGTTCAGATAGATCCGGACGATCTTCGCATAGATGTCTATCGATCGTCCGGACCGGGCGGCCAGAGTGTGAATACTACCGATTCCGCCGTCCGAATTACCCACATTCCTACCGGCATAGTCGTTCAGTGCCAGGACGAAAGATCGCAGCTCAAGAACAAAGCCAAAGCGATGAAGGTGCTCTATGCAAAGCTGCTGGAGCTGAAGAGAAGTGAGCAGGAGAAGGAAATAGCAGAGGCCCGCAGGAGCATGGTCTCGACCGGAGACCGGAGTGCAAAGATAAGGACGTACAATTTTCCGCAGAACAGGGTCACGGATCATCGTATCAACCTGACATTGTACAGTCTCGACAGGTTCATGGAAGGCGAGATCGAGGAAATGATTGATGCCCTCAGGGTTGCCGATGTTGAGCGAAGGCTGAAGGGCGAGGGAACCGTAGGAGGGCGCTAGACTCCAGAGGCAACCATAGTACTGTACCGGGTCGAGAGTGAAGCGTCGTGAGCGAGCCCCGTTCTGTCCCTGCGCATGGCAGATGGGGCTGCACACAGGAATGCACGGAAGCGCAATGATCCGCGATCTCCTAAGACAGGCGGCCGAGGACATCCGGCGGATCGGCGCTGGGAATCCTTCTCTTGAGGCAGATCTCATCCTTTCAAAGGCCACAGGCAAGTCCAGGGTTTTCTTCTACACGCATCCGGAATACCGGCTCGATCCCAACGAAGCTTCTCGATTCGAGACCCTGTTGTACAGACGGCTCTCAGGTGAGCCACTGCAATACGTTCTCGGTACGGCCGGATTCAGGAACCTGATCCTCAGTGTTGGACCGGGGGTTCTGATACCGCGTCCAGAGACAGAGGTTCTCGTGGATGTGGTTCTCGATGCGCTAAGTAGAAGGAGGGAGAAGGGAATAGTGTCCTCCTGGGCGAGCAGTCACCGTCCCTGGGTCGTCGATGTCGGTGCCGGAAGCGGAGCGATCATCCTCGCAATCATCCAAGAAGGAGGAAACACGAGCGACCTTTGGTTTGAGCCCCTGGCGCTTGACATCTCGGCTATCGCTCTGGAGGTGACCCGAAGGAACGCACGTGCACTGGGGCTGGGGCTGCCCACACTTGTACGCTCGGATATGCTGTCGGCCGTTTCGCCCGAGGCCCCGTTGGAGGCTATTGTCAGCAACCCGCCCTATGTGCGCACGGGGGAGATCGCCAAACTCCCAGCAGAGATCCGCGACCATGAGCCCCTGATTGCCCTGGACGGTGGACCGGACGGGCTGGTGGCGATAAGGAGGCTGATTGAGCAAGCAGCGCCCTATGTCGATAGGGGCGCCTTGCTATGCTTCGAGTTTGGAGAGGATCAGGCCGATGCCGTAGCCCGCGAGGCCGCACGGTTAGGCCTGCCTTCACCCAGGATACACCAGGATCTGGCGGGTCGGCCCCGGGTAGCGGAAATAGATCCATCTGGCGTCTAGCTACTGGTTGCTTCTTCGCATGTGCTCGTTCCGCTGCGGCTCCCGGGAACGGCTTGTGCTCTCTCCAGCCCGGACAGATCGCCACAAGGTTCCCTGGCGGATCCGTTCTTGCTCCCAGTTGTTCGCACCTTTGGGGCCTGCGCCTTTCAACTCCAGGCCGGGGGCTCGATGGAAGCTGCTGTTGTGATCTGCTAGTCTCCAGCAGGCCGCTTCCAGCGGCCAGGAAAGGCGAGGTGATGGCATGGATGCGATCGTCGTAGAGGGTGGCAAGGCGCTCGGCGGGACCGTGGAGGTAGGAGGAGCCAAGAATGCGGTGCTTCCGATGATGGCTGCTTCCTTGCTTCTGGAGGGCCCTGTGAGGATCCGCAGGGTACCGAAGCTCCGGGATGTCGTCACACTTCTTAGCCTCTTACAGCAGCTGGGAGTCGAAGGGGGTTACGAGGACCACAGCCTGTTCCTCAACGCCGAGCACCTGCGTTCATGGGAGGCCCCCTATGAGCACGTCAAGAAGATGCGGGCTTCGGTGTACGTGCTAGGTCCCCTGCTTGCGAGGTTTGGGAGGGCGCGGGTCTCTTTGCCCGGGGGGTGTGCACTTGGGCCTCGCCCGGTGGACTTGCACCTGGAAGCCATGGAGCGGCTGGGGGCGCGGCTGAGGCTGGAACACGGTTATGTCGTGGCTGAGGCGGATCAGCTCCGTGGGGCCCGGATCGCGTTCCGGATTTCCAGTGTAGGTGCTACAGGCAACGCGATGATGGCGGCTGTGCTGGCCAGGGGTACGACGGTGCTGGAGAACGCCGCCTGCGAACCGGAGATCGAAGCGCTGGCTGAGTTCTTGAATGCCCTTGGCGCCAGGATAGATGGCGCCGGTACAAAGACGATCACCATCGAGGGTGTCGATCGGCTGAGCACAGGCGTGGAGTTCCAGAACATCCCCGACCGCGTGGAGGCGGGTACGTATTTGGTGGCCGGGGCGATAACCAAGGGTGGAATCTCGGTTACAGGCACCAGGGCCGACCACCTGAGCATAGTGCTGGAGCACCTCCACAGGATGGGGTGCCGTGTCGAGGTCTCAGGCGACAGAATTGATCTGCGCGTTCCAGAGGGCCGGCTGCGGGCCATAGACATCGTCACTGAGCCGTATCCTGGCTTCCCCACAGATCTACAGGCGCAGTTCATGGCCCTGCTGTGTGTTGCAGAGGGCGTGGGGGTGGTCACGGATACCATCTATCCTGACAGGTTCATGCACGTTCCCGAACTCCAGAGACTTGGTGCTGCGATCAAACTCTCGGGCAATAGCGCAACAGTCACCGGCACTGGCAACCTCGACGGTGCGAACGTTATGGCTACGGATATCAGAGCGGGAGCAGCCCTTATTCTCGCTGGTCTTGCCGCACGTGGCACAACGAAGGTCTCACGTGTCTATCATGTCGATAGGGGGTACGAAGCGATCGAGGTGAAGCTGTCGGCGCTTGGTGCATCAATCCGGCGCGTCTCAGAGGAGGGGCCGTAGGCTGGGGCATCATGGCTGACCTTGAACGCTCCCTGATCGTAGGAACTGCGGGACATATCGACCATGGTAAGACGGCCTTGATCAAGCTGCTGACCGGGGTCGATACGGACCGCTTGAAGGAGGAACAGGAGCGCGGCATCTCGATCGAGCTCGGCTTCACTTCCCTTACGCTCCCTTCTGGCAGGCGGCTTGGAGTCGTCGATGTCCCAGGTCACGAGAGGTTCATAAGGAACATGCTCGCGGGCGCCGGGGGCATAGACATCATCCTGTTCGTAGTGGCCGCGGACGAGGGGGTCAT
>CAYMBA010000154.1:0-6612 GCA_964388535.1 uncultured bacterium | reverse complement strand
AATGGTGGCGACGCACCAAGACTTCCACGATGTCATACGGATGATGCTTGGGGAGTTGAATGCCTCGCACGTCGGGATATGGGGAGGCGACCCGGGATGCTCAGAGGCTGAGTGGGCCTTTTCGGAGCCACCCGATTTCGGACCGTCCCTGGGACACGGAGCGGGGGGCGGCCGTGTGCTCCGGGCTCCTTGCTCAGAACGGCAAGGGGAAGGTCGTGAGCCTGCCTCCACGGGGGAGATAGGGATCTTCTTCGATCCGGCCTTCAGCGATGTCGGACTGCGGATTTCCTATGTGATAGAAAGGTCTCCTGCCTGGTCCAAGGGTGTGGAGCTGAAGCCGGGTGACGTGATCCTCTCTGTGGAAGGCCAGATGCTCGGGAGAGATGTTAACTTCTGGAGGCTGATGGACGGAAGGAAGGATGTTCAAACTCGGCTGCGTGTAAAACGGAGGAGAGGGGGGCCTGAAGAGGTGCTTATCCACCCGGCTGCGGTATCTAGCGTGCGGAAGGACCTGTACGAAGAAATGGTCGGGCTGAGGCGAGAGTATGTGCACCGTATGAGTGGTGAGCGCACTGCCTATCTCCACATCCGGAGCATGAGTAGACCCAACATCAGTCGCTTCGAGCACGATCTCTATGCCGAAGCTCACAGCAGGGATAATCTGATCATCGACGTGAGGGACAATAGTGGAGGCTGGATAACCGACGTACTTCTGACAAGCCTCACCGCCCCAAAACATGCCACAACGGTAGGCCGTGGGGGAGCCGCCGGCTACCCTCAGGACAGGCGCCTGCTCTACGCCTGGCAGAAGCCAATAGCCGTGCTCTGCAACGAAAACAGCTTCTCAAATGCCGAGATTTTCTCGTGGGCGGTAAAGACCATTGCGCGTGGGATGCTCATTGGTGTCCAGACCTATGGCGGAGTTATCTCTACTGGTGGAACGTACCTAGGCGATGGCTCGTGGCTTCGGCTGCCCTTTAGAGGTTGGTTTGCCGGACCAAAGGGAATCAATATGGAGAGGCAAGGGTGTATCCCGGATATCGTCGTGCAGAATCTTCCTTCTGACATTGCCCGGGGTGTTGATCGGCAGCTTGAGCGGGCGGTCAAGGTGCTGCGTGCACCCTAGTTGATGGACATTGGTCCGGGAAGCTCGATGGTGGTAATGCTGAAGAAATGGGTCCCTCGCTGGGTCCTGTTCCTCGCGCTGTTTCTCCTCCCAGCTTCTGCGCGCGCGTTTGCTTACCAGAATGCTGATCTAGGAGTCGGATGGAAGCGTACCCCTCCAGAGCCTCTAGGAGAGCACTTCCCGTATCAGAGAGACGTGCGCTGGCTTTGCGTTGCCGGATTGTTGCCGCTTGAGGTTCTACAGCCCCTTTGGCTGGACCGGGGTGAACTGGCAGCCAGTCTCGGCTTGGATTTTGGCGCCCGTGGTGGGTTGCACCTTTCCCGCGCACGTTCGGAGCCGGCCTGGAGGCGGCTTGCTGAATACTTCTTCTGGGAAAGGGCTAGCTGGTTGGCTCCTCTGCCCACAGATCCTTCCCGCAGCCGCCGCGGCATCGTGCGCCTTGTTGACCAGGATGAGTTCTTACTCTTGGAGCCCTACCTTCAGCTTGCACCGGAGGTGGCAGGGCAGGGCGGGTTCTCGTGGACCGATTCGAGCAGAATTGGCCTTCTGCTAACGGCAGGCGCAGGGAGCGGGTTCTGCACAAGAGCTGATGTGTACGCCGCGGAAATAGTGGGGGCACGGAGATATGCGGATCCCCTCGTTGCTGGAACCGACTTTGTTCTCGCCTGCGACGAAGCCTCTGTCTCGGCACGTCTGGGCGGGGTGAGACTGCGTGCGGGACGGGGGACGTTCACTTGGGGACCCGGGTTTACTGGGGGCATGCTTCTTTCGGGTACGAGCGAGCCTTTCGACTACGTGAGCTATGCCTTCAGAATCGGGGAGGACCTGCGCTTCGAAGCCGTGACGGGCTTCACGGACATGGTGAGGGGCCGCTACCTTGCTGCGCACAGGCTGGGACTGAACATCTCTTCTGGCCTCTACGTAGAGGTTGCAGAGGCAGCCCGGTATCAGCGTGGTGCCCTCCATCCGCTGTACTTGTGCGGTTTCGTTCCTTATACGATAGTGGAACGCAACGACCTCAAGGACGGACCTCAGGATTCTACGCGATACACCCAGCGGAACAATGTCATGTGGGATCTCCAGGTTCGCTGGAGACCGAAGTGGCGCACCTTGCTTTATGCCGAGGTTCTGGTCGACGACGTCTCAACTGAAAGTTCCAAGATGCCGTCCCGATTTGGTGTCCTCGTTGGTGGTGCTGCCTCCCTCAACGTGGTCGGGAAGCAACTCCTCATTGAGTTGGAAGCGGCGAAGGTGACGAACTATACGTACTCCGTATACTACCAACACGACTGTCTGTGCGATTGGGAACATGGTGGCAAGCCGCTCGGGTATCCGCTCGGGCCAGACGTGCACCTTGTTGCTTTCAGGGCGTCGTTAGACCTAGGCAATATCGTGGAAGGTTCCCTCGAGGTGAAGGGTTGGCAGAAGGGCGCAGGGAGAATAGGGAAGCCGTGGGTGCCTGGAATGGGGGCCAGCTCTCCACTCGGTGAATGGCACCTGGAAGATCCTGTTGAAACTAGGCTCAACGCGGGCGTAACCTTCAAAGCTCATATTGCCAGGGGGTGTTACCTGGGCCTGCGGGTCGGCTACTCGTACCGCGAGGAAGCCGACGGCGGCAGGGTGCACCGCGAGGCACTGCTGAAGCTGCTTGGGGGTATGGGGCTCTAGTAGCCGCGCGGTGGCAAACGAGGCGAGCAGCCCGCTTCCGGTACCAGCAAAGCGGACCTCAAATCGGGTCCCGGGCCGTGACGGGAGTCCGGGCGCTGCAGCGTACGGTCCCTAGTCTGCTTCCGGATTCATCGAAGGGGTCTCTCGATGAGAGCATCTGCTGAAGCAGGGTCAAAGGCGGCCGGCTATGACATGACGACCGGTTCACTGTCGAGAAACCTCTTCGACGTTGCATGGCCCGTGATGGTTTCCTCCCTGGTGCAGACTCTGTATAACCTCGCAGATGCTTTCTGGCTAGGCAAACTGGGGCGGACAGCTCTGGTTGCGCCCACCATAACAATGAACATAGTGTTTACGGCCATGGCGCTCGCCATGGGCTTTTCCGCCGGCGCGACAACTCTTGTTTCCCAGTTCAGAGGGGCTCGCCGCTTCGACGAGATGCGTACCGCCGCGGGGCAGGCGTTGGTGCTTTTGGCGGGCACTGGAGTGGTTCTTGGAGGGATCGGACTAGTTTTCTCCCGTCAGATATTGTCTTTGATGCAAACTCCAGCCGACGCATTTCACGAGACACTGGTGTATCTGCGCTGGGCGCTGGTTGGCATGCCGGCGATGTTTTCTTTCATGGCCTATCAGGGGGCCTATACAGGTATAGGGGATACGATCGGACCTCTACAGGTCAATCTGATAACCGCGTTGTTCAACGCGTTCCTGGACCCGTTCCTGATCTTTGGGATTGGTCCATTGCCCAAACTCGGCGTGGCTGGAGCCGCTATCGCTACCTTTGTGACTCGTAGTGTGGCAGGAGGCATGGGCATTGCCAGGTTGCTGACCGGGAATAGAGGTTTCGGGCTTGACCTGAGGCATCTGTCATACAGCTCAAGCATGATAAGGAGAATGTTAAAGATAGGTCTTCCTGTGGCCGTGGCTCAATCGGGTACGTCGCTGGGCTTTACCGTGATGATGAGTATCGTCAACACCTTTGGTTCCGCGGTTACCGCTGCCTTCGGCATTGGGCACAGGATCATACACATGGCGATGGTGCCAACGTTCGGCCTGGCGCAGGCGAATGCAACGGCGGTCGGGCAAAACTTGGGCGCGGGGAATACCGCACGGGCAGGACGCTCGGTTGCCGTGGCGACGTCGCTCACTGCGGTGCTGCTGCTGCCAATAGTGACATTGATGTTCTTCTTTGGCGACGCCATTGCGAGGATCTTCATATCGGATCCAGAGGTTGTCCGGTACGGGTATGATCTCTTTCACATCACTTCGTTTTCGGTCTTTGTCTTTGGCTTTATCATGGTTCTGATGGGCTCGTTTCAGGGTTCAGGCCATACAATGCCCATCATGGTCTTGAATATGAGCCGCCTCTGGCTCCTGCGCATCCCGGGCGCCTACATTCTCGGAAAAGTGCTCGGGATGGGCCCGATGGGGATCTGGTGGGCAGTCTTTCTCTCCAACGTGGTGACGGCGTTGGCTGCCGCGGTCTGGTTCTCCCGAGGGACGTGGAAGCGCAGCAGCGTAATAGCCGAACCGCGAGGTGGTAGGCCAGCGCCGACTCTTGGCTGAAGCAGCACGTGACTGGGGCGTTTGGAGCACAAAGCGAAGAAATCGCTGCATTTTGGGTCGCACCTATTTGGTGCTTAGCTGTAGAATAGCCCTGTAGCGGCGGGAACACGGGTTTGGCATGGCCGGTTTCTCACCAGGACCCGGGCGGACGGGGACGACTATGCAGCATCCGCGGTACCAGGTCATATCCGTACTGGCCGAGAGGCACGGCAGGACGGTCGTGCTCGCAAAGGATGTCGTTCGTGGCACGGAGGTGGTCGTCAAGAAGGCGGTCTCGGAGGAGGCTCTCAGGGAGGCGAGAGCGCTTCTGGTACTGCCCCAGGGTACGGCGCCCACTCTTCACGACCTTTGGTGGGACGGAGGAGAATCGGTCTGCCTTGTGCTAGAGCGCCTTTGGGCAGCGCCGCTGACGGATGTGCTGCCCCTTGTCCAGCCGGCAGACCTGCCTCGGCTTCTATTCGGCGTGCTCGAGGCACTCGGTCGGATCCACAGGAGGGGAGTGGTCCACTCTGACCTCAAGCCCGGCAATATTCTGCTTCAGCCTCCGGGGTGGAGACGGCATTCGCCCCCTAGCCCCAAGCATGTCGCCGCAGCATTAGAGAAAGGGAAAACCCCGCGGGTACGGATCCTGGATTTCGGGTTTTCGATTTCCCGGCCTGGGTCGGCCGGGGAGAGAACCGAAGCGCTTGGAGGCACGCCCCCGTACGTAGCCCCGGAGGTCCTCAACGGCTGGCGTCTGGACGGCCGTGCCGACCTCTACTCGCTGGGGATTATTCTCTCGCAGTTGCCGGCGAGGTTGAGGCGCAGGGCGGCGTGGCAGGATCTAATCCGGGCGCTCACCGCCGATTCGCCCTCGGCCCGGCCGCCTAGCGCAGGGGCGGTCATCGATTTCCTGCGCGAGCACTTTGATCAAGGTCTCCCTGCCCCCGATCCCTCGGTCTCCCTCAGCGGCGGACGGTTGCGGGGGCGTTCTCGGAAGATCGAGGAGATTCTCAATGCGGCAGCGGCCAACCGGGAGGTGCTTCTTTGGGGCCTACCTGGTGTGGGGATAACCAGGTTGCTCCTGGAGGCTGCGCTGAGGCGGGTTGATGGTGAGCTGGGCCCAGTCTGGCTCATGGACATAGGGCGCACCTACGAGCCGGTGGATGTGATCGTGCGGGTGGTTAGAGCCCTGCGGAAGGCGGAGGGAGCACTCCTTCTTGGAGTTGCCGACACGAGGCCTTCCCTTGCCTCTCTACCAGAGGCCTTGCGGAGAGCCGTGGATCCAGACCCCGGCGGGGCACCGGCTCGGATCGATGTGGGGGCGCTCGGGCCTGGCGCACTGACGGATATGGTTGCTGAATCATTGGGCTGCAGGATTGCCGAGGCCGAGAGGCTTGGGTTTGCCCTCCACCACTTCTCTGGCGGAGATCTCCAGGAGGCCGACAGGCTGCTCAGGCTTTCCTCGAAAGCAGTGTTCCGCAAGGCCAGGGCTGAGGACTGGGCAGGGCGGATCTCGGCGAGCTTCGCCAGGTTGACACAGCCTCTGTCGGAGGAGGCGCTCTCAGAACTGAGCGAGGGAACGAAACACAAGTTGGCGCTGCTCTCGCGGGTGGGTCCGCGCATCGTGGCTTGGATGGCTGAGGAGATCCTTGCCGCGTTTGCCGAGGATCCCGATCCGGCCGGGCTTTGCGAAGGTGGCTGGCTCGTCGAGGTGGACCCAAGCGCGGCAGATCCCGAGGGAGGCGCGACGCTGAGCAGCCGCCACTACAAGTTCTCCAGTATTGCTTTGTACGAGGCCGCCAGGTCTTGGGCGGTGCCTGACGAGCGAGGATTCGCCTCTTGGCTTGGTGAAAGGTTCGTGCCCCTGGCAGGAGAACCGGAGCAGACCTTGGAGTTCTGCGAGTACCTGAAAAGGATGGGCCTCACCGAGCAGGAGGAAGTCCTTCGGGTGCGGGCTTTCGATGTCTACGCCCGACAGGGGGCATGGCGTGCCATTCAGATGCTGCTGGGGCTGAGGTCGCCGCTTGGAGAGGTGCGGCATGTTCCCAGCCAGACCCTGGCAGCGAAACTGCGCTGGTACTGGCGGGCGCTTGGGGGCGGGAAAGTTCCAGCCTCGCGGGTGGTGGATGCAGTTCATGCGGTTGCGGACGCGGATCGGGAGCTGGCGGAAAGTGTGCTGCAGACGCTCTCGGAGCAGGAGGACTGGCTCGGGCTGTTGGCCCTGTCCGGATTGGCCGAGATTCTGCTCTGTTCGTCGGACGAGGTCGAGC
>CAYMBA010000153.1:0-6622 GCA_964388535.1 uncultured bacterium | reverse complement strand
GCGGCCCGCGGCCCCGGCCCATCTGGTCCTAGGTTCCGCCCGCCTCAGTCCTCCCCGTTCTCGGTTTGGACTATCTTGGCCACATCGGTCACATAGTCTCCGGGATCGAGCTTTATCAGCTGCACCCCCTGGGTCGCGCGGCCTATCATCGACACCTGGTTCACCCTCAACCTTATCACCTTGCCGCTCGAGGTCGTCAGCATCACTTCGTCATCCTCAGAGACCTGCTTTATGGCTACAAGCGGCCCATTCTTATCCGTTATCCGGACCGTGATGACTCCCCTCCCACCCCGATTCGTGATGCGATAGTCTGCCAGCTTGCTTCTCTTGCCATAGCCATTGCGAGTCACAACGAGGAGGGCCGCGTCTGGATCGTGCACGCAGACCATCCCGACGACTCCGTCCTCGTCGCCTTCCAGCCTTACCCCGCGTACGCCACCAGCAGTGCGGCCCATTGGCCTAACCCTGTCCTCGTGGAAACGGATTGCCTTGCCAGCCTGAGTCGCAATGACTATCTCGGCCCTTCCATCGGTGACCACCGCCTCAATGAGCGAGTCCCCTTCGGACAGAGTGATGGCCCTGATTCCGGTCCTTCTCGGGTTAGCAAAGGCCGCCAGGGGAACCTTCTTTATGGTCCCGCGCCTGGTGGCAAGAACCACGAAGCGTTCCCCACTGAAATCCGGCACGGGCACAAACGCTGCTATCCTCTCCTCCTTCCGGATCGAGATGAGATTCAGGATGGACTTGCCCTTTGAGTGCCTTGTGCCCTCCGGCGCATTGTACACCTTTAACCAGTAACACCGCCCCTTGTCGGTGAAGAAAAGGATGTAGCTGTGCGTATTGGCAACGAACAGGTGCTCTACAAAGTCCTCTTCCCTTGTCTTCGCGCCCGTGAGTCCCTTTCCTCCCCGCCGCTGGCTTCTGTATACTTTGACAGGCACCCTCTTGATGTAGCCCCGGTGGCTAATCGTTATGATCATGTCCTCGCGTGGAATGAGATCCTCAAGATCGATTTCCTCCTCATAGGGAGCAATCTCCGTTCGCCTTTCGTCCCCGAACTTCTCCGCAATCTCCTCAATGTCGTGCTTTATGATTTCCAGCACCCTGGCTCGGCTTGCCAAGATGCTCTTGTACTCCTCGATCTGCTTGATCGTATCCAGGTAGTCCCCTTCGACCTTCTCACGCTCAAGCCCCGTGAGTCGCTGCAGGCGCATCTCCAGGATCGCCTTCGCCTGCCGTTCGCTTAGGCCAAATCGCTCCATGAGCCCGGTGCGGGCTTCCTCTACGGTTTTGGAGGCCCGAATGAGCGAGATTACTGCGTCGATCTGATCGAGCGCGATCTTCAGGCCCTCAAGGATGTGCGCCTTCTCCTCAGCCTCCGCGAGGTCGTGCTTCGTCCTCCTCGTTATCACTTCGAATCTGTGATCTATGTATGCCTGGCAGAGATCCTTCAGGGTGAAGAGCTTGGGTCTGTTGTTGATGAGGGCCAGCATATTGGCCGCAAATGTGCTCTGCATCTGTGTGTGCTTATACAACTGGTTGAGCACCACTTGCGGCTGAGCATCTCGACGCAGCGCAATGACAATGCGCATCCCCTCGCGGTCTGACTCATCCCTCAGGTCCGCGATGCCGCTGATAGCTCCACTCTTCGCCAGCGCTGCGATCTTCTCCAGCAGCGCTGCCTTACTGACCATATATGGAATCTCGGTTACTATGATCGCCTGTGTGTCCTTGCCGACCTCCTCGATCGTGGCCCGCGCGCGAACTGTGATATGTCCTCTACCGGTCGTATAGCAGCTCCTGATGCCCGCCGTGCCAAGGATGATTCCCCCCGTTGGGAAGTCGGGGCCCTTGACGAACTGCATCAGATCTTCGCTCGTCGCGTCGGGGTTCTCGATCAGATGTCTTATCGCGTCGGCAACCTCCCTCAGGTTGTGAGGAGGCACATTCGTGGCCATCCCGACGGCGATGCCGCTAGAACCATTTATGAGCAGATTCGGCACGCGCGCAGGAAGCACGACAGGCTCTTCGCGTGTTTCGTCGTAGTTCGGCCTGAAGTCGACGGTGTTCTTCTCTATGTCCCGCAGCATCTCCTCGGCCAACTCGTGCATCCTGGCCTCGGTATACCTCTCAGCTGCAGCCGCATCACCGTCGATCGAACCGAAGTTGCCTTGCCCGTCCAGGAGCGGGTAGCGCATCGAGAAATCCTGGATCAGGCGGGTCATCGTATCGTAGACAGCGACGGTCCCGTGGGGGTGGTAGTTACCTGTTACGTCGCCTGTAATCTTCGCCGACTTCCTGTAGGGCCTATCGTGGCGCAGGCCCAAGTCATTCATTGCGACAAGGATGCGCCGTTGCACCGGCTTAAGGCCATCGCGGACGTCGGGAAGAGCTCTCGAGACGATGACGCTCATCGAGTAATCGATGTAGCTGCTCTTCATCTCCTCTTCGAGGAGCACTGGGACGATCTTTCCACCCTCTTGGATCATCGCTCAGCAAGCCTCTGGCTGTATCTCAACAGGTCTGGGGCCGGTTCCGCGCCAGCTAGATGTCAAGGTTCTTCACCTTCAGCGCGTTCTCCTCAATAAACTGCCTTCGTGGCTCCACCTGATCGCCCATCAGGATAGAGAATATCCTATCCGCTTCGGCTGCATCTTCGCTCGAGACGGCAAGAAGTACGCGCTTTTCGGGGTTCATTGTAGTTTCCCACAGCTGCTCAGGATTCATCTCGCCCAAACCCTTGTAGCGCTGCAGATGGAAGTTCCTGCGGCCTATCTGCTCCAGGATCCTGTCCCTCTCTTCATCGTCGTACGCGTACCACTCCTGCTTGCCCTTCTTTATCCTGTACAGCGGGGGTTGCGCTATGTAGATGTGCCCGAGGTCGATCAATGGGCGCATATACCTATAGAAGAACGTAAGAAGCAGCGTTCGTATGTGCGCGCCATCCACGTCGGCATCGGTCATTATGATGATTTTCCCGTAGCGGAGCTTCGTAATGTCGAACTCCTCCTCTCCAAACCCGGTCCCGATCGCGAGAATAAGTGTCCTTATCTCATCGTTCTCCAGGGCCTTATCTGGCCTAGCCTTCTCTACATTCAGGATTTTCCCCTTCAGCGGGAGAATAGCCTGGAAGCGCCGGTCACGACCCTGCTTTGCGCTTCCCCCGGCTGAGTCACCCTCGACAATGAACAGCTCCGCCATCTCGGGATCCCGCTCCGAGCAGTCAGCCAGTTTCCCAGGCAACGACCCCGACTCGAGCGCTGTCTTTCTCCTTATGAGATCCCTTGCCCGTCGAGCGGCGTCTCTTGCGCGCGCCGTGGCCACACATTTCTCTATGATCATGCGGGCGACCCGCTCATTGTTCTCCAGGAAATCGGTCAGGTCCTCCGAGACTATGGAGTCGACAAGGCCTTTGACCTCACTGTTGCCCAGCTTCGCCTTTGTCTGCCCTTCGAACTGAGGGTTGACGAGTTTCACACTGATGACTGCCGTCAGGCCCTCACGGACATCGTCACCCGAAAGCCCCCGCTTGAGGTCCTTCAACAAGCCCGCCTTCTGGCCGTATGCGTTCAAACTCCTCGTTAGCGCCGTCCTGAAGCCCACCACGTGCGTACCGCCCTCAGTCGTGTGTATGTTATTCACATATGCCATCACCGATTCAGCGTAGCCGTCGGTGTATTGCATGGCCACGTCGAGGGCGAATCCGTCTCGCTCACGTGAGATCAGTATCGGCTCAGGGTGTATGGGGGACTTACCTTCATTCAAGTAGCGCACAAACTCCAGGAGCCCTCCCTCATACAGGAAGACGTCTTGCCGCGCGAAACCTCCTGGCTCCTCAGCTCTCTCCAGCAGCTTTGAAAGCGCCGTGTCTCCCTCCTCAGGCCTGGCCCCCAGCTCCTGGCGAAGCTCTATTCTTACCCCTTTGTTCAAGAAGGCCAGTTCACGGAGTCTGTTGGCGATCGTCTCGTACTTGAACTCCGTCTCTTCGAAGATCTCGGGGTCCGGCTTGAAGCGCACAAGCGTGCCGCGCTTCTGCGTATTGCCGATGATTTCCAGGTCCGTCACTACTTCTCCCCGGCTATAGCGTTGCCTGAAGATTGCACCTTTCTGGAAGACCTGCACCTCAAGCCACTCAGAGAGCGCATTGACAACGGACACCCCGACCCCATGCAGCCCACCGGAAACCTTGTACGTGCGGCCACCGAACTTGCCACCAGCATGCAGGGAGGTCATCACCACCTCCACTGCGGGCCGCTTCTGCTCTGGGTGCATATCCACAGGGATGCCGCGCCCGTTGTCTTCAACACTGACGCTTCCATCGGCATGAAGCGTCACCACTATCCTGTCGCAGTAGCCAGCAAGGGCCTCATCGATCGAGTTGTCGACAACCTCGTAGACTAGATGGTGTAGACCGCGACTCGAGGTGCTGCCAATGTACATGCTCGGCCGTCGCCGAACGCCCTCCAGGCCCTTCAGAACCTGAATGTCCTCGGCCGTATAACCCTCGGCATCCTCTGTAACAGGAGGGCGGAGACTGTCATCAACCTCCAGCGTCCCCCGTTCTCTGTTCTCCTTTTCTGTCACTTTTCTATCCTCATACGCCCTGCTCGTCCGACCAGCGGCTCACCAGCCGTATCTCTTTCACCCGCGCCCGGGGGTGATCACGTCTGATCTTCTCGAGAATCCTCGGCTTCAGGAATATGAGATGCTGGCGCCAAGTGCTGCTCGGAACTTTGACCCAGAGCACCCCGTCTCGGCACTGAACCGCCCTAGCATGACTGGCCAGCTGGGGACCGACGATATCAGGCCAGGCCTCCAGCACTCTCCACTCCGCCAGAGCCCGTCCCAGTCCCGCCTTGGCAAGGAAGTCCTCGAGGACTCTCCCGACGTGCTCAGGCCTCTTCATCGCCCCCACCTGCCTCCGGCAACCGCAGGGGCATTATCAAGCAAAGGAGATCCTCCTCCTCAGCCCCCCCGATCGGCCGGAACAGGCCGGCAGCCCTCGGTGACTCGAAGGCCATTTCGAGCCTGTCGGAGTCAAACGTCCTCAACATTTCGAAGAGATAGCCGCCGTTGAAGCCAACCAGCAGGGGTTCGGCCTCGTACTCGATGGGAATCTCCTCCTTCGCCTCGCCGGCGCCCTGGTACTCCGCCATGATAGTCAGCCGCTCAGGCTGAAACTCCAGCCTGACCTGCCTCGTCTGCGAGTCCGAAAGGACGAGGATGCGCTTGAGTGAACTCTGTATCGCCTCTCTATTGACAACTGCTTTGAGGGGATTGTCAGCAGGTATAACGCGCCGGTAGTCGGGGAACGGGCCCTCAAGCAGGCGCGTGTACATTTGTGTCTCCCCAAGCGTGAAGCGCGCATAGCTCTTCGTCGCGGCAATCCGTACGTCACCGGTGAACGAGGAAGCAAGTCGCAGGAACTGGTTGAGTGACTTACCGGGGATCAGCACATTCCACTTTCCAGAGAACTTCCCCGATACTGTAGCGCGCGCGAGACGATGGCCGTTCGTGGCGACCATCCTCGCCTCCCCTGGTTCAACCTCAAGCAGGACCCCGGTTAGTTCTGGCCGGGTCTCGTCCGACGACACAGCGTAAAGTGTTCTCTTTATCAGCCGTACAAGTTTGTCATGAGGGAGGCCAATCTCACTTTCGTCCTCCATCTTCGGAAGCGGAGGGAAGTCCTCTACGGCAGCTCCAACAAACCCGTACTGCCCGGCGGACCGCGCAAGGGTGAGCTTCTGCTCATCGCCAGTAAGGGACACCTGCTCGTCAGGAAGCTCGCGGACCACCTCGTAGAGTCGGCGCGCTGATACTGCCGCTTTCCCAGGGGCTTCAACCTCCACTGGACACCTAGTCCTCACAGACACGTCCAGGTCGGTAGCCGTGAAAACCGCCTCCTCGCCTTCAGCCTCTATGAGCACAGTCTCAAGAATCTGCATCGTGCTCTTGCTAGGAACGACACTTGAGGCTATCTGGAGCGCCCGCTCCAGATCCTCCTGCTTGAGTGTGAGGTTCATCTTGCCTCCCAGGGAATCCGACAACAGCAACGCCTCTGGCCTCCTGGCCCACTCCCCGGAGGAGCACGCAGCCCCAGACCTCCAGTGCCCCTGGCGGACAGTCTGCCCCCCAGAGCCGGTGCGCTTCCCCAGCTCCCCCGGACAGGCTCAGCCGGGTAACCAACGGAGTCTATGAGAACACCGACCCGCTGTAAAGCCGCATTTGCGCGCTTCCCAGCCCCTTTTGGCCCTTCTATCCTACGCCGTAGCAACGTGTTTCCTAACTGCCTCACGACACCGGCAGCCCACTCAGCGCCCAGCCCGGCTGTGCTCAGCGGCATCGACTTCGGTCTCCAACTGGTACCAATCTCGCCCTCGTCCCCAACCCAGGCCGGTGGCGGGGTCACTTCCCGGACTGCGGCCTGGAAAGGCTACCCAAGGGCCTGCGCATATCGGTCCCCGTGGGGTTTTTCCTACTATCTCGTGCAGAGTCTAGAAACAGAAGTCGTAGGAGGCTGTGAGGAATTGTGGATCGGCGCGTCGTCGGAGGTCTTGGCCCCTTGGCTAGCTAAGGTTAGGGGCTGGGAGTGTTGGGGCTCGGCTGTTGGTGAGGTGTAGAG
>CAYMBA010000152.1:0-6641 GCA_964388535.1 uncultured bacterium | reverse complement strand
CTCGAAGTCCCGCGTGTCGTGAGCCGGCACGGCCATGATCGCCCCGGTGCCGTATTCGAGAAGCACGTAGTCGCTGATCCATATCGGTATTGGCTTTCCATTGACTGGATTTATCGCGTTGGCACCGAGGGGTACGCCTGTTTTCTCCCTGCTCTCGTCTGTTCGGTCGACGTCACGCAGCTTGCTAGCGGCTTCTCTGTATGCCTCTACGGCTTCCCTCTGCTCTGGCGCCGTGATGCGCTCTACCAGAGGGTGCTCCGGCGCCAGGACCATGTACGTCGCCCCGTATAGGGTATCCGGCCGCGTCGTGAAGACTCGGATTACGTCGTCCGTATTCTCGACCTTGAAGTCGACGAATGCGCCTTCGCTGCGGCCAATCCAGTTCCTCTGAGCCGTCTTGGTCGTCTCCGACCAGTCGATCCACGACAGGTTGTCGAGCAGCCTCTGGGCGTACTTTGTGATGCGGAAAAACCACTGTTCGAGCACTCGCCTCTCGACCGGGGTGTCGGGATGCCGTTCGCACTTGCCGTCGATCACCTGCTCATTAGCAATGACCGTATGGCACTTCGGGCACCAGTTTACAGGCGCTTTGCCCCTGTACGCCAACCCGTGCTTGTACAGCTGAAGGAAGATCCACTGGGTCCACTTGTAGTAAGCGGGATCGGGAGTGAGGACCTCGTGGGACCAGTCAAGCATGAAGCCCATCATCCGCAACTGCCGCCGGAAGTTCTCGACGTTCCTGGGGATGAGCTTCATGGGGTGAGTGTTCACACGCAGGGCGAAGTTCTCCGAGTGGATCCCGAAGGCATCGAATCCCATGGGCTCAAAGACGTCGTAGCCCCGCAGCCGGTGGTACCTACCCTGTATGTCGGCCCCTGTGAAGGCATAGACGTTCCCTACGTGGAGCCCTTCCGCAGAGGGATATGGGAACATCATCAGCACGTAGAAGGGCTTCTCTGCCTTCTCCAGGTCCGGCTCATTGACGTGGTTTTCTTCCCACCATTTTTGCCACTTCTTCTCGATCCGCTTGTGGTCGTAAGGCTCGTACGTCATTGCGAGCATCAGCCTCCGATCTTGGCTGCCTCCAGCACGTATTGGAGGGCGGACTCCTCCGGGTGAGCTCCAACGAACTCCACAGCGTCGTTAACGACAGTCTTCGGGACACCTTGAACCGAGTATTTCTCAATCAGGTCGGGGAACTCGCTCACTTCCACTCCCTCGCCAATGATGTGCTTCGACGCACGCGCGAACTTGTGTGCCAGGCGGACCGCATTTGGGCAGTATGGACAGGTTGGTGTCACGAAGACCTGGATCCTCATTGGCTTCTGGACCTGCCCGAGAGCTTTCACTGTTGAATCAGCTAGGTCTAGCCCGCGACCCATTCCATAGTCCAGGACTGCTTCGACGATCGTGGCAAACTCGTGACCAGCCGGGATCCCGTAGAAGCGGACCCCTTCGTCTTCGGCGCCTTGGATGACAAGAGCCGGTGCCCTGTCGATGTGATACTGCTCGGCCAGATCCTTGTGTTCGGCCATGTCAAAGACTTCCAGTTTCAGGTGTTCCGAAAAGCCCGCTACTTCTTCCATCAGCTGGTGGGTGTGGCTGCAGTAGCGGCAACCCACGTCGCTCTTGAATAGCTTAAGCCCGACGGGGTTCGTGATTCCGCTGAAAAGCTGCTTTAGTTGCGCCGCTGTATTGGCATCGATCATTCCCATGATTGCGGCCTCCTGTCTCTGAGTTGGCGATGTCACCGGTTTCCGTGCCGGGTCCTTCCCCGGCATCCATCCGGCGCCGTTGCACCTTGGAACGCCCGCCAGGTTCCACATGCGTGCGCCGACCGAATAAGTTATCGCTCCAAAGGCCTCTGGACAACCCCAGAGGCGCATCCATGGCCTTCTGCCTTCCAGTCGCTGCGCGTGGCTGCTGGTGCAAGATGCTTGCGCTGCGAGGGGACGTGCCTGGAAAGGACGCCCAGAGCCTGACTGCCCCACGGTGGAAGCTAGGGCGCTCCGACCCGCACTACCTCTCTGCCGCTACGCCCCGCCCACAGCTCTCTTTAGTTCTTCCAGATAGCGGTATGCTACTGGCACGTCTCCCAGGCGTATCTGCGGCTTACTACGACCGTGGTAGTCGGAACCTCCAGTGGCGAACATACCGAGTTCTCTGGCTAGCGTCAGATAGTGGCCTATGAGGGCGTCGAGCTGGGTCCTGGAGATAGTTTGACCTTCTCCGCGGTAGTAGGGCTTGTTCTTGTCATATGAATAGACCACCTCGAGGCCTCGCACCCCATGGGCTGCGCAATAGGCCACCATGCGATCGACATCGGGGTCGATGAGTGTGCCATCCTTCTTGAACTTCGTGTTGTATGCCCCAGGACTAGAGAGCACGCAGACGCCGCCAGCCCGCTCCACAACATCCACGCAGTCCTCAAGGCTAAGCGAAAATGCCTTGGGCGCGTACCAAGGCCCTCCGAAGTCCGTGTTCGGGTAGAAGACATCGGGCGTCATCTCTGGGTAGTACCTCTTGAGGACCGCAAAGATATGTGGCCTGCGGATGGTTTCACCCTGTGCTTGCTGCAAGACTTCCTCTTTAGGTATGCGGAAACCCTCACGTTCGAGGATGTGCAACTGGGCGTCCAGTTTCTCGTTCTTGGCCTTCTGTAGCCGCGAGAGAACCTCTTGCAGATCCGCGTTTGTTGGGTCGTAGTAGTAGGCAACCAGGTCGACCTCCACTAGACCATGCTCTGGTTCATGGGATATTCCTATTTCGCACCCGGGCACGAACTCTATTCCAAACTCTTCGGCGAGGCGTAGCCCTTCTTCGGTTGCACCTATGGTGTCATGGTCGCAGAAGCCGATTGCCGCAAGGCCCGCTGCCTGTGCCATCTCGAAGATCTCTCTTGGGGTCTCACTGCCGTCGGACGCGGTCGTGTGAATGTGAAGGTCAACGACTCCCCTGGGATCAGGTGCATCCCACCTCTCTTCAGACATCGAACGTCTCCATGGCTGAGGTTATACTTCCACTCCGAAGAGGTCCTTGACGGCGAATCCTGCGGCTATGGACAGTATGAAGAATGCAACGAGCCAGTGAACGCCTAGTCCGAAGACGCTGAGGTTCCGTTCGGGCCAGTTGCGACAGGTGATCCGGGACACTGCGGTCTTGCCGTCCAGTGGGGGCTCTGCGGGGTACTCCAAGAAAGCAGCGGACATCCACCGACCCCGTTCCGTAGAGACCGGCACAAGGGGCTCCTTGGAGGCTTCAGACACAAGGATGCGCTTGGTCACGGTACCTCTTGGAGTCTTTATGGTGATGTCATATGAACCGGGCGCCTCCGCGCGCACTTGCCAATCTACCTCGCAGAGCCGGCTGATTCGCAGTGGGGGCGCGACGATGCTGAGGCCTTCTGGCACACCAAGATCCACGGAAGTCAGCTCGTCGGCCTCGCTGCAATCTAGCCGCGCACATAACAGGATTGTCTCGCCGGGATGCAAGGGTCTGTGGCCGTAGCGGAGTCCCAACGTGACCATTATTGCAAGCACAGGAACCATGAGAAAAACGATGGGACGTAGGCTGTGGAGTAGGTATCGCCCCGTGTGTGCGAAGACACGCACGGTTGCCGCGAGCATGACCAACAGATCGTTCCTGAAGAGCCAGATCTCTGCAATGTAGGCCTTGAGTTTCGCCTTTGCTGCCCTGATCGCGTTCTGGTTCGATGTCTTCCCGAAGATCAAGACCATTACGATGCCTGTTGCAGCCGAGACAAAGAGGAGACCGATAAAGGGGTGCATCGATCTGAAGGGAGCTAGAAGCACTCCCATGATCGCATCCACTATCTTTGCTATGAGCCAAAGGATCATTGCTGGATCCCCCGCAGATCCTGCGGACGGCGGATCGGCTGAACCCTTGGGTTTCTCTTCGGCCAGCCAGCCCCGGGATCAGGGCCCCAAGGCACGACAGCGCCCCTTTCCCTCGGCGAGCTGCGATCGCCTGCTGGCCTATTTCGAGCTGGCCAGGTCCGGATGTCCACGGATCCCCATCGGCCTCTACGTGAGATACCCGAGGCCCTTCAGCTTTTCCTTGATCTCCTCATCCGACTGGCCTTCTTCGATCTTCGCCAGCTCTTTCTCCAGGAGGTGGATCACGAATTCGTCGACCGAAGCGTACCCGGCCAGTTTCGCATACCGTTCAGCGCGTGCGTATAGGTCCTTGCCGATCTTTACCTTTCCCCCTCCGCCGAACATTTCATTCCCTCCCTTCAGAGGACAGCACTCCCTATTGGAGGAAAATGCACCTGCCCTGCATCTCCTTGGGAGGCTCGATTCCAAAGAGCGTCAGGACTGTGGGAGCTATGTCCGTCAGGGCCGGATGCGGATGGTGGATCTTCATGTTCGACAAGACGATCCCCGGGACCACCCGGTAGTCCTGACAATGGTCACCACTCCAACGCCTGGTGTTGTCTGAAAGCACTGCTTCAGTGATCTCGCCGACCGCGCTCTCATCCGATGTACGATAACCCCTATTGTATCCTATCTGTGCGTCAGGCCCGTCCTTCGCATACGGGCCCGAATAGATTTCCTCATTGAGGAACACCTTTAGAATCGGATGCTGCCCGGTGACCGGGTCGACTATGGACTCCAGTTTCTCAGCAACCTCGAGCAGGAGTCTTCGTTTCTCCGGACCCGGTGGGACGATTCCGAACTTCTCTCGTCCCATCTGATTGACGCACATCCCGTTTATGCCGATCCCGTACAGCCGCGTGTTTCGCCAGTCGATACCTTGGAAGTACTCTACGTCTTCTGGCTTCACGCCTGGCTTCAACGCCAAGTAGCCATTCTCGTAGAGCCAGCGATTGAGATCGAAGGCTCTGCGCCACGTGGAGAAGCCGTGGTCACTCATCACGATCAGGCAGGTTTCGTCGTCCAGGTGGTCGAGCGCCATTCCGACGACCTTGTCGAAGCGCTCGTATAGCTCCGGATAGATGTTCTTGAAGGGATCATCCAGCTCACTCACATAGGCGGGGTGGGTTTCCTCGCCCGCCATGGTGCGCCACATGACGTGGCCTATCTGATCGATGGCCGAGAAGTAGAGGAAGAGGACCCCCTCCTTGAGTCTGTTCAGCTCGTACTCTGCCATCCTTATTTCTTCATCTACTACGATCTGGGCCTGTTTCATGAAGTCAGCGTTGCTGAAGACATCCTTCTCCAGAGCCTTTGTGTCTTCCGGCATTCCTTGGGTGTAGTACGGGCCTATCGCCTCGGCCAGCTGGCGTGCGTACTCCGGTGGCGTGCTGATTGGAAGCGCTGGGTGTAATGGGCTTATCTGTATCGGCGTGACGTAGAGACCGAAGTAAGGGTGTGCACTCTTGAGATAGAATCTGACCATTCCCTTGACACTGACGAGATCGTGCCAGGCCCAGCGGATGATCCCGGGGGTGGGCAGCATGTGGAAGGTCAGCTCTACCCAAGGAGAGAACTTTCCCTCCTCCAAGAATATGCTCTTCCCGTCTATGTCTATTCGCGCGACCGGATTCTCGGGGTCCACATACACAGTGAATGGAATGGACGCTTTCCGGTCTAGGGAAGTGACCCTCCGTCCCAATTCCTTCTCCAGTTCCTCGTAGTCGATGAAGTCGTTAGGAGGTCCGTACAGGCGTTCCTTGACCACCCCGTCAGTAACGGTCACGAGGAATATCTTTCCCCCCGTTGCACTCTCGTAGTCAGGCGGGGGATTGTCCGTATAGTAGGCGTAGGTTCCATTGGTTCCCTGGATGTCGGGTGTGCCCATGCCGGAGAGTGTTACAGCCCCATCACCGACCGGCGGAAAGTTGACAGGAATCCTGTGTATTACCGCTGGGATACCCCTGTCCCCCAGGTAGTGCCAGAACGGCTGGCCTTTGCGCAGGTTCCTCGTTGTTCCTCCTGTCAGGGGAAGGACGAAGTGAGAGAACGGCAGGCCTATTTTGTTGGGGAGCTTGAGCCCAAGCACCGTCAGGTGCTCTTTCGGTGGGAGGACCTCCGACATCGATGAGTAGGGAAGGTACGTGCGAGGGTTGCGGTGGATGAAATCGAAGATCCCATGGCCGCCTGAGTTCATTCCTGTCATGAAGTTGGACCAAGCGACCGGGCTCTGCGGCGGCATACTGGTCTGCAAGGGCTTGAAGTCGCCTTGCCTGCTCAGGCGCTCAAAGTTGGGCAGGCGACCTTCCTCCATCCAGCGCTTCAGCAGCCCATAGTCCACACCGTCGATGCCAAGGATGATGAGCTTCTTGATACCAAATGGCGACGCGACGCCCTGGTGACGTTCCGCAGCTACGTGCTGAACCAGCCAAGTGGCTGCAACAAGAGCCGCTGCTCCGATCGCGATCAGCCGTAGTCGACCCGCAAACCTGCGGGCGGGATTCCCGCGGGGGCGCAAGGCGGTCGCTTTCCTGGGCGAGAGTCTCATCTGAGCATCTCCTCATCCACGGCGTTGGAGATCCCCGAAGGAACTCCCGCGGGGAAATACGCATCCAGTAGGCTGCGCCTCGAGCCACAGGAGGCCTCGTCGAAAAGAGACACTCCGTCCATATACGGCGGCTTCGATATGCCGAATAGGTCCAGGATCGTTGGACCAAGGTCCATCAAACCAGGGTAAGGCGTGGC
>CAYMBA010000151.1:0-6641 GCA_964388535.1 uncultured bacterium | reverse complement strand
GTGCTCGTCCTTGTCGATGTCCCTGATGTACTTCTCGGGAAGTAGCTCTGCGAGTCCCTCAGCCAGCACTACGGTCCCGAATCCTTTCCCCTCCTTCTCCTCTCTCCAGATCATGAGGTCCACAATGCGGTCAACCAGGGCCTCTACCCTGAGCCGCTTTTCTACTCGCCTGCTGCCATCCTCCGCCACGACTTCCTCGTCGAAGAGCATGTCTTCTTCTATGTCCTCGACGCTGAAGATCATGTTTGCTTCGCCAGCTATCCCGACACCATAGGAGAGCCACCCAGCCTTGCGCCCCATCGCCTGCGCGATGAAATAGCGGTTGCTTGCCTCTGCGTCGGCGCGGAGGTTCTTCATCTCCTTTGCCAGGAAGTCCACGGCTGTGAAGTAGCCGAAGGTGAAGTCGATGCCCTCGTAGTCGTTGTCTATCGTCTTTGGCAGGTGCACGATATGGATCCGCTTGGCGGCCTTGGGTAGCCGCTTTTGGTATTCATAGAGCAAATTGGCTGTCTTCAGGGTGTCGTCCCCGCCGATCGAGATGAGAGCATCGATGCCCAGGTCCACCATGGCGGCATAGCAATTGTGGAGCTTCTGGGTGCGTTTTGGGTCCTTGAGGTCTTGTGGGCCCCTGATCTCAGAGCCGGGGTTGGCCCTAGAGGTTCCTATTATGATGCCCTGTGTGTTCCTTATGCCTGTGACGTCTCTGGGGGAGAACACCTGGTAGTGCTTGCCCAGTTGTAGCCTCGAGGTCACAGGGTGATACCGTTCCAGATGGCGGTAGCCATCACGGAATCCGATGACTTCCCTGCCCGTGTCGAGGAAAGAGATAGCAGCCGCGCTTATTACCGCATTTGCCGCCGGTGCGGGTCCCCCTGCGAAGACGATCCCCACTCTTCGAATGTGGTTCCCTTTGAGGACCGGCTCCCTGACGGTACCCTGGGGAAAGACACCTGGGGGTAGGGATGCCTTGGCCTTGCGTCGACGTCGGGGGTGCTGCGTGGATCTGGTTTTCCTTGGCATTCGGTAGATACCTCCGTGCTACAAGAGCCTTCTCTCTGTCCTATCGGCAGAGCGTGGCTTGAGGATTCGTGATAAGGCTGGCATATCTGCTTGGCTCAGTGGGAGATCTGGAGCACACGGTGAGGATTCCTTCCGAGTGGGGCAGAGCGTTTGGGAGGCAAATGTCTGGGGTGCTTCCGCCACCAATCTTCGATCCGCTGCTACCAGCGCCAGAGCAGACCGCCCCAGGTTAGTCCAGCCCCAAAGGCTACCTGAACGACAACGGAGCCCCGCTTGATCCGACCTTCTTCTTCGGCCTCATGGAGGGCCAGCATTGTGGACGCCGAAGATGTGTTGCCGTACTTGTGGATGTTGACGAATACCTGCTCATCTGTTGCACCGAGCTTCTTGCCCACCGCCTCGATAATCCTGAGGTTGGCCTGATGGAACACAAAGAGGTCGACGTCGGACGCTGCTAGGCCTGTCCTGTCAAGGAGGATGGTGCAGGATTCGAGCATGGTATTGATGGCTGTCTTATATATCTCGTTGCCCCGCATGTGCAGAGTGTGGAGGTTCTTTTCCACTGTCTCGTGCGAGGCTGGCAACCTACTGCCGCCGGCGGGCATATGGAGTGCGCCGCCGGCGCCCCCGTCGGAAGCGAGGTGGTGAGCCAGGAGCCCGAAGCCTTCTTCGTCACTCGGACCCACGACTGCGGCTCCAGCGCCATCCCCGAATAGCACGCAAGTGGAGCGGTCTGACCAGTTTGTGATCTTGGTGAGTATCTCAACACCGGTGACGAGGATGTACTTGTAGGCGCCCGCGCGGATCAGATTATCTGCTAGCGCAAGGCCATATATTGCACCTGTGCAGCCTGCGGATATGTCGAAGGCCGGAATCCTTCGGGCCCCCAGGCGGTCTTGGACGACACAAGCGGTCGCGGGAAAGAGGGTATCTGGCGTCACTGTGGCCACTATGATCATGTCGAGGTCTTTCGGAGTGATTCCTGCCCTTTGTAGGGCCTCTTGCGCAGCAGGAACAGCGAAGTCGGAGGCGGCCTCGTGCGGCTTCGCGCGCCTACGTTCCTTCATGCCCGTGCGGGTCACGATCCATTCGTCGCTCGTATCGACGATTGTCGCTAAGTACTCGTTCGTTATGACATCCTCGGGCACCGCCATCCCGGTGCCGAGAACTCTTGCTCCGCGTGCCATTAGAACTCTCCCGGAAGCCCTCTTTCAGGCGTAGCTACCAGGGACGCCCTAGGCAGGCGGAGTATACGAGCGGCAATGGGGTTTCGCAAACCAAGAAGGCAGTAGTCCGGCCTGCGTCCAGGCGCGCAAGGAGGCTGCGGGAGCCGAGGGAAGCGTCGTGCGGGTTCGCTTCAGGGTGGACAACAGCGTCCTGCTCGGGAGCTGCATGTGTCGGGGCCCTGCTGCGCGGGGGACCCAATAGCCGAGAGAGTGCCGAGGCTAGACGGCATACTTGAGCCTGTGGTGGCGTTGCCTGGGGCCGAGTGCGGGTGTTGCCACCTCGGCTCGGTAGTACCGCAGCCATTCCTTCGTCAGTGGTTGGTGGGCCGGGAAGAGCCGGGTCCTCAGGATGTCCGCCCAGGTGAGTGGTCGCTCAAGGATGCCTGCGCACATTGCCGGCGTCTTGCGGGAGCGCTTTTCCACCCTCGGACGGATCGTATTCCTCCAGACAGTGAACAGAGCATGTCGCTCGATGGCTGCTTGCCGGCGCTTGCTGAAGGCGATCGTCTTTCGATGGAAGTTGGCACACGAATGCCGCATCAGCAGGTCGGTGAGGTTCACGGGGAATAGTGGGTTTCTAGCTGTTCTGGGCAGTGTGGAGGAAATCGTCGTGTGCTGTATCTGCAGGGGGGCAGCGAGCTTCTTTCTTAGGATTGCGATGGCCCTTCCATAGTGCGGGTGCTCGTCCGACCTAAGCGCAAGTATGCCGTTTGCGACCTTGCGTGCCATGGGCCCAATCAGCTTCAGTACGCCTTTGAGAATCGCTCGTGGGTCAGGTCGGCCCAGCTGCCGCTCTATCTGACTGCGCCTTTGCTTCTGCCCTGGGGTCATCCTTCCTTTGCGACGGAGCGGAGATTCGGTGAAGTTGTAGATCATCCGGGTCTTCGCTCCCACGAGGATGTTGAGATGGAACGGGAAGTAGTGGGAGAGCTCATAGGACTCAAATCCGTCGAAGACCAGCGGCTCAGTGACGTGGTGACTGCGGATCAGGCGGGTGTGGAAGAGCAGACAATGTCGCCCGCCACGGGCTATGTGCCTGGCAACGGTCGAGTGGGTGGTGCCAAGTACCCTGGCTATCTGTCTAAGTGCCGCTCCCTCTACAGCGTGCGCGCAGACGCGGCGCAGTAGGTCTCGGCGCTTCAACCAATAGGAGGTCTGGAACGTCCTTGTGGAGAAGCGACGGCCACAATGCGTGCATCTGAAGCACTGGAAACGCTTGCCGTCGGACGGCCTCGTAAAGTGCCCATACTTGACCCATTTCCACCCTGGCTGGGGAATATGGTACTTGCAGCTGGGGTTTGGGCAGTGTGGGGGGATGAACCCTTTGCGCCTGCGGTTTGATCCTGTGGCGTTTGTTCGATGATGCGACATTGCGGCTGAAAGGAAGCAAAAGCCGCGCCAGGTGTCCGCAGCTTATGCGTGGTTTGAAGATTCGTGGGTAACCGGGTTTGAGGGATTGTGAAGCCATTCTCTTGCAACGGCTATGGCTTGCCTTAGGGAAACTAGCGCGGAAGATCAAGCGGGGGACTCGGTTGCAGGCCAATCAACACGATTCTTCGAGCCGCACTAGTCGACATAGCCCAGGGAGCGAAGGCGTTCGAGTAGCGCTGGGTCGTCCATCACCGCCTCAGTGCCCGCGCGCGTCTGCTCCAGCTCCGACACGATCCCCTCCAAATAGCCGCGTAACCAGGCTGTCGTATCAGGCTGAGCCGCCGAAAGATCATGCTTCTCGAGGGGGTCTTCTTGCATGTTGAAAAGCAGCCACGTCGGATCCTCCAACTTCCCGCGGCGGATGAGCTTCCACTTTCCCATCCGCAGTGAGAACAAGAAGGGTGGTTGTTCGCTGAGCACAGGCCTTGCGATTCCTTGGCTCCCTAGCAGCTCCGGAATGACCTGTCCTTGGTGCAAGGGTGGGGGCTCTATCGGCAGCATCTCAAAGACCGTGCGCAGCAGGTCGAGCATGGAAACAGGCCGGTCGAGGCGTCTTCCGGGGCGAATGCCTCCGGGTGGCGTATATGCCATTACGCACCCGGTCATCTCCTCGTATATGGAGTTGCCGTGGAACCACCCCCTGTGGTCGAAGAACTCTTCCCCGTGGTCGGATAGGAACACGATGTGTGCCCGTTCCGTGATGCCCTGTTCGCGGAGCCCTCTCAGGAGCTTCCCAACACGGCGGTCAACAAGATGAATCTCGCCATCATAGTTGGCGATCATGCCTTCCAATGCGTTCCCCTCCACCCTAGGTGGATCGTCGAGGCACTCCCAGTCTTTGCAGCCGATCCTGTCCAGTTTTGGTCGGTACTTGCGTAGGAGGGGGGGCACGGAGGGTCCCTCAGGAGCCCCTGGCGCCACGGCCTCTCGATCCTTTCTGAGCGGGGTGTAGGGCGAGTGTGGCTCCAGATAGTGGATGTAGGCAAAGCGCGGGGGTGGTGTGTGCTCAAACCATCGGAGTGCTTCTAGGGTGATCCTCCAACCTTGGCTCCCGGAGCTCGGCCTTACGACCTGCCCAGCGGCCCTCTCGAAGGCTGTCCTCTGGTGGTATGTCCACCATGGCGGCGAGGGTGGGAAGAAGACGTCGAATCCCTGCCCAAAGCCGTTGCTACGGGTAATCGTGGCATTCGCTACAAAGGCTGCAGTGTGGTAGCCGTGCAGGCGCATGTGCTCTGCTAGCGTAGTGACCTCGGGCGGCAGACCGATGAGTGCAGAGTTGACGCCGTGCGATGAGGGATAGAGCCCTGTGAAGACACTTGCGACGGTCGGGATGGTCCACGTGCTCGCCGTGTAGCCCTGGCTGAAGGCAAAGCTGCATGCGAAAAGGCTATCTATGTTCGGCGTCGTGGGGCGGTCATATCCATAGAACGAAACGTGGTCGCGCCTCAGGGTGTCGATGAGAATCACAATGAGATCCGGTGCCTCGGCGGGAGGCTTCCCTGCCTTGCCGGAGACGCCCCGCCCGGTCGGGAGGCGGCCAATTGTCCAGATGAGGGCTCCAGCCAGGACGACGGCGGCTAACGTGAACATTGCCACCCCACCGGCGGAAGAAGCCGCCATAGGCTGGATCACGCGGGCCAGGCGCCTACTAAGCAGGTACGCCGCTGCCAGGCCAGCGAGCGCCCAAGCGCCCGCTAATAGGGCCGTAAGTAGACGTCCCTTCGCCGTAGCGAGCGGTGGAACCCCTAGGAGGACATTCGTCCAGTAGCCGCCGACGGCGACTCCCTCCCCGAGGATAACCAACCCCAGGGCTGTGGCTGCTGCGCTGTGGGCCTGCTTCCGTAGAAGCGAGGCAACCAGCGCCACCCCTACGGCGAATAGGGAGTGGATCCAAGCACCGTAGAGCAACTCGGCTGCGGTGACCTGCCTCCCTGCAGAAAGAGCCGTCTCGGCAACGCCTATGGCTGCGCAGACTGGCAAGGAAGCCAGGAGCGCTGCAGACAATCGTCTTCCCATCGCCTGTGGTTCGAAGATTCGTGTCGACATGAAAGGATCTTCTTGAACTAACAGCGCTTGCGCGCTCGTCCTTAGCTCCGCCGGCGTTGGTTCCCTTAGGCTCCCAGAGCCCTTGGCTTATGCGCGAAGTACCACGAATCTCCGCGCCGCACTGGGCTAGTTGAGATAGCCCAGGTTCTTCAGTCTCCGGAGCATCTCCTCGTCCAAAACGGTCTCAGCATGCCTCAGCCCTGCCTGGGCATGCTCGGCTGTGATTCCTTCCAGATACCCTTTGAGCAAGGCCAACGTGTCCGGGTACTGTCCAGAGAGATCCCTCAGTTCGAGCGGGTCCTCTAGCATGTCGAACAGCTTGAACTGTGGGGCCTCTGGGCTGCCTCGTCTAACGAGCTTCCATCGGCCGAGTCGGAGCGAGAAGAGGCTCGGTGGGAGCTCGCAGAGGACTGGCCTGCTTCTCCCATCCGCGGGCAGTCCCAGAAGCTCCGGCAGTGGTTGAGCTTGAAGCCCCTTCGGGCGTTCGATTCCCAACTTCATCAGCAACGAAGTGAAAACATCCAGGGTGGCCACCGGATACTCAATCACCTTAGCCGAATCCAGGCCCCCCGGCGGCCTGTAGGCCAGCAAGCAACCGGCTACTTCCTCGTATATCGAGTGCCCGTGGAACCACCCACCGTGATCGAAGAATTCCTCACCATGGTCGCAGAGCAAGAGGATGTGCGACGTGCGCAACAGCCCGCGACTCTCTAGGTCCTGAATCAGACGGCCCAGGCTTCTGTCGACTGCTCGGATCTCTCCATCATACCTTGCGACCATGCCCTTCAACCGATCGGGCTCCAGCCGGGGCGGTGAATCCAGACATTCCCAATCGATACAGCCCTGCAGAGGAAGAAACTCGTGATAGAAGGGCGGATTCTTTGGTCCCTCTGGTGCGCCAGGGGCCACCGCCTCTAT
>CAYMBA010000150.1:0-6711 GCA_964388535.1 uncultured bacterium | reverse complement strand
ACCGTTCTCGGCAACCCAAGCCAGGGCGTCTCGCACCGAGCCTACTCCCGCCGCCTCCACACCATCTTGACCGAGCTCAAGCCTGTACAGCTCCCTCAGGGCCTCGTCGTCTTCCACAAGAAGCAATCTGTGCTTATGCCGAGCCTGCTTCGGAAGGCTTCTCGCCGCCTGGCCCACCGCTTCCTGAGCCGGCGCTCCCGCCTTGCGCCCCATCGTGGTACCTCCTCACTTGCCCCTGCGGTCCTTCCCGCTCCGTCTCTGTCTTTTCCTGCGATCCCTGTTCACCGATATCGGCAGGCTGATCGTAAAGATCGCGCCCCAGTCACCTTCAGACCGCACGCCTATTTCGCCCTGGTGCTCATGGATGATCTGCCTAGCCACCGCCAACCCGAGGCCAGTCCCCCCGGGCTTGCCCGTAGCGAATGGAGTAAAGAGGTCCTCCAGGATCTCGCCGCTGGGCTTCTCCCCCGTGTTGGCAATCTCGATCAGGACATGGTCACCCTGCTTGAAGGTCTCGATCCGCACTGTGTCGCCGTCCCGCGTCCAGTCAATGGCGTTGCGCAGCATGTTGATGATCACCTGCCGCATCCGGTCGGCGTCCAGCAGCAATTGGGGAAGCCCATCGGAGTAGGTCTCTTCCAGGAAGAGACCGCGCGAGAGGAGGTCGTCCTTGAGAAGCCGCACCGAATCCCTGACCACCTGATTGATGTCCACCATCGCAATGCGGCGCTTCGGCTCCGAAGCTAGGCTGAGGTGTTCTTCGAGCATGCCCTCGAGCCTGGTCGCCTCACGCACGATTATCCGCGCATGCTCCCTGGAGGGGTCTTCGTCCGGAAGAGATCGTTCTATTCGGCGAGCAAAGCCCCCGATTGCCGAAAGCGGGCTCTTTATTTCGTGGGCGAGCTTGGCACTCAGCTCTCCCACAGCAGCAAGCCTCTCGCGGCGAACAAGCTCGTCCTCCAGGCTTGCTATGTGCTTCCGCATCTCACCTGCGCGCTCGTTGAACCTGGCGTTCTCGGCAGCCAGGGCTCCCATCGAGGCCAAAACCCGACAGGCCCTCTCTGCGACCTCGAGGGCGCGAGGCTCCGGGGCATCCAGCACGACGACGACCACACCCAGCATCTCGTCCAGATGGCGCATTGGTAGGCCCAACGCGCGAAGGCCGGCGAACCCAACTTCCTCGCCCGTTATCTCCTCCAGCGATGCCGGCCCCACCCCAGCCCCGTGCTCCAGGGCAATACGTGCGACCTGCTCTAGGACAGGAAGAAGCTCCTCAGCATCGAAGGCAGGGCTCGCAGCATAGCGCGCGGCCACAGAAAGGCTCGAGGAGCGCTCGTCGTACGACCACACGACGGCCAAGCCGGGTTCAGCGATCCTCCCACAGGCGCGCGCGAGGTGGTGGTAGACCTCGGGCATGCTCCCAGCCCGCTCGATCCCGACCGCAGCTGCTGCGAGGCGTTCGAGCAGATCGAAGGAAGGCAAGCCTCCGCCACCTGTAGTCTCCATCACAGCAGCGATGGCCGGGAGCAGTCGGGAGGCTTGCTGAATCTGTTCGCGGGCCAGCTGTCCCCCTTCGGATTGGAGGATTGCTACCCCAACGGGCCCGCGGGTTCCCTCAATCGGTAGTACTGTGAACCCGCGGCCCTGGAGCCACGTTTCAAGATCCCCGGGAAACAGGTCCGAGTAGCTCCCCGCTGGAACACTGACCTGTTTGCAGTCGAGAAGGGCTTCAGCGACCGGATGTTCCTTGCCCGCCGTCACGGGGATTCGACCTCGAGGCATTGTCGAGGCAGGTGACGGGGAAGCCCCGGCCACAGTGAGCGCGTTCCCCTCCGTGCGCCTGACCACAAGCCGTAGAAGCCCCTCCACCTGGCGGACGAAGGCCCCGAGTAACTCCTCGGAAAGCTCGCTGCCCTGCCTGGCCAGAATGGCCTCGCCCACGCGGCCCAGGAATACGGACATTTCACTCTCGCGCGCAGCCGCCGTTCTGCTATATTCATCGGTTGCGCTATGTTCATTGGGTCGGATGGCCGGGTGTTCCCGGGGGTTTCCCTCTCTTGCACTCATGCTGTCCACCCTATCTTCGTGGGCTGCAGGATTCTGGTGGTTCCTCGAGGCACCACCTCGGATGTCCTGCTACCCACAAGGAGATATGCACATGGGTCTTCTGGGACGGGGCTCGGACTCCAAGGGGCAGGCGCCAGAAGGCGCCCGGCCGCCACAGCAGGTCCAGATGGAACTGGGGCAGAAGGAGGCCGAAGGCATCTATTCGAATGTCGTCATCGTCGGCCATACAGCCTCCGAGTTCATCTTCGACTTCGCTCGGATGCTTCCGGGAATCCCGAAGGCGAAGGTCTACGCCCGCATAATCATGACCCCCCAGAATGCGAAGTCCCTCTTGCTCACTCTCCAGCGGAGTCTGGAGACCTTCGAGCAGAAGTACGGGAAGGTCCCGACGGGCGGGGAGTCTCCCCCGCCTAGAGAAATCGGCTTCAAGTAGGGGTTCTTTATCCGGCCCCTTCGTCGCAGGACGGAGGTGCAGCTATGCAACTATCGGCGCGAAGCCTGGAGGCACCGGCGTCCCCGATCCGGAAACTGGTTCCGTTCGCGGTGGAGGCCAAGCAGAGGGGTATTCATGTCTACCATCTCAATATCGGCCAGCCAGACCTCGCCACCCCAGAAGTGATGTGGGACGCCTTGCGCAGAGCAAACATTGAAGTGCTCGACTACAGCCCATCGGGGGGGATCCCCGAGTTCCGGAAGGGTCTGATGGAGTACTACGCTCGCTACGGCATTGAATTAGAAGACGACGAGATGATCGTTACGACCGCTGGAAGCGAAGCAATCCTCTTCGCACTCTCCGTGATTGCCGATCCGGGAGACCAGGTGATCATACCGGAGCCCCTGTACGCCAACTACAATGGCTATGCGGCCCTTTTGGGAGTCGAAGTAGTGCCGGTAGCTTCGGAACCGGAGAGCGGATATGCTCTGCCCTCCGACGACGAGATCGAGAAGCGCATAACCGGAAAGACCCGGGCCATCGTGATTTCGAATCCCTGTAACCCCACTGGCCATGTCTACACGGCAGAGGAAATGGACAGGCTTGTCGACTTGTGCCTGAAACACGACCTGTTCCTCATCGCTGATGAGGTCTACCGTGAGTTCTTCTACGGGTCTGATCCGCCCAGGGGGGTGCTCACCTATGAACGGCTCCGAGATCGGTCCATCATGGTCGACAGCATCTCGAAGCGCTTCAGTGCGTGTGGGGCAAGGATCGGTGCCCTGGCCTCGCACAACACTGAGGTTATCGCAGCCGCCATGAAGTTCGCCCAGGCCAGGCTTTCTCCCCCCACTCTGGGGCAGGTCATGGCCACTGCCGCAGTACGCCTGCCTCAGTCCTACTATGACGAGATCGTTGCCGAGTACCGGCTTCGACGCGACGCGGTCCTGGAAGAACTAGCAAAGATCGACGGAGTTCTCTGCAGAAAGCCCGAGGGCGCCTTCTACATAATGGCAACCCTTCCGGTGGACGATGCAGAAGCCTTTGTGAGGTGGATGCTGACGGATTTCTCCGCGGCCGGCAAAACGACCATGATGGCCCCGGGGGCCGGGTTCTACGCTACACCAGGCTCGGGAACCAAGGAAGTAAGGATTGCATACGTGCTCGAGGAGCAGAGCCTCCGGGAGGCGATCTCGATCGTGGCAGCCGGTCTGAAGCGGTATCCTGGAGCGAGAGGCTGAGATACGGCGCCGTCAAGGCCGACGACACTTCGGCCAGGATCTGTGAGGCTGAAGGACATCGTGATTACAAGGAGGTGATGCCATGGCAGACCCAGTAGCGATCGCAGAACCCAAGGGTAAACTGGGAATCCTGACGCCGGGACTCGGCGCCGTGAGCACCACGTTCATTGCAGGGGTACTGGCCGTGCGCAAGGGGCTTGCCAAGCCCTTCGGTTCGCTTACACAGATGGGAACCATCCGTCTGGGGAAGCGCACCGAGAAGCGCTCTCCACGGATAAAGGACTTCGTCCCGCTCGCGGACCTGCAGGATTTGGTCTTCGGCGCCTGGGACATCTTCCCGGAGAACGCATATGAGGCGGCCCTCAAAGCAGGCGTCCTAGAACACGAGCTCCTTGAGCAAGTGAAAGACGAGTTGCAGGCCGTCAAACCGATGGAAGCCGTCTTCGACCAGGCCTTTGTGAAGAAGCTGGACGGGCCTCACGTGAAAGAGGGTCGCAACCTTTGGGAAAAGGCCCAGGCCCTGAAGGAAGACATCGCTCGGTTCAAAGAGTCTTCTGGCGCCGAGAGGCTCGTCATGATCTGGTGCGCGAGCACAGAGACCTTCCTCAAGGAAGCCCCGGTGCACAAGGACATCAAATCCTTCGAGGAAGCGATGAAGCGCAACGATCCCGCGATCGCTCCCAGTATGGTGTATGCGTATGCTGCCATCTCCATGGGCATTCCGTACGCCAACGGAGCCCCCAACCTCTCCGCCGACATCCCTGCGCTCGAGGACCTTGCGAGGGAAAAGAACGTGCCGATTGCGGGAAAGGACTTCAAAACCGGCCAGACTCTCATGAAGACGATTATTGCGCCAGGATTGAAGGCCAGGTTGCTCGGAGTGAACGGCTGGTTCAGTACCAACATCCTAGGCAACCGGGACGGCGAGGTCCTGGACGATCCTGCGTCGTTCAAGACTAAGGAGGAAAGCAAGCTAGGGGTCTTGGACACAATTCTCCAGCCCCATCTGTACCCGGAGTTGTACGGCAACCTCTATCACAAAGTGAGAATCAACTACTACCCACCGAGGGGTGACAACAAGGAGGGCTGGGACAACATAGACATCTTTGGCTGGCTCGGTTACCCAATGCAGATAAAGATCGACTTCCTCTGCCGCGACTCGATTTTGGCTGCGCCCATCGTGCTGGATCTCGCGCTCTTCCTTGACCTGGCGCAGCGGGCGCGCATGAGGGGCATCCAGGAGTGGTTGTCGTTCTACTTCAAGAGCCCGATCCACGCCAGGGGTCTCTACCCGGAGCACGACCTGTTCATCCAGCTGATGAAGCTCAAGAACACGCTGAGGCACCTGCGCGGGGAGGAGTTGATCACCCACCTTGGCCTCGAGTACTACGACTAGCCGAGCGGGCATGAGTGTGAGCGACGCCCCCGCTTGCCGGCGGGGGCGTTTTCCACCTGCGGTGCATCCAGAACCACTGTTCGGGGTACTTCCGCACAAAGGCCTCGAGCAGCCGTGCGTAGATGGCTAGGAGCCTTAGGCTTTCATCCTGCCTCGGCTTCTCGGCACGAGCCTCCAAGGGGTGGAATAGAATGGCCTCGTGTGTGCCGCCCGGAAGCCTCCGATCAAATCCGATCACGATCGGGGCCCTCCCTTGCACGGCAAACCGCGCCGGCCCCAATGCCACGGACGCCGGTCTTCCAAAGAACGGGATGAACACCCCGTTGGGGCCGGCATCCTGGTCCGCGACAATTCCAACGCGCCCGTCAGTCGAGAGCACACGGAGTACGCCGCGCAGGGCCGTCTGCATGGGAATCGTACGCATACCGAGGCGTTCGCGGACGACTGTGGCGAAGCGGTCGACGAGGGGGTTGTGCTGCTCGGCAGCCAGTACCGAGAGCGGTCGATCCCGCTTGCCCATCGCGGAACCGAGCAACTCCCAGCTGCCCAAGTGGGCGGTCAGATACACGATACCCTTGCGGCCTTTGGCAGCCTTCAAGGCATTGTGCAGCCCTCTGATTCGCACGCGTCCTTGGAGTTCCTCCGGCCGCCGCCAGCGCCCGACGGCAAACTCCAGGAACGTCATGCCAAAGGCCGAGTAGCAAGCAGCCGCGGTACGTTGGACCCAGCGGTGCTTAGGGTCGAGGCAAAAGGCCTTGGCCAGGTTCTCGAGTGTCACGCCCCGGCGGATCCGGAGAACTCTGAAGGCAAATGAGGCCAGCAGCCGCGCGCTGCCCAGAATCAGAGACCACGGCATCACCGAGAGCAACCGTGAGATGCCCAAGAGAGCCACATATTCCATGCGGTGTCGCAGTTGCACGTGCCGCCCTAGCGTTGCCACACAAGAACTCCCCTCCGGTCCCGCCGAAGCCGCCCTTCTACCTCGAGGCGGCCAACAGCAGCGATCACCTCGCCAGGAGAGACCTCGGGAAGGCGAGCGCAAAGGCGAGCTAGATCCATCGGCCCGAAGTGGATCAGCGTGGCGGCCAATCTGGCCTCAAGCCCCCGGAGGTCGTCCCGAGTCTTTCCGCCCTCAGTATCGCGTGCGGGAATGGCCGGCAGTCGAAGTACCTCAACCACGTCTTCCGCGCCCGTAACCGGGACCGCGCCCTCCTTTATCAAGGTATTCGGCGCTCTACTACCCACCGAAACGGGATCGCGAGGGACTGCAAGGACCTCCCGACCAAACTCGGCTGCAAAGCGCACCGTGTGTAGAGCACCGCTGCGCTCGCTGCCTTCCACTAGGAGCACCGCGTCACAGAGCCCACTGAGTACGGCGTTTCTTTTCGGAAAGCGCCAAGGCCTCGGAGGCGTCTCGGGCGGCCAAAGGGACACAAGAGCGCCTCGACCGGCTATCTCCGCCGCCAGGCCCTCATGCTCTGGCGGATAGCATCTCGCAAGCCCCGAGCCTAGCACCGCTACCGTGTAGCCTCCAGCCAGGAGGGCACCCCTGTGCGCCGCGGCGTCTATGCCTC
>CAYMBA010000149.1:0-6805 GCA_964388535.1 uncultured bacterium | reverse complement strand
GGAGTACCCGAGACTTGGCGACTTCCTGGAGATAGCACGCGGGCACAACTTCGGTGAGCAGGACGAACGCTCCTTTGCGTATGTGGCTATCCTTGGCGCCGACGTGGTAGAGGGGCTGTTCGGGGACGTCGATCCAGTAGGGACAAGGATACGGCTACTGGGCCGCAGCTTCGAGGTGATAGGTACCTTGAAGCCCCGGGGATCGGTATTCGGGCAGTCGCGGGACAACTTGGTCGTTATCCCGATTACGACACTACTGCAGATCGTTGGAAAACGGCGCTCGATAATGATCCAGATAAAGGCACGTAGTCCAGAAGTGTACGAGCAATGCCAGGAGGAGGCCACGCTCTTGCTCAAGCTTCGCCGGGGACTGAAGCCATGGGAGGAGCCCGACTTCGGCCTCCAAACATCGGAGTTGTACATGGCAACTTTCAAGCGCACGACGGCTGCTTTCTTTGCAGCCATGATCGGGATCGTGGCGCTAAGCCTCCTGGTGGGCACCATTGTCATGATGAACATCATGCTCGTCGCCGTCACAGAACGCACCCACGAAATAGGCATACGAAAAGCCGTCGGAGCGCGTAGGCGCGACATCGTACTACAGTTCTTGGTCGAATCCGCGGTCCTTGCCGGTTCCGGTGGCCTGGTCGGTGTAGCCGGTGCTTCGTTGGTGGCCCTCTTGGCTTCTAGGGCTGTCTCTTTCCCAGTCCGCGTCGATCCGGTGGTCGCGGTCTCGGGCCTCGGATTGGCGATCCTCACAGGGTTGCTGGCGGGGATCTATCCGGCCTACCGCGCGGCCGGGTTGGATCCGATCGAGGCGCTGAGGAGGGAGAAGTAGGATGTCCGCGCCTCCTCGCGACAGGCTGAATCCTCGGGGCCTCCGTAATCGTTTTCAGTGGGTGTGGCCGGTGCTGTCGCTTCTCGATCTCTTCAGGGAGAGTGCGTCGATCGCCTTCGCCGCGATCAAGGCAAACAAGGTTCGGTCATCGTTGACCCTGATGGGGATAGTTATCGGCGTGGCTGCAGTGGTTGGGGTTGCTTCCGTCCTCACGGGCCTGGATGTTGCAGTGGAGCGGAGCATTGCCGAGCTTGGGCCGAGTAACGTCGTGCTTACTCGCAACCGGACGACAGTCCACGTGGGCGGCAGGCCGTCCTACAACGATCCCCGCATAACCGTAGAAGATGCGGCCGCCGTACGGCGATTTTGCCCGCGTGTTGCTTCAGCATCGGCTGTTTGTGCGCTGACAAGAAGCGTTTCATGGAGAGGACAGAGGACGAAGAGCGTTGCCATACTTGGTGTAGAGGCTCACCACCTGGACATCGCTCCTGCTACCATTGCGGAGGGTCGTTTCTTCACACGCTCGGAAGCCCTCAATGCCAGCCGTGTTTGTGTGATCGGGAGCGACGTGGCTGAGACGCTCTTCGGTTCTGTGTCGCCGCTGGGATTCACCGTGGGGATCGACGAAAGACCGTTCCGCGTGATTGGCGTGCTGGCGGAACGGGAAAGGACCCTGGCGGAGAATCCGAACGAGACCGTGTTCATTCCGCTTGGCGCCGCGCAGGCGATGCGAGGTTGGACGAAGGAGGTAAACTACGTACTGATCAAGCCGAGGAGTGTTGCCGAGGTGGACGCGGCGCTTGATGAGGTCGAGAGCCTGATGAGGCGCAGGCGGGGACTCAAAGCCGAGGATGAGAACAACTTCGGCGTGGCGACGACTGCGGCAATCCTGCAGATGTACAAGGACATAACACGGGGGACCTATGCCGCGATGATACTGATTTCGAGTATAGCCCTTCTCGTTGGAGGCATAGGCATCATGAATATGATGCTGGTCAGTGTGAAAGAGCGTACACGGGAGATTGGCATCCGAAGGGCTGTAGGGGCAAGGCGCTTGCACATATTGGCACAGTTCCTTGCCGAGGCTGTGACTCTGACCGTCTCCGGTGGAGCAGTAGGCATTGCCGTGGGTGTGGGGTTCGCCTTACTTCTCTCTGCCTTGACGCCTATTCCTGCTGCGGTCAATGTGGCCATGGTGGTAGTGTCGATCCTGGTCTCATTGGCGGTGGGTTTGTTCTTTGGACTCTTTCCGGCTGCAAGAGCCGCGGCGCAGGATCCCATCGAGGCTCTAAGATACGAGTAAACCTACGGGGGAGATGCCAAGACGGGGTCGAGCAAAGCGTCAGGTACGGCAGGGGGCTGTGCGTGGCATGCACGCAATGAGCATCGGCCGGAGCCCAGGGAGCGCGGAGCCGAAGCGTGGGCGTGTGAGCGAAGAGTCAGGCTGGCTGCTCATCAGAGGCGCACGTGAACACAATCTGAAAGGCATAGACCTGCGGCTTCCGCGGGGCCGGCTGATCGTAGTTACGGGGGTTTCGGGGTCGGGCAAGAGCTCGCTTGCCTTCGATACGATCTACGCCGAGGGGCAGCGCCGATACGTTGAGAGCCTCTCGGCGTACGCCAGGCAGTTTCTCGGGAGACTCCGGAAGCCGGAGGTGGATCATATCTCCGGCCTCAGTCCTGCGATTGCTATAGAGCAGCGCCAGGCGGGCCACAATCCCCGTTCCACCGTCGCAACCATCACAGAAATCTATGACTATCTCCGCGTCCTCTTCGCTCGGCTAGGTACCCAGTACTGCCCCGACTGTGGCGAACCGGTGCAACGGCAGACAGTGGACGAGATAGGCGAAGCGGTGCTGGGGCGCTTTGCTGGCAAGCGCGTCATGGTGCTTTCACCCATCGTCAGGGGCCGAAAGGGGCAATACAAGAGGGAATTCGAGAGGCTCTTGCGCTCAGGCTTCATCCGTGCCCGCGTCGACGGCGAGATCGTTTCCCTCGAGGATCCTCCGAAGCTGGCGCGCAGCAAGAAGCACGACATAGAGATAGTTGTCGACAGGCTCACGGTTTCGCCCGAGAAGCACACCCGGCTTCTGGAGGCCCTGGAAAGCGCCCTCCGGCTCTCCGGCGGACTGGTGACGGTGGCTTCGGCGGGGGCCGAGGAGACCTATAGCGAGATCGCGGCCTGCCTCAAGTGTGGCAGGAGCTTCGGTGAGATCCATCCAAGGAACTTCTCCTTCAACAGTCCTTACGGTGCCTGCCCCGCCTGCCAGGGACTGGGAGCTTTGCCCGAGATAGATCCTTCACTGGTCGTAGCCGATTCGACCCTGAGCGTCTACGACGGTGCGCTGGCCGGTTTCAGCGGCAGGAGGGACGGCTGGTTTGGTCAGCTCATCGCGCGCCTTGGTGAGGTCTATGACTTCGACCCTGGGAAACCCTGGGAAGCGCTGCCGGCAGAAGCGCGGCAAGTCATCCTCTATGGGACCGGGGATAGGGAGGTGGACGTCAGAATCCGCACCCGGAAGGGTGTTTTCGAGGGACGGATCGCTTTCGAGGGTGTGATCCCAAATCTCGAGCGCCGGTACACGGAGACCCGTTCTGCCGAAGTGAGGGAGTGGATTGCCTCGCTTATGAGTCCCCGCACGTGCCAGGAGTGTGGCGGCTCTCGACTCCGGCCCGAAAGCCGGGCGGTGCGCGTGGGCAAGTGGTCAATCGGCGAGTGGACGAAGCTCAGCATAGACGAAGCGGCCCGCAGGCTGGATGAGCTTTTCCCCAGCGAGCGGGAGCGAACGATCGGAGCCCAGCTCCGAAAGGAGATTTCAGACCGCCTTGGGTTCCTGCTTGACGTGGGTCTCGGCTACCTAACTCTAGACCGTCCGGCTGCAACTCTATCGAGCGGTGAGATGCAAAGGATCCGCCTGGCAACGCAGATTGGCTCGCAGCTAGTGGGGGTCCTCTATGTGCTGGATGAGCCCACGATCGGTCTTCATCACCGTGATACGCACCGGCTCATTCGAGCCCTGAGGCACCTGGTAGAGATGGGCAACACCGTTCTCGTCGTAGAGCACGACGCCGAGACGATCCGCTCGGCCGACCACCTGGTGGATCTCGGACCCGGCGCCGGGGAGCGTGGGGGCTGGGTGGTGGCCGAAGGGAAACCCGAAGAGGTTGCACGCAACACAGCCTCCCTGACCGGGGCGTATCTGTCGGGCCGGAAGTCCATCCCGGTGCCAAGGCGGAGACGCACCGGCAATGGGGCGTTTCTCGAGATCCGCGGCGTCCGCCACCACAATCTGAAAGGCGTCGACGTACGCTTCCCTCTGGGCTGTTTCATTTGTGTGACAGGGGTTTCGGGATCCGGCAAGAGCAGCTTGGTAAATGAGACGCTCTATCCAGCCTTGGCAAGACGGCTCGGGCGGGCAAACATGACTGTCGGTGAGTTCGACCGGCTCGTTGGCGCTGATCACATCGATAAGGTGATTGCTATCGATCAGTCGCCAATTGGCCGAACGCCCCGCTCGAACGCCGCCACCTACACGGGGGCGTTTTCGTTCATAAGGGATCTCTTTGCGCGCCTTCCGGAGTCCAGGGTCCGTGGCTACAAGCCGGGGCGTTTCTCCTTCAATGTCAAGGGTGGCAGATGCGAGGCGTGCAAGGGCGACGGGATGGTCAAGGTGGAGATGCACTTCCTGCCCGATGTCTATGTGACCTGTGAGGTGTGCGGCGGCAGGCGGTACAACAAGGAGACACTCGAGGTCCGCTACAAAGGACGCAACATCCATGAGGTCCTGGAGATGACCGTGGAAGAGGCGGCTGGCTTCTTCGCTGACATCCCGGGTCTGGCTCGGAAGCTGGCCACTCTGCGCGACGTGGGCCTGGGCTACCTTCACCTGGGGCAACCGGCTACGACACTGAGCGGTGGAGAGGCTCAGCGCGTGAAGCTGGCGGCAGAGCTCTCGAGAGTGGCCACAGGCCGCACACTATACATCCTGGACGAACCGACCACAGGGCTTCACTTCGAGGACATCAGGATCCTGCTCCAGGTGCTCGATAGGCTCGTCGAAATGGGCAACACAGTTCTCGTGATCGAGCACCAGATGGACGTAATAAAGACGGCCGATTGGATCATAGACCTCGGGCCCGAAGGCGGTGAGGAGGGCGGCTATGTGGTAGCGCAGGGGACGCCGGAGGACGTAGCGTACTCGAGGGAGTCATGGACTGGAAAAGCGCTGCGGGAGGTTCTCGGTTTGGCGTCCTGATTGGTGCCGTCGAGATTGGTGTTGGACTGCGGCTGCGGGGCGTGTAGCATAGTCTGTGACAGTGATGCCTGCTTGCCGTCGGCGGGAGATGAGCCGCGTGTGGATCGGGTGGCGAGGCTTGTTCCACCAGGCCCTCCGACCTCGCTAGCCCGAAGGCTGCGGCTCCGGGCAACATTGCATGGGTTCATTGCATCCTTCGACCGCCTTGCCTTCTCTTAGCGGCGGCGTACGTTCACTTGGGACCTTCCGGACCCTGACCTTACTTCTCTTCACCTTGCTTTCTTCCGGTTCTGCAGATGCACTGGTGCCTGGGCAGCCTTCCGGGCGCTGGGCGGAGCGGTTTCGCCTGCAGGACTACAAGCCCGTCCAGTGGTCTCGCACGGCCTGGGGGGTTTCTGGGTCGATCACGTCCAAGGGACGCCGCCAACCGGAGGACAGCAGGGACGATCCCGCAGACAGATGGAAGGTCTATTCCGAGTATGCCGAGTCGCGAAGCACTCTCGAGACCTCAGCTGCGACGCGTTTCGTCTACCACTTCTGGCGGCCTGAGTTTTCCTTTGCTTCAACACTCCACATCTGGGGAAAGGGCTCTAAGACCCTCCGGAGGTCGTACGAGTTCGATCGCCTCCGTGCGGGTGACTGGCAGCAGGAGTGTTCCAACAGCGACTTTCATGGGGGCGAAGGCCGGACATCGATCGCGATGTCTGGGAAGAGGGTTCTTATGGGATCCCTTTGGGCCGGCGCCAGAGGCACCCTCCTTTGGGGAAGCACCCGAGGGAGCTCCCGGTCCCATCGAACGGAGCGGGCGTTCACCGTTGATGGCTCCCAGGCTGAGCGCTGGGAGGAAGTGGAACATTCGACGGGGTGGGAGCTCTGCAACTCCGCAGCCTGCGAGCTCAGGGTTGGCCTGGGCGGTGGGCGGGTCTACGAGGGGGGCTTTGCCGCTATCGCCGTCTACCTCATTGATGCTCTCAGGGCGAACATGGTCCTACTGCGTGAGCCCACACGGAAGGAGATGCTGCAGCTCTCGCAAATCATCCAAGAGGAAGCGTGCTGCGGGGGCGTGGATCGGAGGATTGCGGATGTGGAGGCCGCAAGCAGGATCGCGGCCTTCCTGAGGCAGCACGACCTGGTCCCCAACAGCCGGGCGCCCGAGATGCTCGTCTACGATGTATGGCGCTACTACCGGCCCGAGAAAATCGATCTGCTGGAGCACGACTGGTGGGGATGCACGCGCGGAAGTCTGTGGCCTAGACGAATCCCAGGGGGCATCGACTTCTTGAAGCATGACTGGGAAGGCTGGCAGCGGCCATGGGGATTCGAGCTATATGCGTTTCTCGACTGGGTCTCCTTGCGGGAGCGCGTAGCCGAGACCCGTAGAAGCCACTCGCAGCGAGTGGGCGCACTGTGGGAGCTCCAGGAACCGACGGTCCGCTCTCCTTACGAGGAGAGAGGATGGGAGCGGGAAACGCTCAGCCACAGGGTGGATGAGAAGAGTGCGCGGGCCGGCATCAAGGTGGGTATCTACGTTCCGCTCTCTCCCTACTGGCAGCTCAACTGGACGCTAGGTCTTTGGGAGGGGTTGTACGGGATGTACGGCGAGGTTGACTTGGAGTCGATCTCCTCCGACGCCCAGTCCGAGTCTGGCCTGGAGGAGAGCGAGCGGTCTGCCGAGTGGCCCACGGCGAGATACAGAGGCCTTGTTGGTTCC
>CAYMBA010000148.1:0-6806 GCA_964388535.1 uncultured bacterium | reverse complement strand
TACCCTTCGCTGTCAGGGACCGTAGGGAAGGCCAACCCTTGCCAGAGTGTTGTAGGGGCAACCCGCGGGTTCTGGTGCTGGAGACCATGGGCGAGTTGGCCGGGGTCTACGGGGCTTCTGATGTGGCTTTCGTCGGAGGGAGCTTCTGCCCCATCGGGGGGCACAACGTGATGGAGCCAGCAGAGCTAGGAGTGCCGGTGCTGATTGGGCCGAGGCACGAGGCAGTCGCTGATGCTGTAGAGAGGCTCCATCGCGAGGGCGGCGGGCTGGTGGTCAGGGATCCAGGGGAGCTGGCGAGGACCATACTTGTGCTCCTCGGGAGCCCTTCGAAGCGCCGGGCAATGGCGGAGGGGGCGAGGAGGGCCGCACGGGAGGCGGCAGGGGCGATCGAAAGGACGATCGCCCAGCTAGGGCGCTGGGGCTTCTTGCCGGAGCAGGGGCGTGCGCGATGATCGACTGGGTGCGCCTCCACAGAAACCTAGCGCGCTCCCAAGGGGGTCCGGTTGAGCGAGCGCTAGGGGCTTCGCTGGTTCCTTTCTCTGTTGCCTACGGCTTCCTCGCGCGGCTTAGGGGCAGCTTGATGCCCCGCCTGCTGGCAGGGCGCGAACTCGGATTGCCCAGCGTCGTCGTTGGCGGTATCGAAGCTGGAGGCGGCGGGAAGACCCCATTTGCGGCCTTCGTCGCTAGGATGTTCCACAGCGCCGGGGAGAGACCCCTTCTAGTGTCACACGGATATGGGGGGCGAATACGCAGGGCCGAGGCGATTGTTGTCTCAAGGGGGGATGGACGGTTCCTGTCCGGTTGGAGCCGAGTCGGTGAGGAAGCCATCCTACTGGCGAAGGCGGCTCCGGAGGTACCCGTTGTTGCGGTGCGCCGCCGTGCTTTGGCGGCTCGGGCTGCACGCCAGATGGGTATTGAGGCCTCGTGTGTAGTCTTCGATGGGGGCATGCAGGATCTCCGCCTTAGGCCTTCCCTCCTCCTGGCCATGGTTGATGCCACGATCGGCCCGGCTAAGCGGAGGCTCCTGCCGCGCGGTGAGCTGAGGGAACCTCTCTCGGCGCTGAGGCGTGCGGATGTAGTTGTGCTGTCTCGGGCCGACCTGGCCGTCTCCACTGGCGGGCGCAGGGAGTGGCTGGAGGCCCTCGAAAGGCTTGGTCTTGCGGAGCGAACGGTGGAAGTGGCGTTTGAGTGGGATAGACCGGAGCTGTTGGGGACCAAGGTCTCCGGGCTTGCGGCGGACTGGACCGCTGTTTCCTCTCTTCGGCTCCTCCTCTACTGCGGGATCGCCCATCCGGAATCTTTCGAACTGCAGGCCCGCGGGCACGGGCTGCAGATCCGGGGCTCCCTCTGGGCACCCGACCACGCACGGCCTAGGGCGAAACTGGTCTCGAGACTGAGGGAGGAGGCGGAGCGAGTGGGCGCCGATGCGGTGCTTACGACCCAGAAAGACGCAATCAAGCTCGAAGAGCATCTCAGTTCGCTGCCCCCCCTTGTGATAGCCAGGCAGCGAGTCAGGATCCTCTCGGGGCGTCAGACGCTGGAGCGTGCCCTTGGCAGTCTGTTCGACTCTATCTGACCCCCTTGTCTCCGAGCCCCGGTTTGGTTGTTGCCCCAGCCAGCGGTTGAAATCCGCCTGCCGGGGCGGTGCCCTTTGCCTGCTAGTCTTCGTCGGCCCAGTCAGCAATGTGTATTGAGACCTGGGCTGTCGCGGTGAGGCGCTCTTCGGAGGTTTCCTCGGTCCCGCTCAGTGTGATCGTCGCCGTTCCGAAGAGTTCGTCGAGTGTGCCTATCAACCCGACGAGCGGTGGAGAGACCTTGGCAAGTGCTGAGATCAATGTGATCCTGGCCACAGCAGAGGAGCCACTGGGCACGAGGAGATTGAGATCCCCCTCTATCGGCTCCATTTCCTCGCCGGGAATGTCGTATTCCACTCGGAAGTGATCGATCCGCACTGAACCGAACGGGCCGGAGGGGGTGATGTGTAAGTGCCCCGAAGCCGGTTTGTTCTCAACTGTGACGAAGACATCGTCCTCGTAGACCGTTGAGTCTGTAAGGACATCGATGAGAAAGACCCTGCTCGGGGGAGGATTCTGCTCGTCTACGAGTGCGACGGATGTGATTTGGATCTTGGAGCGGGCGAGTTGCTGGTCCTTGCAGCCGCCAAGGACAACTGTCGCCGCCAATGCCAGGGCGAGACCGATACCGAGCCACCCTCTGGTCTGCATTGCTCAAAACCTCCCCCGCCCGCTCACGTCCAGGGCGGGAATCCTTGCGTCCTTGTGAACCGTGGATACCTATCCCTTTCCCCCATGTATCGGCTTCCCATATACTCCGCTGAAGCCTCCCCTGAGTGAGGCGCGGCGGAGATTCTAGTGGGGCTTCCGGTCTGGGACTTCATAGATGTCCGAATACCAGTTCGACTTCCTTGTAGTCGGGTCCGGCCTTGCCGGGCTCCTTTTCGCACTCGAAGCTGCGGACCACGGTCGCGTAGCCGTGCTTTCGAAGCGAAGTGCTGAGGAGTCTAGCACGCAGCTCGCGCAAGGCGGCATCGCGGCGGTCGAAGCCGACGACGACTCCTTCGAGCAGCATGCGGCCGACACCATCGAGGCTGGAGCTGGCCTCTGCCACCCAGACGTTGTCGAGGGTGTCGTCTCGGAGGGGCCCTCTGTGATCGAGCTTCTGGAGTCCCACGGAGTAACATTTGCGAGGGCCGACGGAGGGCGCCTGGATCTGGGCCGGGAGGGGGGACACTCCCGGAGGCGAGTGGTCCACGTAGCCGATGAAACAGGGAAAGCAATTGAGACGGCTCTGCTTCGTCGCGCCCGCTCCCATCCAAACATCTCGATCTTCGAGCATCACTGCGCTGTGGATCTGGTTACCGACTCGAAGCTGCGCGCGGAAGCCCCCAAACCGAACCGGACGCGGGTCCTGGGCGCCTACGTGCTCGAATGCTCAACCCGGGAAATCCACACCTTCGCTGCGCGCGTGACCCTGCTTGCGACCGGGGGTGCGGGCAAGGTCTATCGGTATACGAGCAATCCGGACCTAGCCAGCGGGGATGGACTTGCCATGGCCTTCAGGGCCGGTGCGAGGCTCGCGAATCTCGAGTTCGTTCAGTTCCACCCGACATGTCTGTATCACCCGGAGCACCGGAGGTTCCTGATTTCCGAGGCCGTACGGGGTGAGGGTGCGGTGCTGAGGACCCTCTCGGGTGAGAGTTTCATGGAGAAGTACCATCCCCTGGGCTCGCTGGCGCCTAGGGACACGGTTGCAAGGGCCATCGATCAGGAGATGAAGAAGAGCGGCGAGAAGCATGTGCTCTTGGATCTTTCGGCGATCCCGCCCGAACGGATCAAGAAACGCTTCCCGATGATCTATGGCACCTGCCTCGCCCTGGGGCTGGATATCACACGGCAGCCCATTCCCGTCGTCCCCGCTGCCCACTACATGTGTGGCGGTGTGGTGACCGACGGCGATGGGCGGACCGACCTCGTCGATCTCTACGCCGCTGGAGAAGTTGCCTGTACGGGACTTCATGGAGCAAACCGGCTGGCCAGCAACTCTCTGCTCGAGGCAGCAGTCTTTGCCAGGCGTGCCGCCAGGGCCGCAGTGGAAAGCATGTCGTCAGGTCGCGGTGCTGAGTCGGGCGCGCCGCCGATCAGACCTTGGGACCCCGGTAAGGCTACGGTGGCTAAGGAGTCCGTCCTGGTCAACGCCCATTGGGACATGATCCGCGCGCTCATGTGGGACTTCGTGGGAATCGTGCGCAACGACCACAGGCTTGACCTGGCCGCCCGGTATTTGAGGTTCTTCAGGGAGAGTGTTGAGAGCTACTACTGGGATTTCGTGCTCGACAGTGACTTGGTGGAGCTCAGGAATATCGCGCTGCTGGCGAGCCTGATAGTTGGGTGTGCGAGCAAGCGAACTGAGTCCAGAGGCCTTCACTACAACATGGATCACCCTGACCGGGATGACACCCGCTGGGCAAGGGAGACGATCGTGGATCCTGTAGCCGGGGAGATACGTCGGGCGCTGGAGCTCGAGATCCCCTTCGGCCGCAGGGCTTCTGCCTGGGAGAGGTAGGTTGAGACAGTGGACGAGAGGGAAAGGCGCATATACGAGATCTGTGAACGGCAAGACCGCTTCAAGCCGCAGGCCTTCTTCTTCATCTACGAGGCCATAGCGCGCTCTCACCTTGAGACCGGCAAGACGGGCCACGTTACAGCCAAGGAGCTGCTTGAAGGGTTCGCGAAGGAGGCGCGGAGTCGCTTTGGTCCGATGGCGCTCGAGGTTCTTGAGCACATGGGTTTCCGCAGCACCAGGGATGTCGGTGAGCTCGTCTATCTGATGATCGAGGAAGGTCTACTTGCCAAGACGGAGGAAGACCACGTCGAGGACTTCGAGGGTGTCTTCGATTTCAGGGAAGAGTTCGTCGAGAAGTACGAGTGGTAACAGCGCCAGCTTCGGCGATGGTGAGTCCTGGCCGGTAGATGGCTGGGAGGGCCCAGTCCTGGTGCTGAGGCAGTCCAGCCTCGGTGACGTCGTTCTAGCTAGCAGTGCCGCCAGGTTGATCCAACTGCGCCGGCCGGAGCTGGATGTCGTCTTCGTAACGAGGCAGGCCTACGTGCCAGCGCTCCGGTGGCTGGACGGGGTTGAGGTAAGGGCCGAAGAAAGTCTGGCTGCTGCGGATGAGGAGGAGCTGCGGCGGCGACTCCGCTCGGTTCTCGACCTGCAGGGGGGCGCACGAGGGCTCAGGGCATCTAGACGCCTGGCCCCAAGGGCAAAGCGCTTTACCTACGACAGGGCTTCCCTCCAGCGCAGACTGTTTGTCGCCTCGGGCGGCAGACTGCCGAAGATCGCGCCGGTGATAGAGCGTTTCCAGCGGGCAGTGGCAGGGAAGGGGGTACAGGGGCTTCCTCTGCGGCCTTTCCTCTCTGTGCCGGCAGAGGAACGCGAGAGGATGCGTGCCAGAATCGAAGCGCTCGATCCAGGCAAGAGGTGGTGGATTCTGAGCATGCCTTCGGCTTCGAAGCCGCTTAAGGCGATCCCGGAATGGCTTTGTCAGCTCATTGAGGAGTACCTTAGGCAGAAGGGCCTCGGTGTCGTAAGGCTTCTGCCTGCAGGGGAGCCCGAGCGAGAGCGCATGGAGGGGATGCTGGGGAACTTTGCACTGAGCGTGCCCCTTGAGGAGCTGCCAGCCCTGATTGCAGCCGCCGATGCGGCTTGTTCTGCGGACTCAGGACTGATGCACCTGGCCACGGCAGTTGGAACGCCGGTTGTGGCCCTTTTTGGGCCGACGCATCCGGGACTGGGATTCGCCCCATACGGTGCGGCTGAAGTCGTGGGTGCTGATGTGCCCTGTAGGCCGTGTCACATTCATGGCCCCCGCCGATGCTGGCTCGGACACCACAGGTGCTGGACGGACCTTCCATGGCGGGAGGCCGCCGAAGCCCTACTGCGCATGGCCGAGACGGAATAGGGGGAGAGGCTGGGCAGGAGAATGCTCGGTTCTCCCGTATCTGGGATCTACTTATGAACGGAGCCGCCGCTTGCAACTGGCCGCAACAGTTGCCATCCTGCGCTACGTGGGTAATTCACGGGAAAACCAGAGCGCCAGGTCTGTGAGAGTGGGGGTCGCCGGACTGCAGCGGAGGTACATGGATCTGCTGCCGGCGCTCTATCGGACGGAAGGTTTGGAAGTGGCGTGGGTCGTAACGGCGGGGGATTCCACGCTTGAGCGGCTGTGTGATCTATTCGAGTTCCCGGTGAAGGGAGATGATGCAGGTGCACTACCGCCCGTAGACGTGGCCGTGCTGGGGCACCGCGGTGAGAGTGTGGGGGCCATACTGGCCAGGGCTACGTTGTCTACGGAGGTGGTCTCCGGCCTGGTGAAAGGCGGGAGAATCGACGTTGAGGCCCTCTGGGACGCTACTGGGCTGCCCAGGGAGGAGGAGGCGAGCGCTGCGGAGCGAGAACCACGCCGGGAGGACCTGGAGGGAGGCGGTGCAGCAAGCGACGAGGGGGATATCCAGCAAGCGGACCCAAGTGCAACTGGTGTTCAGCCGTGGCCGGATGAGGTACCGGCCTGGCTCGCGAAGGCGTCGGATCTCGCGAGCCTTGCTGATTGGATTGTCGCTACAATCAAGCAAGAAGCAGGGCTTTCGGACTGCAAGCTTTTCGCTCCGGATGCGGGCATGTGCAGGCTGATTCCGGAGGGGGGCATCTCGGATGGAGATCTGGTGGCCCGGGATCGAGATGCGCAGTCGGAAGGCTGGGTGTCCGTGGACCTGCCGGGTGCTGATGGGATAAGGATCCTTGGTACCAGGGACGGCGCGGATGAGAACGAGATTCGGAAGCGGATCTCCGAAGCAGCGAGGAAGGTGGCTGCGGCCGGGCCGCTTCTGGCAAAGCTTTGGTGGGGCCAATCTGCTTTGGAACTGCTTGAGAGCATGAAGAAGCTGCTGGCAGGGTGGGACAGGAAGGTCGACTAGGCTATGGGGCAAGCTCCCGGTACGAAGATACGGCGCCTGGATGCAAGCGTGGTCGCACGGATAGCAGCCGGAGAGATGATCACAAGGCCTGCATCTGCCTTGAAGGAGGTAATCGAGAATGCCGTGGATGCAGGTTCGAGGTCGATCGAGATAGCGATAGAGGAAGCACTCGACCATCGGTTTTCCGTCTCCGACGACGGTGAGGGGATAGGAAGAGATGACCTGCCCCTGGCACTGGAGCGGCACGCCACAAGCAAGATCAGCGCCGAGAGTGACTTGCTGGCTGTTCGAAGCCTTGGGTTCCGTGGAGAGGCC
>CAYMBA010000147.1:0-6873 GCA_964388535.1 uncultured bacterium | reverse complement strand
CCACCAACTAAGGCGCACGGGCACCGATACCGCTGCTCTCTCCACAAGAAGAAGTGAACACTCCTCTTCATGCCCGGAGAAGTCACGTACCCGTATGCACATCTCGTGGACCGCTCCGGGGTGGTCTCCAAATTCGAGTCCAGAGGTTCCCTCGCAGAAAGCCGTGGGATCCTGACAATGGCCCCAGGGATACAGTCGGAAGCCCCATCGCCCGCCACCCACCTCAAGCCGGCTGTATGCGCACTCGACCGCGGCTGCATGCTCGAAAGCCAGGACCTCGAACTTCCTTAGGAAGATGCGCTTCCCATCAAGAAGTGCCTCAATGCTCTTCGGCGAGAGTTTGGCCTCACGCAGCCCGGTCGCATCATAGCCCAGCCACTCAACGCCGATACGACCCCACACAGGGACAGGTTCGTCGACCAGGCCCGGCTCGAGCACCATGCTCCTGCGCCCCGCAACCTGCCCGTCGGCACCGAGTGCCAGCAAGCGGATTGCGACCGTCCTCGGCGGCATCAGATCCCTAGCGCGGAGCCATGAACCCGCAAGGTCCCTAGGCTCACCGCAACAGCGCAACTCGAAGTGCAGGTGGGCGGGACCAGCGCCCGTGGCTCCCGACCAAGCCAGCGTATCACCCTTGGCGAAGCGGAATCGGCCCGCAGGCAGCCTGAAGTCCACCTCGTAGCGGCCCGCTTCGGCCTGCGCGCTCTCGAGGCAAGCCTCCAAGGGCCGACAGAAGCGAGAAAGATGCGCGAAGACGAGGAGACTCGAATCGCCAAGGTCAAGGTAGACGGCCTTTCCGTAACCCCCACACCTCGCCTTCAGCCTGATCACGGAGCCATCGGCCGGTGCAAGAACGGGCATGCCAGTTTCCCCGAGCGTGGAGAGGTCCACACCCGTATGGAAGTGCCCGCTTCGATATTCGCCGAATGTCCCTGTCACCAGTGGCTCGATCGGGAGCGGGCAGGTCAAAGAGTGGGGATGGCAATCGCAGCCGCTTGTTCCTCCCTCAGCGAGCGGCTCTCCCCGGCCAGTTTCCTTGCCAGTGCCGCTGCGTGCTCCCGTCATAGGGTCTGGCTGCCGAACGGAAGGCAAGGGAGATGCTCCCGAGAATGCAAGGAGCAACGTGAGCACGCAGCCGATAGCGACTGGAAACCTCCATGGCTGCTTTCCAGCGTTCTCCGAGCCTCGGGGCTTTGGCATTTGCAATCTCCCATGCAGGTTGCATTGCAAACAGATGTTTCTTGGCTTCCCAAGCGCCCATGCCGGTTTCCGCGGCCGCAGCCTGCGAGCGCCAAAGCAGTTGGAATCTCGCCGGAACCGCGCGAGCCGTCAAGTATCGGTGGGTCTTCCTCCGGGCCGGGCACGAAACTTGCCATCCCGTTGAGTGCCGCATGAGAAGCCCGAGCAACCTATGAACCCCTCCGCTGCAGCGGAGCGACGGTTCCAATCGACGAGGGAGGTTCCAATGATGCGATGTTCACTGCTCTTTGGCGTCAGTGCCGCGACTGCGATCCTTGCGCTTGCGTTCTTTGGTCCCGTGGGATGCAGCACGGATGAGGGAACGATGGTTGCCCCGGATGCCGGAATGCCGTCTTCGGGCGGTGTGGACTACGCGCCGGACCCGCCCGTTGGACTCTCGGTTGCGCTTGCCAACGCCTATGGCGCGAAGGTTGTTTGGGAAGCCAGTACCGAGCCCGACCTGGCGGGCTATCGCGTCTACCTGTATGACCCCTCACCCTACAGGGACGATGCTTTCGTCTGCCTGACGGGGAACGATGTGCTGCCCAACAACTGGTACAGGTTCGTCCCCCCGGGACCCGGTCCGCACTACCTGAAAGTGACCGCGGTCGATGAAGCAGGAAACGAGAGCTACCGTGAAGGCCCGATCGAGGTGACACTGCCGGCTGCAGACAGCGGCCTCGGGGCGGACAAGGCACCCGCGACGGGCGAGCAGGACAGTGACATGCCGAGCACCAGAGGCAGCGGTCCCAGGTTCCCCGACGGCGGCGGACCCTCGCACGACAACCCTGCTGACCAGGACAGGGGCAACTGGTAGTACCCGGCCTGAGATCCTCCGGCACCCGAGTCATCTGCGGCGGCGGCCCGGCTTCGGCCGGGCCGTCTCTGTTTCGTCAGAGCGAAGGCACCCGCCTTGACGCCCTGTCGCCGCCAAGATTAGACTGGCTGGCGTGAAACGCTTCTTCGACAGTGACACTGAGCGCCGGGGTGCCAGGGCTCGCCTCAGAGACCTGATCCGCCAGCACTCGCTACGGTTCGGGCAGTTCCGGCTCGCTTCGGGCGGTATGAGCCACTTCTACCTAGACCTCCGGAGAACGACCACCCACCCTGAAGGAGCTTACCTCACTGCTTACCTGATCCTCGATCGCCTCGGCAAAGACTGGCCTGATGCCATCGGTGGCCCCACCTTGGGTGCAGATCCTATCGTGGGCGCTCTTGCGGCACTGAGTCACCTCCACGGCGCACCCCTGCCTGCGTTCATCGTGAGATCCACCGCCAAGTCTCACGGCACCCGGCAGGACATCGAAGGGCACCTGCCGGAGGGAGGCCGTGTCCTCCTGGTGGACGATGTGATGACTCAGGGAGGATCCCTGGTGCGTGCTGCCGAGGCAGTTCGGGCAAGAGGCTGTGAAGTCGCACGCGCAATAGTGATCCTGGACAGGGGCGCTGGCGGAAGGAGCAGGCTCGAGGAGATGGGAATCACCTGCGAGTCGATTTTCGCCCTCGAGGATGTGCTCAAGCCCGAGGAGATGGTTCCCCCTGGTGCCGCAGAGAAGACACCTACCCCTGCTCAAGAGTAGCGAACAGCTCCCGGGCAGTATCCTCATAGACGCGCAGGTCGGGTTCGCTGAAGGTCACGAAACGCACAAGGCGGATGCTGCTCTCATGTTCCCTGAGCCACCGGGTGCACTCCGAAAGAGCGATCCGCGAGGCCTCGCGAATGGGGTAGCCGTAGGCGCCCGTGCTGATCGAAGGGAAGGCGATCGATCCGGCCCCAAGCTCGGTGGCAACCTCCAAACTGCGGCGGTACGCGCTTGCGAGAAGCCCTGCTTCTCCCGAGTCTCCTCCCCGGTAAACCGGCCCCACAGCATGGATCACCCACCGGGCCGGCAGATTTCCCGCGGTGGTCGGCTTGGCATCCCCGGTGCGACAGCCGCCCAGGCGCCGGCACTCTTCCAGAATGGCAGGTCCACCTGCGCGATGGATGGCCCCGTCCACGCCCCCGCCCCCAAGCAGAGTCTGGTTCGCCGCATTCACGATCGCATCCACATGCTGGCGGGTTATGTCATCGCGTACAATCTGAATCTCGACTTCCTTACCGGATTTGTCTTTGACGGCGAGATTCATCGCACCCTCCCACAAGACTCGCGGTCAAGATACCGAGCCTACACCTCCCTGACCACCGCCCGTCCCCCAGTCGCCTCCGCCAAGGCTTGCACGAGATTCTCCAAAGCAGAGGCCTCCAAGGAAAGATCGATTCTGGGCCCCCCTTCGTATTCCCTCCCCAGCACCCGAAGGCCGAGCCGCGAAATGACGGCTTCCACGGCCCCAGTATCCTCGTAATCGAAACGGACAGTGATCTCGATCAGGTTCCGGTGAGGCTCCATCTCGGCTGCAGCCAAGGCTGCCGAGACCGCTGCCGAGTATGCCCGAACCAAACCGCCGGCGCCCAGTTTGATGCCCCCGAAGTAGCGTGTGACCACCGCGCTCACATTGATCAGGCGGTTAGCCTCGAGCACCTGGAGCACCGGCCGACCGGCCGTGCCTCCTGGCTCGCCATCGTCGTCGAAGTGATGGATGACAGAGTGCGAGTGCGGCTCAAGGACGCGCCAGGCACTGGCGTGATGCTTGGCCTTGGGGTGATTGCTGCGCACTCGCGAGAGGTGAGCCTCAGCCTGCTCCCTGGAAGTCACAGGCTCCAGTGAGGCGATGAACTTCGAGTGCTTCGCCTCGAATACCCCCTCCACTCCCTTCCTGAGCCTCAGCAGGTCCATCCTTGCGGCACAGCTACTTAGGCTTGCCTGCCACCAGCCTGATTTCTTCTACCTCGAACCACTCGATGCGGCTCATCTTGAAGCGCAACTCAACGAGACCTGGGACCGCGCCTCGCAAGGTCCCCGAACCTTCGAAGACGTACTCATGCTCAGGCGTGTACAGCTCGGCCCCCCTGGCCTCCGGCTCCACGATCTCCCTCTCCGTTGCGTCTTCCAGCCGCACACCCGGTGGAAGTGCAGACAGCACCCTTTTGATGCGCCCCTTCAGCCTGCGCGAGAAGACCCTGAACCGGTACTCGAAGTAGGCATCAGCAATGGGGCGGCCGACCTTCAGGCTCAGCCCCACCTTCTTGCCCACCTGCCGTGCCGCAGAGACAATGGAAGATGCCTGGCGCTCGGGTGCGACCACATGAACGGCTGTCTTTTCCAGGTGAAGCCGCTCGAGGATCTTATGGCCCAAGGGCTCAGAGCGGATGCCGGCATCTTCGCAGAGCACAGGCATCTCGGCCCAACCCTTCCCCACTGCCAGCCCTGCAAGAAAGGCTCTCACAACCTTGGGCGCGCCTTCGAAGACGATCTCCCGATATCGCTGCATGACGAACCTCCCGTCATTCCGTGATCAAGCCTAGGAGAAGAAGATGAGCGTCACCAGCATGAAGAGGGGAATCAGGATCGGAATCGAGAACTTGACCATATAGCCGAAGAAACTCGGCATCCTGATCCCTTGCTCCTCGGCGATCGATCGCACCATGAAATTGGGTGCATTGCCGATGTACGTGTTCGCCCCCATGAAGACCGCCCCGGTGGCAATCGCTTTCAGGTACACCGACTGGTGCTGTATGAGCGCCGCAACAGCCTCACGCTCCGGCATCCCCTGGAAGAACTTCCCAAGCGCCGAGTTGAAGAAGGTGAGGTACGTCGGCGCGTTGTCGAGGAAGCTCGAAAGCCCGCCCGTGATCCAGAAGTAGTGAGCCGGCTTCTCGATGCTCCGCAGGAGCCACGCAAGAGCACCGTTCTCACCGGCGCGCAGGATTGCGAGTGCGGGGATGATCGTCATGAATATGCCGGCAAAGAGGTAGGCAACCTCCTTGATCGGAAACCAGGTGAACTCGTTGTCTTCGCGGGTCCTCTTCTTCGTGGTAGCGAGCGAGAGCAGGCCCATCAGCACGAGGATTCCATCACGCGTCATGTTCTGTATCCCTACCTCCACGCCCAGTATGTTCACCTCGCACGGCCGCCACATGCCGCTCAGCAGAACGCCGCCCAGGATACCGAGGAGGAAGAGGAAGTTGTGAGCGCCCTCGAGGCGCAATGGTTCCTTCGGGGCAGCGGCCCCGATCGAATCGCGCTCCCTGCGGTAGAGCATCCAGTCCGCAATGAAGAAGATGACAAGCAGTGAGCCAGCCACAAAACCCATGTGCGGCAGCAAGTTGAACGTCCAGAAAAAGGGCACGCTGTGGAGGAATCCGAGGAACAGAGGCGGATCACCCAGCGGCGTGAGCGAGCCGCCGATGTTGGATACCAGGAATATGAAGAATATCACGATGTGCATTTTCACACGCCGCTTCGCATTTGCACGGATCATCGGGCGGATGAGAAGCATCGAGGCTCCTGTCGTGCCGATCCAGGAGGCCAGCAGCGTGCCGATGACAAGGAAAAGCAGGTTGACCTTGGGTGTCCCTGCGGGCGTACCCCGCAGCAGGATCCCGCCGGATGCAGTGAACAGTGACCACAGCAGAACGATGAAGGGAATGTAGTCCACCAGGTAGATGTGCAGGATCTCATGGACGGCCACCGACTTGAACACGAGAACGAAGGGCACGGCGAAGACCAATGCCCAGAAGGCGCTGACTTTGGGAAAATGGTGGTGCCAGAACTTGGGCGCCAGCAGGGGGCCAAGGGCGATCGAGAGCAGGATGCCGGCGAAGGGAATGACGGTCCAAAGCGGGAGGTGTTGTCCTACCTCCTCGTGGGCACCGTGGCCGTGCCCGTGAGTGCCGCCATGGTCTCCCTCCGCCTCCTCGTGCTGTGCGACGCCGCCGGCATGCTCGTCCGCCTCACCCGCGGCGTGGGCTTCCCCGGCAATCCCGGACCCAGCCGACGAATCCCCTCGGCCCATCGATTGTCCAGCCGCAGCGGCAGCAGGGTCATTGCCCCTCGGCACCTCCTGCCCCAGGGCAGGCGGAGAAGCCAGCACCGCAATGAAAAGGACCGCAAGACCGAACCCGAGGGCCCGCGCGAGGCCCTTCACTGGAAGCACCATCTCAGCACTCCTTGCGCAAGTAGCCACCCCAAGGACACCGCGGCGGCCGCGGCGACCGCGTCGGAAACGAAAGATGGACTGGATACAGGATATCGGCGCGTGCTTCAAGGATCGCCCGATCTGGAAGCCAGCGAAGAATCTAATGGAAGTAAGTTGCAGTGCTTCGCTCCGGGGCCTCAGCCAGAGCCGCCCCAGCGTGATAGGAACTTCTCACCAGGGGCCCCGAGTCAACCCACTCGAACCCAAGCCCCCGCGCCCATTCCTCATACTCTGCAAACTCCTCTGGGCGAACGAACCTCGCTACCGGCACGTTCTCTCTTGCGGGTCTGAGATATTGGCCAATCGTCACATGCTGGCACCCGCTCGCCCGCAGAGACTCCAGCAGCCGCCTTACTTCCAGCCGCGATTCCCCCAATCCGACCATGAAGCCGGACTTGGCTCTCACGCCGGCCCGGGCAGCGGATTCAAGCAGAGACAACGAGCGGCGCAGCTCTGCCCCCGGACGTATCCACGGGTAGAGGCGTTCCACCGTCTCGACGTTGTGATTGAGCACGTCTGGCCCCTCATCCAACACCAAGGCAAGTGCGTCTGCGGAAC
>CAYMBA010000146.1:4782-6890 GCA_964388535.1 uncultured bacterium | reverse complement strand
AATGGCTCCTAGATCTTTCCATGTCAGCAGCATTGTGAGCACAGCGGCGCTGGCGATTGCGGCTCTCGCTGCGGGCTTTCAGGCGGCTGTGCCGGCGGGTGCAGCTGTTGAGGTGGCTTCGGACGCGCGCGGGGTGGCTGGAAGCCGCAGCGCCGGAGTGTGCGTGCTGGGGCCCTTGAGCCGCGCACCTCGTACGGGCCCGGTCGAAGGCTGCTTGGATACAGCCCGGATCTGCGCGGCGCGCAACGAGAGCGAGTACGTGCAGATCATAGTCTCGGCGCAGGGCGCTGATCTGCCCGGCGTGGATCTCGCTGTTGGGGATCTGGTCTCCGCTGGTGGTGATACCCTGCCGTCTTCTGCTTTCACACTCTTCCGCGAGCACTTCATAGAGATCACGACCTCAAGCTACCGCGCACCCCTCCCACCAGGCTGGTACCCCGATGCCCTCATCCCCTTCCTCGACCCTTACACGGGCGAGGAGCTCTCAGGCGCCCGCTTCGATGCAAGGCCCTATACGATCCCGGCGGGCGAGAACCAGCCCTATCTGATCGAGCTGCGTGTGCCTTCTGGACAGCCCTCAGGCATCTACGAAGGTTCCGCGTTTGTCATCTCAGACGGCGATACCGTAGCCTCGGTTCCTTTCGTAGTTCGTGTGTGGGATTTCTCGCTGCCCGTGTGGCATGCGGTCCGGGGCTTCTTCGGCACCGACGGTGATGCCTTCGGAGATGCCTTCGACTTCGACAACAAGACCTGGGAAGAGAAAGTCGAGATCTACTCCCGCTTCGAGGAGGACTTACACAGGCACTGCGTCATGCCCGAGCTCTTCCACAAGGCACTTCCCGAGGTGGACGAAGAGACCGGTGATGTCTATCGCACCCCTGAGACGCATGCCTGGGCACAGATCTACTACGACGACCGCCACGTTCCATCGACCCTCCTGCCCATCTACATGGACTGGCCGTTTCCGCGCCTGCTGGCCGACCAGCGCCCGCTTGCCACTCACTACATAGATGCCTACTGCGAGTACTTCGCCGCCAACGGCTGGGAGGACCTCCTCTATACCTACCTGATCGACGAGCCTGGCCGGGAGGATGCCTTCGATCTCTTCTGCAACGATCCTCAAGCGCGCCTATGGGTGACCGACACGACACTCGTCATCGAGAGAAGCGAGCAGATGGGCGGTGATGTCACACTCGATTTCGGGGACGAAGCCTTCGACACGATGGCGGAGGTGCGCGAGTGGCTGGATGCCTAGGAGGGCCTGAGCACGGGGCCCATGCTCTCCGATGTTCCCGATGGAACGCACAGCCTGCGGAGCTTCATCCATGTCGAAGGCGATTTGCCCGATGACGGTCGCTGGCGCCTGGAGTGGCACGAGTACGAACTTACGAGGCAGCTCGCGGAGCTCGTTCATGAACCCGGGTGTGAGGTCGCCTTCATGTGCACGGAGCAGCCTTTGCCGGAGGACCCTGCGTGGGGCAGCCTGGTCGGCTACGTGGATCTCTGGTGCCCGCTATTCGGCGACTATGACGCCGAGAGCTGGCAGGAGCGGATGGATGCAGGCGATGAGATGTGGTTCTATCCGGCGCTTGTACAAGAGGGCCCGGGGGGAGAGGAGCCTCCGTACTGGCTGCTCGACTTCCCGTTGCTCGAGTACCGCATAGTCGGGCTGATCATGTACAAGCTCGGGATCGACGGACTTCTCTACTGGCAGACCACGTACTGGGACGAGGTGGATGACCCGTGGACCGATCCTGCAACCTACGAGGAACCCGGATGGAGTGTCTTCAACGGTGAGGGTTCACTCTACTATCCGGGCCCGGATGCAGGCTTCGAGGGGCCCGTGGCTTCGCTCCGGCTCAAAGCCATACGCGACGCCGTGGAGGATTGCCTGCTGGCGAGGATGCTCGACTCCCTCGGCTGCGGGGATCAGGCCCGCGAGATAGTTGGTGCCGTGGTGGAGGACATCTTCGAGTGGTCGAGGGACGAAGAGGCGACACTCGCGGCCCACGAGCAGCTGGGCAATGCAATAGAGATGGCGGCGGCCGGCTGTGGGGATGAGTTTCCTGAGGCGCCGGATGCGGATCTGCGCCTTCGCCTTGGCGGCG
>CAYMBA010000146.1:0-4682 GCA_964388535.1 uncultured bacterium | reverse complement strand
GGGGATGAGTTTCCTGAGGCGCCGGATGCGGATCTGCGCCTTCGCCTTGGCGGCGGCAGGATTGCGGTCCGCGGGCTAGGAGTACGGGGGAAGGTGCTGGAGCTGGAACTGAGGGCCAGCGGGATCGAGGATTGCGGGAACGTCGATCTTTCGGTAGAGGTCTTCGATCCCGAGGGCCGCTGCCTGCTGAAGAGGCACCTGCCACTGGAGGGCCGCAGCACTCGGGCGCGCCTCGGGCTCGAGACAGCGGAGGCAGGCCCCGGGGTGCTCTTCGTGAGGCTTTCGGCCCGGGCTTTCTGCGGCGGCGCCGAGGACAGAGCGGAAGCCACAGGCAGGGTGGTTCGTGTATTCTAGCCGGCGAGAGACTGGTTCGAGTCAGGGAGGCCTTGGGCGCAACCAACGGAGGTGAAACGGATGAGGCTTACCATCGAATACTGCACCGAATGAAACTACCATCCCCGCGCCGCCAGTCTGGCGGAGGCACTGAAGAAGGCTCTCGGCATCGAAGCCGAGCTCATACCGAGCCACGGGGGTGTCTTCGAGGTCGAGGCCGACGGCGAACTTCTCTTCTCGAAGAAGCGCACGGGCCGGTTCCCCGAGGATTCCGAGATCATAGAGGCACTGAAGCGAAAGACCGGGGCGTAGGTGGCGGACTGAGGTCACGGCAGAAGCAGGGCCTGCAGCTCGGCTACGGTTTCGACTATGGCATCGGGCCGGGCCTGCTCGAGCTCGGCCCTGGGGTGAAGCCCCCAGGCGACGGCCACGGCGGCGGCCCCGGATGCCCTGGCACACTCCACATCGAGCCTGCTGTCGCCCACCATGACCGATCGGGCGGGATCGACGCCCACTTCTCTTGCTGCATGCAGCAGCGGCAGCGCGGAGGGCTTCCTCTCGGGCAGCGAGTCGCCCCCCAAGACGATCGCGAAGAAGTCCACGAGCCCCAACCCTACGATCACCTTCCTCACGAACCCTTCCGGCTTGTTACTAACTACGGCCATCTTCACGCCCGCTTCGGTCAGTGCTTCGCACAGCTCGGGGATGCCTTCGTACGCGCTGGTGTGCACGAGCAGGTCGCGGTCGTAGGCCTCGCGGAACAGCGCGAGGCACCGCTTCACCTCGGCTTCCTCGACCGGCAGTTCGCCGCCGTCGGGCGGGAGCCGGTCGGGTCTTAAGTGGTCTATCGAGGGGTGACATTGAGCGATCAGATTGGGTGCGCCCCAGCCGATGTGGCGGAGGATCTCGGGATCCGCGAGGGGGCCTGCGCCCAGATCGGCCCTGAAGGCCTGCACGGCCGCGGCTATGTCGCCGAAGGTATCAGCGATCGTGCCGTCGAGGTCGAAGAAGACCCCTGCGGGCGGCCGGGGCACGGGGCTGGAGCTGCTCATTGGGCCTCCGTCGATTCGACGGGCGGAAGCCTGCGCTCGCAGCCTACGATCTCAGCCTCGTATTCCACCGCCCCGTCGCGGATCTTGACGCGATCGCCGACCTTCTTCCCGAGCAGGCTCTGGCCCAGCGGGCCGGTGCAAGAGACGACCTCGGGGCCGAAGATCTCATCGCCCTCGCCGAGAAGCCAGAGCTTGAGGCTGGAAGGCTCAGCGCCGTCGGTCTTGCGCAGCTCGACTAGGCATCCTGGGCCCACTTCGCCCTCCGGCACCTCGACGTCCTCTATCAGCGTCGCCCGGCTCAGCATCTCGCCTATCGATGCGATGCGCTTCGTATAGTTGGCCTGCTTCTCCTTGGCGGCGTCGTACTCGGCGTTCTCGCTCAGGTCGCCCATCTCGCGGGCCCGCTGGATGGTCTGGGCGACCGTCGTGCGCAGCTCCTTGGCCAGGTGATCGCGCTCGCGCTCGAGCCGCCTGTAGCCTGCGCGGGTGAGGTACAGCCCGCCGTATGCGTGCTCCTCCTCGCCGGCGCGCGAGCGCAGCAGCCGGTTGGTCGCCGCCGTGCGCTCGGTGCGTGCGCGCTCGACCAGCTCGGCCAGCCCGACGGACTCGAAGAACTCTAGGATGGGGAAAAGATAGCGCTCCGACTGCCTCCAGCGGTTGAAGGTGTCTTCGAGCAACAGCTGGACTTCCTCATCCGGCTCCGGCTCGCTGCGCAGCACCTCGGCCAGGCTGCTCTTCGGGTTGAACAGCCTCATCGCCTGGGTGCGCAGGCTGTCGCGCCCGCTGCGCTCGGCCAGCCGGCACAGGGCTGCAGCCGCCCGCCAGGGGCTCGGGTAGAAGGGCAGGCGCTCCTTCTCCGTGATGCTCTCGAGGATCACGGCGAAGGCCGCCTGCGGCCGCTCCTCGGGGAAGCGCAGCAGCTTGCCGATCGTCTCCTCGGCCAGCTTCGGATCCCTGGCAAGGGCCTCCTCGCCGAGGCGCCGGATCGACTGCAGGCGCGAGCCCAGAGCGAATATGACCGCTTCCTGCTCGAGACCCGGAACCTGCATCGCGTGGGTCACGATGAAGTGCTGGTCCGACTCGTCGGAGAACGCGTTTGCCTCGACACCGGCCGGCAGGGCTCGCCTCAGCACGCGCACGAGCTCCTTTGGATCCAGCCGGTCCCATCGCCGCAGCAGCATACAGACCGCCAGGGCCGCCTCCGGGTGGGTTCTTTCTTCCTTCATCCACCGAAGGAGCACGGGCGTGTACATCCTGATCGCCTCGTCCCTCTGCTCGGGGTGCTGATCGAGGAAGCGCTTGAGCAGGTTGAGGTTCGCGCGGATGCCCCGCCTGCGGTCGAGTCGCGGCAGGATCGTATCACCCGTAGCGCGTGCACCCTTCTCGCGGATCGCGTAGCACTGGCGGAAGCTCTCAGAGAAGTCGAACCGATCGTCGTCCTCCATCTCTGCGCGTGCGTTCTTCCACCAGGTGCTCCATGTGGAAGTCGGGATGATCTCCGGTGTCAGCCGCCGCCTCAGTTCCTGTGTCGTCGCCTTTCCGCCCAGCTCCCTTATGGCCAGATAGGCCAGGTCGGCCGGGCGCGAGCGCGCCATCTCTTTCACTTCCTCGGGCTTCTCGAGCCACAGCACGCGCAGGTCATCGGCAGGGATTACCTTCAGAGCATTCCGCGCCAGGCTGACCGACATCTTGTGCCCCGGCTTCTCGGCGAAGTCGATGATCAGGAAGTCGCCCTCGTTGGCCCGGATGCGCCCTGCGCCCCAGCTCTGGTGAAGCACGCGGTAGCCTGGTGCGAACTCGAGCAGCTGGTTCAGCTTGTGGATCGCCTTCTCCGTCTTGACCTTCGGATCGAGCAGGCCGCTTCGACCGAGCAGATCACCCACGCCGTCCACATCGGGCAGCGCCTCGGGGGCTATCGCCACGAGGAACTCCCGTATCTTCGACTCCGCCGGTGCCTTGGGGAGCACCTTGAGCAGGAGATCCCACGCATGCCTGGCCAGCCCCGCCTTCTTCACCTTCGGCAGCAGGGGCTCCAGGTACGTCTCTGCCAGCTTCCACTGCTTCGCCATCGCCAGTTTGACGCAAGTCTCGAGTGCCGTGGCGATGTTCTCCGGATCCTCTGCATCCTCAAGGCGCAGCAGCACCTCTTCCACCTTCTCGAACTGCTGCGCGTGGATGAGGTCGGTGAGGCAGCCGGTGAAGAGCGCAAGCGCCCTCTCACCTTCTCCTGCTGCCTCGAGACGCTCGGCCTCGAGCCAGCAGATGGCCGGATCCGCAGGGAAGAGCCTGTGCGCATTGGCCAGGCTTCCTGCAGGCACCTGGTCCACACCCAGGTGCTCGGCCGCCCGCGCCAGGAGCCTCGCCATGTCCTGGCTCGCCACGTGTGTAAGGACCTCGTTCGCCAGCTCGGCGACTTCCTTCCACCGCGCCTTCTGGCGCAGCGAGTCGGCGAGCGCTGTCAGCGTCTCAATCCCCTCTTCGTTGCGGCCCAGCTGCAGCAGCGCCCACCCGCGGCAGTAGGCCCTCAGCGGCAGAATCTCCGCAGCCTGCCTGAAGGGATACTTCGAGTCGATCAGCTGCAGAAAGGCCTCCGTTTCGTTCGAAGCGGAGGCCTCTGAAAGGGCGTTCCTTGCTGCTGATCGAGCCTCGGCATCGAGTCGCGATGCCGAGGCATCCTCGTTGGCGAGCATTTCCTCGAGTTGCTCTCTCCAGTCGGACATGGAACCCGGCTCCTGTCTCGACAGCCACCTGCGGCTGCAGTTCCCAAGGAGAAATGCAGCGAATATGAAAACTCAAGAAGCATACACCGCTTCCGTGGTGGCTTCAACACCGCTGCGAGCCGGATGGGATCCAGGATTGCAGCGAGGGGAGCGGCGATGGCCCCCTGGGGTACGCCGGCGAATGCCAGGGTGCAAGACTCAGCGCCGTTCGGCGAGCCTCATCGAGCGATCGAGGCCATAGCAGGTCAGGATGAGGTCCTCGCTGTGACTCTCGCGCGGGCGAGCAAGCATGTCCGAGCGGGCACCGTGTGCGACGAGGAAGTACGGGCCGCGGACCCAGTAGAAATCGCTGGCGTAGGAAGGCTGCACCGGGGAGGGTGCTTTGAGGGCAACCTGGCCGCTCAGGTGCCCGTCACCATCCCAGACGTCGAATACGGCACAGGAGCCCTCAGGCGGCCTCCATGCACCGCGGCCCGAGAGCACCCAGAGTGAACCCTCGGGGCCCGCGCCCAGCATCTCGATCGCTGGATGGTGGGATTCGATCCTACATGATCTACTCCCGCCACCTCCCAAGACC
>CAYMBA010000145.1:0-6928 GCA_964388535.1 uncultured bacterium | reverse complement strand
GCGCTGTCGAAGAAAGATGCAGCCCGCTCCCAATCTTTCCCGAGACACCACCGGTGGGCAGCGAGAGCCAGGGCCTCGGCTCTATGGGCTGAGTCGCCGGCCGCATCCAAAGCATCCTGGGCAGCACGTTCAAAGTCGAGCGTATCGCCTACAGCCATGAGCGCCTCGGCCCACTTCAGGAGCACCTCGGCGTCGTAGCGAGCCGGTACAATCCTCCAGAGTGCGCCATAGGACCGAGGCTCAATGGGACACGGCGACGCCAGCGGTGAAGTCGGATCGTGTGGCCTGAGGGAAACCAGCGCCGCATGGGAGTCGGTCTCGAATGGGCCCCGTGCCGGAAGCCTCCAGGGCTTCGACTCGCCGGCACCAGAAGTCACAAGCAGGGCAAGCAGCAATACAATGCACGCCCTGGGCGGGCCGTGTGACTGCCTTGCCGCTTGGGCAATGCTATGCCACTTCATCGGGATCGTTCCTCTCGGCGAACTCAAAACTCCCCGCGCGAAGTGAAACCCTGGGCACGGCGACTGAATCACACCAACATGCAACTGGCAACCGGGTTTCCCAGCCGTTGAGCGTCTTGCATCTACTACATACTATGCGGGAGAAGGGTTCCTGCTCGCACCGGAAAGCAGGCCCACAGTTCCATGGCGCAGAGCCAAGGGAGTGAACATGATGAAGCCCTTCGAACTGCTCATCACACCATGGCGGATGGAGTACATCCTGTCGGCGAGGCATCAAAGCAGCTGTATCTTCTGCAACCTCCTTCGCGACAAGCGCCGAACTGACTCAGAGAAATACATCCTTGTGCGCCGGCAGCACGCCTTCCTGGTTCTGAACATCTATCCGTACTCCCCTGGGCACCTGATGGCGGTACCCTACGAACATGCGGCCACCCCTTCGGAGCTGTCACGGGAAGCTATGTCGTCTCTGCTCTCGCTCTGCGCTCTCGGCGAAAAGGCCCTACGCCGAGTCTACTCGTGCGCCTCGGTGGAAATAGGCGCCAATTTGGGCCGGGCAGCAGGAGCTGGTGTCCCGGACCACATGCACTTCCACGTGGTACCAATCCCGAACGAACCCGTGCGCTCGAACTGGAACGGTGCCGACCAGATACCCGAGCCGCTCCAAGAGACCTACGAGAAGCTCCTACAGGAGATAGCACGCATCGATACGAACCAGTGACGGAGTGCTCGCGACCCGATGCGAGCAGAACGCTGGGCCTCTGTCGCTTTGCTCGGTGGATGAGCCTCAGAGTCGATACTCCAGCCCCAGCTCAGGGACTACCACGTTGGCCAGGCCTTCGCCCTCCAGGGCACCAGCGAAGGCGAGTGACTGCTCCTCCTCGCCGTGTACGACGAAGCATTGCCGCGGCGGTCGGTCCAGCCGCCGCACCCAACCCAGCAGCTCATCGCGGTCAGCGTGAGCGCTGAAGGCATCGAAGACGTGCACCTCGGCCTTGAGCTCGAACTCCTCTCCGAAAATACGTACGGGAGAGCGCCGCTCAGCAAGCCTCCGCGCCAAAGTGTTCTGCGCCTGGAAGCCCACAATGAGAATCATCGTGCTCGGCTTCTCTATGTTGTTGCGGAGGTGGTGGAGAACGCGACCGGCCTCGCACATGCCTGAGGGCGAGATAATGACCATCGGGCCCGGCTGCTCGTTCAGCGCCTTAGAAGCCTCGACGTCGCGTATGTAGTGCATAAGCCTGAAGCCGAACGGGTCGGTGTGCTCCTGGAAGAGCAGCTGCAGAGTCTCTTCGTCAAAGCACTCATCGTGCTCCCGGAAGACCTCCGTCACATCCACAGCCAAGGGGCTATCCACATACACGGGCATCCTGGGGACCTGCCCAGACTCGAAGATCTCTTTCATCACCCTCACAACTTCTTGCGTTCGCCCCACAGCGAATGCAGGCACGATCACCTTGCCGCGGCCCTTATGAGCGCGGCTCAATAGTTCCGCCAGGCGGGGAGCTATGCTCTCGTATTCCTCGTGCAGCCTGTCGCCATAGGTGCTCTCGATCACGAGCACGTCGACCCCCTCGGGCACCTCGGGGTCCCGGATGATAGGGAGGTTTGGGCGGCCCAGATCACCTGTGAAGCAGAAGCGGCACGACCGCCCCTCTTCTTCCAGGTCCAGAACCACAATCGCTGAACCCAGGATGTGTCCGGCATCGTAGAAGGTGGCTCTGACGCCTGGAACCACCTCGAAAGGGGTGTGGTACGCGTGCCCCAGCAGGTGTGGGAGCGTGTTCTCTACGTCCCCTAGCCGGTAGAGGGGTTTCCTGGGTGGCTTGCCCTGCCTTGCCAACCGCTTGTTGACGAACTCCACATCTCGCTCCTGGATGTGCGCGCTGTCCCGGAGCATCGGTTCCAGTAGGCCAACAGTGGCAGAGGTGGCGTGGATAGGGCCGTCATAGCCTTGCTTCACAAGCCTTGGCAGATTGCCGCTATGGTCGATATGGGCATGCGAAAGGATGACCGCATCGATTTCCCTGGGGTCGAAGGGAAAGTTGCGACACTTGGCATCCGCTTCATCCCGCTTACCCTGGAAGAGGCCACACTCAAGCAGGATCTTCCTGCCCCCGACCTCGAGGAGGTGCCTTGAGCCAGTGACCTCCCTGACTGCTCCGTGAAAGGCTATCTTCATCTCCTTCTCCCCTTACTCCTGGCACGGCCCATGTCGCTCCGCTGCCCCTCTGAGGCCCGCCGTTTCCTAGTGTTTCCCCAAACGCCAAGAACAACCCCTGCCACCAGCAAAGCCCCAGCCGCCCTGCTCACTCGCTGGCCCATTCTCCGGGTTTTCGATGTGGCCAGCACGGCGAACGTGTGCTCCCCAGGCGGAATCAGGATGCCCCGTAGGACGTGATTGCAGCGAATGATCTCAGTCCGCTCACCATCTATGTAAGCCTCCCACAGGGGCTCATAGTGGACCTCGCTCAGAACGAGGAATCCCAACTCCGGACCGGGCACCAAAGCCCGCCCTGCCACACCATGGCTGTCCACTCTTAGGTCCGACACCTTGCCACGACTCAGGTGCTCCATTCTCCCATCCCAGTCGTCCGGGTACACGTACGCCACCGAGTCGGGCGCGAAACCAGGATCTCCGAGGCGCTGCCTCATCTCGCCCCAGTCCGAGCATTGTTTGACCGACGCCACGAACCAGGCCCGCGGCATCCAGGCGGGATTCTCAAAAACCGCCGCGCTGCCAGTCAGCACGTCCGACCCCGCATAGAGCTCCCTCAAGCCTGCCTGGCCCAGGGAGCGATCGCCGATCAGGTAGCGAGCATTGAGCATCCCAAGGACCTGCGGCCTGTAGATGAGCCCGCTGCGCAGCAGATCGTCGTAGATGCGCAGCTTGGCCGGCTGGTAGCCACCGACGGACTCGATCCCAAAGGCCGCATAACGGTTCGTCGTGAAGGCATGGAGTGGAGCGACTCGGAACGGCCTGGGACGGGACTTGAGGAAACGAACGATATCGTCTTCGACCAGTATGGACTCCGTGCGGCTTCGTGGCTCGGGTTGGTAGAAGGCTCGGTCAGTGACCCAGAGATCCACGACCAGGAGCACCAGAAGCGAAGCTGCCGCAGCAGGGGCCGGGATCTTCCCCGACCTTCCAAGCCCATATGCCAAAAGAGCCAGGCCCGCAAGCAGTAGCCCTTGCAACACGCTGGAGCGCAACATGGATGCTCGTTCGAGCACGAGGGCCCTCACTTGGTCGGCTGACAGATGAGCAGACTCCGCTGGCCGCATGAAACCGCCCCCCGACTGAATCGCCGACGTCACCGAGGGTGCTGCAAAGAGCCATATGAGCAACGCGACCCCCACTGCGGCTGCCCCGAGCAACCAGCCCTTGCCACCCCTCTCACTCATGCCCACCGCTGCCACACCATGCGCCACGAGTGGTGCCAGCAGCAATGGCAGCAGCGAGTAGATCATCGAGGGCACTCGAAACCGGTTGAAGAAGGGCAAGGCTGCATACAGGGGCTTGTACACGACGGGGAGGTACTTGCCGAAACCGATGAGCAGAACGAGGCCTGCAAGTGCCACAAACAGCCAGCGACGCCTGCTACGCCAAGAGAGGAATCCAGCGATGGCCAGTACGGCCGCCGTAATACCGAAGTAGTGGGTCGATTGCGTGAAGGGCAGATCACCCCAGTACGTGGCCCCTGCAAGACCATAGAAAGAGGGGAACAGGAAACAGAGAACCTCCTTCGGGGGGTAACTCCATGATGTCGCGTACTCCCAGCCAGCTCCCTGCCCCGAGGAACCACGGATGGAATGGGGCATGTACTCGAGCACTGAGGCATAGGGCTCCATGACGAGGGCACCCGCCAAAACGGCGGCACCCAAGAGGAGCAAGACACCGTAGAGCGCACCTTTCCGGCGCCACTTCTCAGGCGTCTCGAAAACAAGAACGCCAATGGCATAGAGGCCAGCGAGAAGGAACGTGTAGTAGCTAATCTGAGGATGGTTCGCCCAGACCTCAAGCGCTGCAGCAAAAGCAAGCGCCGCGGCAGCAAGGATGCTCCTGTACCTCAGCATGAGCTCGACGGCCAGGAACAGCACTGGTGCAAGGAAGAGAGCGTGTATCTTCGTACTGTGACCTGCCGCCACAAGGCCAAGAAGGTATGGCGTCATCGCAAAGACAAGCGTGCCGGCCAGACTCCCCAGCCGCCCCGCTCCCCACATCAGAAGAAGAACATAGAGGGCCAGGCTGCCTACGACGATCGAGAGGTAGTACCTGACCCCGCGGTTCACACCCACAAGGACCCGCAACTGGCGCAGCAGATCGAAGGGACTCGACGGTGTGTGAATGAAGCTGCCATAGGAAGGCATACCGGAGAAGATCATTGGGCACCAGAGCGGGACCTGACCCGAATGCTCCCGCTCCGCCTTTGCCCACTCCCCCAGCGGACGAACCGCCTGTACATCGGGAGCTGGGGGTTCCATCCCATCGACAATCATCTGCCAGAAGAAGATGAGAGGAACTGCGAGGAGCACTGCTACCGTGAACCAGTGCGGCAGGGTATATCTGGCATGCATCACATCCCTCCGGGCTCACCAGGCCGGCGGAAGCAGGGGCAGCGCCACTATTGAAGCCCACCTACACGCGGGCTAGGATCCCGCAGCGACAAGTGGTGCCTAGAACGTCTGATGGCGCTTCCAGAACAGCCATGCATCAGACCAACTGGCCAGGCCGATGTCAAGCGGCCGCAGTCGCCGGGTGGCACGGATGGAAAACGATCTGCGAAATGTCCTCATGATCCTCTACTACTTCCCACCATCCGGCGGCCCGGGCGTGCAGCGTGGTCTGAAGTTTGTCCGCTACCTCCCTGCGTTCGGCTGGCAACCTACCGTCCTCACAGTCAGGAAGGATGCCGCCTTCCCTGTGCGCGATGAAACGCTCTCAGACCAGGTACCCGCGGGGGTACGGGTCATCAGGACGAGGTGTCCAGAGTTCTATGGAATCTACTCGAGGCTTCTGCATCTCAGGAAGGAAGCCCTGGACGTCGTGACGCGGGACACGACCCGAGAAGGAACTGCTGGCAAGGTTCTGCGGTTCCTCAGGGCAAGTCTGTTCATACCGGACGGGAGAATGGCTTGGCAACCTTTTGCATGGCGAGCCGGGAAGCATATCCTCTCGAACGAAACCTTCCATGCGATCTTCTCCTCCGGCCCCCCTTTCACCACGCATCTGATAGCCAGACGCCTGGCCCGCTGGAGCGGACTACCGTGGGTGGCGGACTACCGTGATCCCTGGACGCAGGCACCGTTCTACCCAAAGCGCCCAGGACCTCTGGCAGCACTGGAGCAGAGGCTTGAGCGGGCATGCCTAGAAGACGCCACCGCCACAGTGGTCGTGGGAAACTGGATGAAGCAGCTGTTTCTGGAGCGTTACCCCGATCTGGATCCCGAACGCGTAGCCGTGATCCCAAACGGGTTCGATGAAGCAGACTTTGAGGATGTGCCAATCAAGCGTCCGGACCACTTCAGGATAACCTACACTGGCACGATGCCGCGTAGCCGGTCCCCGAGGCCCTTGCTTCAGGCCCTAGACCTGGTATCCCAGAAGCTGGGCCCTACCTTCGCCAATTCTCTTAGGCTTTGCTTCGCAGGGCGCCTCGACCCGGCCATAGAAGGCGAACTGAGGGGCTCCCCTTTCTCTCAGGCGCTCGAGCTGCTTGGCTACCTCCCTCACGCCAAAGCCATTCGCTTGATGCGCCAGAGCGCGGCACTGCTGCTCATTGTCTCTGATGACCCTGTGGCAAAGAGCATGGTAACAGGAAAGGTCTTCGAGTACGTCGCTTCGGGTGTCCCGATCCTGGCCCTAGCTCCCGCAGACGGCGATGCCGCTGCGGTCATCGAGGAAACAGCGACGGGATGGACGTACGAGCACACCGAGATCCAGTCCCTGGCCGCCCGGATCGAGTGGCTTTGGCACGAATATGCAAAGGGGAATTGGCCTCCTATCACTCCAAGACGGGCGGCAGTTCAGCGCTACTCGCGCCGCCACCTGGCCCGCCACCTGGCGGACCTGCTGGAGGGGGTACGGGACGGTAGCGAGGAGCCGTGATACCTCAGGCTTCCCAGTTTGGCTTGTTGAAAGCGCCCGCGGAACCTATACTCGTTTGTTTTCATCCAACCACACAACGCCGGGGGAAAGAGAATGGCCGAGTCCATAGGATTCGCCCTCATTGGATGTGGGAAGATCAGCAGGAAGCACATCCATGTTCTCAATAGCCTCGAAGACACAAGCATAGTCAGCGTCTTCGACGTCGATCGCTCCCGCGCCGAGAAGGCCGCTGCCCAGGCCGGCGGAGCTCTCATAGCCAGCAGTCTGGGGGAAGCACTATCAGCACCTGGCGTACAGGTAGCTACCATCTGCACACCAAGCGGCACTCACTACGACGTTGCAATCCGCGCGGCCGCCGCCC
>CAYMBA010000144.1:0-7042 GCA_964388535.1 uncultured bacterium | reverse complement strand
CCGCAATCCTGTGTTCATACTGACTGACGGGGCGATCGGCCAGATGATGGAGCCTGTCGAGTTCCCGGATACGGTGATCGAGCCGCCGGAGAAGGACTGGGCCGTAGGGGTGGGCGAGAAGGTGAGGCGCAATCTCATCTCCTCGATCTTTCTTTCCCATGACGAGTTGGAAGAACACAACCGCCACCTCCAGGACAAGTACGCAAAGATAGAGGCCGAGGAAGTCCGCTACGAGGAGTACGAGATTGAGGACGCCGAGGTAGTCGCGATCGGTTTCGGCATTGTCTCACGCGTACTGCGCTCGGCGATAGAGTGGCTGCGTAGAGAGGGCATCAAGGCAGGATTGTTGCGGCCGATCACGCTGTGGCCTTTCCCTAGTAAGCGCATTGCGGAACTAGCCGAGAGCGATCGGGTGAGATCGTTCCTGGTTTCTGAGATGTCGAACGGCCAGATGGTCAAAGACGTGGAGCTGGCCGTCAAGGGTCGCAAACCGGTGCACTTCTACGGTCGAATGGGTGGCAACATACCCAGTGAGGCCGAGCTGCGGGAGCAGATCTCGAGGCTGGCCGGATGAGCCCTGGGCTCCCATGTGGAAGGAGTCAGATGGATGAAGGTCAAGTTCGCGAAGCCAAAGGCATTCTATGAAATCTACGAGAGGAAGCCGGGCGCCGACAAAGATGTCATGCACTACTGCCCCGGCTGCGGCCACGGCGTTATCCACAAGATGATCGCCGAGGCGATAGACGACCTGGGGATCAAGGACCGTACCATCCTCATAAGTCCTGTAGGCTGCAGCGTCTTTGCGTACTACTACTTCGACACGGGCAACGTGCAGAGCGCCCACGGGCGTGCCCCTGCAGTCGGGACGGGCATAAAGAGAACCCACCCTGACAGCATCGTGATTTCCTACCAGGGAGACGGTGACCTGGCTGCTATTGGAACCGCGGAGATCATCCATGCCGCCAACCGCGGTGAGAACATGACGGTGATCTTCGTCAACAACGCCATCTATGGAATGACCGGCGGGCAGATGGCGCCTACGACACTCGAGGGCCAGCGGACGACGACGACGCCCTACGGGCGCAGCCCCGAGAACGAAGGATATCCGGTGCGGATAGCAGAACTCATAAGTGCGCTGGAGGCGCCGGTCTACGTGGAGCGCACAGCGTTGCTGGATGCCAAGCACGCCGCCAAGACAAGGCGCGCCATCAGGAAGGCCCTGAAGTATCAGGTCGAGGGCAAGGGCTTCTCCTTGGTCGAGATTCTCTCACCATGCCCCACGGGCTGGGGCCTCTCTCCCGTTGAGGCGAGGCGCTGGATCAAGGAGGCCATGATCCCGGTTTTCCCTCTCGGGTGTTACAGGGACAAGGGCGAGCAGATCGAAGCGCGGCCGCTCGAGCCGCGGAAGGTGATAACCGAAAACCTGCATTCCCTCCTGGATGTGCCTGTACCTGGAAGCGGTGAGGAAGCCGCCGAGGCCGCCGCGATGGACAACGTACCCGAGGAGTGGCGGAATCCGAGGATAAAGGTGGCAGGTTTCGGGGGCCAGGGGGTGCTGCTCCTAGGGCTGGGGCTTGCCACCACAGGAATGAAGCTGGGGCTCCACGTCTCTTGGCTGCCTTCCTACGGGCCTGAGATGCGAGGAGGCACGGCCAACTGCAGCGTGCGTGTTTCGACTGACCTCATAGGGTCACCGATAGTTGACGAGTCGGATATCCTTGTTGCCTTCAACAAGCCCTCTTTGGTCAAGTTCGAGCCGGACGTGAAACCGGGTGGAGTGGTGTTCTTTGATAGTTCCCTCGTTGACGAGCCGCCGAAGCGGAGTGATATTCAAGTTGTGGCGGTACCGGCGACCAAGCTGGCCGATGAGCTAGGCAATACCAAGGCGGCCAACATGGTCATGTTTGGCGCCATCGTGCAAAGAACTAAACTCTTCACGGTTGAGCAGGTGTGCAGTCACCTGGACGGTTTCATCAAGAAGAAGAAACTCATACCGCTCAACGAGAGGGCCGTCAGAAAGGGGGCTGAATACGTCCAGGCAAACGCATAATCCCCTTCTGGCCGTGGTTGGGGAAAGGGGTGAGTCAGGGATGACCCCCGTTGTCCTGGTCGTAGAAGAGCAGCCTGCCTTGTGCAAGCGTTACAGCGACTGTCTCGAGGGCGAAGGCTACAGGGTCGTTTCCACCACTGACCCCGCGGTGGGGCTGAAGCACTTCCGCCAGGAGCACCCGCACGTCGTGGTACTGGATCCGGACGCCAAGGGTGGTGCGGGGATGAAACTCGCACTCGAGATCCTAAGGGCGGATCCCTCGGTGCTGCTCGTGTTCAACACGTCCTACCCTTACCACGTTGAGATGGATTTCTCCTCGTGGGTTGCCGACGCGTACGCCGTCCGCTCCCACGGGGTCGAGGAGCTGGCCGAGGCAGTCCGCAGGGTGTTGGGGCGCAGGCAGGCGCACTCGGTTTCATAGCGGCGGCTTAAGCCGCTCCTGCAATCGTTTTCTCGCGCATCATCACGTGGGCTTCCAATCTCGCCAGTGCAGATTCCACCGCCTCCAGCGATCCCACCAGCGATGAAGCCGACCACGCTGCTGAGACCTCGAGTGCCCCCTCTTTTGCGTTCCGAAGGTCATCAAGGATCAGAAGATCCGCCTCAAGGAGGGTTTCGATCGTCCGCTCCTGGAGCACATCGACCTCGAAGAACGCCTCTGAGGGGAAGGGGGCTGAGCGCACTGCGTTCCTGATCCGGCGCAGCCGATCCAGACTTCTAGAGAGGCACGGCGAATCGAAGGACCCAGTCCTATTTCTGCGTGCCTCTAGCAGGTCGGTCAGGGCCGATTCCACTTCGTCGAGGGCCTCACAGATAGTCGATCGCAGTCGCAGGTCCTCCTCCATTCGCGTGTTCCTCTGCCTATAGGTTTCATAGCGGGGCACAAGGTATGCGAGGTTCTCGAGAAATCGCAGTCCACTGGAGGTTGTTCGCTGCTGCATCGCACAGGCTCCTTCGCTTGGGTCCTCGGCTTTTCCCGCTCACCGGGCCCCGGAGCCTCGGCGGCTGGCGTCTCTGCAATGGGCGTTCCGCCTCTGCTTGACGCATCCGCATCTGCATCCCTAGCATGGCCTATCAGGCTGGGAGGAGGTTTCTTGTTGGCAATGCGCATGGCTTTTTGCAGGCGTTCAGACGGCAAAGTCGTTTCACTTTGCAAGATGCTGGGGGACTGATGGTTGAGTCGCCTGCCGCCGATTGGGCTTCGCCTCCAGTGGTGCTGGTGGCCGTTGAGGAGGGGCCGGACTTCGAGGACCTCTGTAGGGCGCTCGAGGAACGGTCGATGCGCACCATCTCCGTGCACTCCCGTAAGGAGGCCGAGCGGATACTGGACCGCACCCAGGTCGATGCCCTCATAGTGCGCTTGCGACTCGGCGGACACAGCGGCCTCGGCCTGCTCCATCTTGCACGCCAGAGGAATCCGGAGATTGGAGCTGTGCTGATAATCGACCCCGGGGAAGAATCTGAGGCAACGGAGGCATTGGCGCGGGGCGTGGTGGATTTCCAGAGCCTTCCGCTCAATGTTCCTAAGGTCATTGCGGCAGTGGAGCGGATACTGGAGCGCCAGCGGCTAGTTCTCGAGATTGCCAGACTCAACAAGCGCCTCGACAGGAAGTACGGAATCCCCAACCTGCTTGGCAGCAGCGCAAGTATTGCGAGACTGATATCCCTGATCGAGGAGCTTGCGCCAACCGATGCGCCGGTGCTGATCCTGGGGGAGCCGGGGTCGGGCAAGGACTTCATCGCCCGCAGCATTCACCAAAACAGTCCCAGGAGGGCGGGGCCCTTTGTGAAAGTGGACTGCAGGGCCCTCTCGAGGCGCCTGCTCGAGCGAGAGATCTTTGGCCGCCCCGGGCCACGAAGGAGAAAGGGTCGGTTGGAGGAAGCTGGTGGAGGCACCCTGTACTTGGATGAGGTGGGTGCCATGCCGCAGCCCCTGCAGGCGAGGATCGCTGATGCGATGCGCACGGGGCAGATCAGGACTAGGCTGGACCGACCGCCTGTGGAGATAGATGTCAGGCTCATAGCCTCGAGTGAATCGAGCCTTGAAGGGCTCGTAGATGAAGGGCGCTTCCACGCTGGACTCTACGGGATTCTGAGCGAGAACAGGATAGAAGTTCCGCCCTTGCGCCACAGACGAAGGGACATCCCCCAGCTCGTCCGCCATTTCTTGGACGAAGAAGCCCGAAAGCGTGGGCTCAAGGTGCGTGTGTCCAAGGAGGCTATGGACCTGCTGGTGCGTTACGATTGGCCGGGCAACGTGAGGGAGTTGAAATCTGTCGTGGGTGCGCTCCTGGACTCTGCCACCAGCGGTGTCATTGCGCCCGAGCACTTGCCGGGTGAGATAAGGGAGCAAAGGGCGGAGGGGGGAGTGCTGAAGATTCCGGTCGGCGTTCCGCTCCGCGAAGCCGAGCGAATGCTTATCGAAGCTACGCTTCAGCGGTTTGGGGGCAACCGACAGAAGGCGGCCGAGGCCCTAGGGATCGGGCTTAGAACCCTGTACCGGCGTCTCAGGGAATACGGAAGGCTCGGCCATTGACCCTTTCCGCGAGGTGGCTTCCCAAGTGCCTACTTGGCTGGCTTGATTGTCCTAGCGCGCAGCAGTGAGATAGCAATAGTGTCATACTGACAGCGTAGAGTGTCAGTAGAATCGGTTCGGAGCACAAGGACAAGCCCCTAGTAGCCGTTTTTGTTTCAGATTGGAACACGGAAGCGTTTCAAGATGGGATCCACTACCGGCCAATGTGGCATTCAATGCCATGGTCTTCCGTACCTTGATGATTCCTCGGACTAGTAGCGCATGAAATATCAAGGGGATACGATTTGGATGCCAGCTTGGCATGAGATGTGAATGGAACTTGTTGTAGCTGGGGTGTGTTCTGGTATGCTCGGAAGGCCGGGAGTTCGCTTCCGGCCGAAGTGGAGCGACATGCTGGAGCTGAGCCAGCCTGGAAAGGGCTGTGTTCGGATGAGGAAGAGCTAACTAGGGAGGGGGATTGGAGATGAAGACCAAGATCCGTCCTCTTGGAGATCGCTTGCTTGTCAGAAGGCTCGAGGAGGAGAAAGAGCAGCGGACCAGCGGCGGCATCATTATCCCTGATACCGCCAAGGAGAAGCCCATGGAGGGTGAGGTGGTCGCGGCGGGGCCGGGGCGCAAGCTCGAGGACGGCACCGTCCAGAAACTGGAAGTCAAGGTCGGTGACAGGATCCTCATGAGCAAGTATGCGGGCACAGATGTGAAGATCGATGGCGTGGAATACGTAATCCTGCGTGAGGACGATGTCCTTGGGATCATCGAGAAGTAGGCTTGGCTCTGGCCGTCGTGGCACACAGCGGCGGCTGATCGGATCGGGATGGCGATCCCCGCAAGGTCCGGGTATTGACCCAGTAGCCTGCGGGATCGGAGGAAGACGAGGGAGGTAGAAGAAATGGCGGCTAAGCAGCTGATCTTCCAGGAGGAGGCTCGGAGGGCCATCCTCGAGGGTGTGGAAACCCTGAGCAAGGCGGTGAAGGTGACCCTAGGGCCCAAGGGTCGCAACGTGGTTCTCGAGAAGAAGTGGGGTGCACCGACGATCACCAAGGACGGCGTGACGGTGGCCAAGGAGATCTCCCTGGAGGATCCCTGGCTGAACATGGGCGCTCAGATGGTCAGGGAGGTTGCCTCGAAGACCTCGGACGTGGCCGGTGATGGAACGACAACGGCGACGATCCTTGCCGAGGCCATCTTCCGGGAGGGCCTCCGGAACGTGACCGCCGGTGCAAACCCCATGCACCTGAAGCGCGGTATCGACAAGGCCGTGGAAGCGGTCGTCAAGGAACTCGAGAGGCTCTCGAAGAAGGTCAACGACACCGAGCAGATCCGCCAGGTGGCGACCATCTCCGCGAACGGCGATGAGGAGATCGGCAAGATCATAGCCGAGGCGATGGAGAAGGTCGGCAAGGAGGGCACGATCACGGTCGAGGAGGCCAAGTCGATGGAGACGACCCTCGATGTGGTCGAGGGTATGCAGTTCGATAACGGCTACCTCTCGCCGTACTTCATCACGGACAAGGACACCATGGAGGTCGTGCTCGAGGATCCCTATATCCTGCTGCACGACAAGAAGATCTCGGGCCTGAAGGACATTCTGAAGATCCTCGAGCAGGTGAGCCAGGCCGGCAAGCCGATCCTGATCATCGCCGAGGACGTCGAAGGCGATGCCCTTGCCACCCTCGTGGTCAACCGGCTCCGCGGTACGCTCCAGTGCTGCGCAGTCAAGGCACCGGGCTTCGGCGACAGGCGCAAGGCCATGCTCGAGGACATCGCCGTCCTTACCGGCGGTCAGGTCATCTCGGAGGAGAAGGGCCGCAAGCTCGAGAATGTGACCCTCGCCGAGCTCGGCCGCGCCAAGACGGTCAAGATTGACAAGGATACGACTACAATCATCGAGGGTAAGGGTAAGGCCTCGGACATCAAGGCCAGGATAGAGCTGATCTCGAGGCAGATTGAGGAGACGACTTCTGACTACGACCGCGAGAAGCTGCAGGAGCGCCGGGCGAAGCTGTCTGGCGGCGTTGCCGTTATCAACGTGGGTGCGGCCACCGAGGTCGAGATGAAGGAGAAGAAGGCCCGCGTCGAAGATGCCCTGCATGCGACACGCGCGGCCGTGGAAGAGGGTATCATCCCGGGCGGTGGTGTGGCCCTGCTCAGATGCGTTCCTGCTCTTGAGAAGCTCCAGGCCGACGGTGACATGGCTGTGGGTGTCAACATCGTCAAGCGGGCTCTCGAGGAGCCGGTCCGCACGCTGGCCGATAATGCTGGGGTCGAGGGCAGCCTGGTAGTGCAAGAGATCATGAAGAATCAGAAGAAGACCTTCGGCTACAATGTGGAGACTGAGGAGTATGTGGACATGCTGCAGGCTGGTATCATCGACCCGAAGAAGGTGACTAGGACAGCGCTGCAGAACGCCGCCTCCATCGCTGGTCTCCTGCTGACGACCGAGGCGATGGTGAGCG
>CAYMBA010000143.1:0-7061 GCA_964388535.1 uncultured bacterium | reverse complement strand
GCCCTTGGCAGAGAGGTTCGTGGGCGAGACGATCTGCCTGATATATGCGCCCATTGGGGATCTTGGGGGCAAAGAAGTGGCCCTGGCCCGGGGCGAGAATGAGGGCGCAGTCAGCCTGACCGGCATCCGATTCCTCCCACTTCGGTGCCCGGAGTGCAACGCGGACCTCGATGCTTCCCCTGGCGCCCTGGGGCTCGGTTGCAGCAACTGTGGGCGTCTCTGGTGGTTCGGTGCGGGCGAGCCCGTTGCGATCGACTACGAGTTAGGGGGGAGCGCCAATGGCGCAGCGGTGGCGCTGCCGTTCTGGAAGATCGGGTTTCAAGCAGAGGGGCTGCCCCTCTCGGATCAAGGCGACCTCATGGAGCACGCCGGGGCCTATGCCCGGGCCTCAGCAGCCTCGGGGTTGCCACTGCATGTCTTCGTGCCTGGATTCAAGGTCCACCCCGCCTCCATGCTTCGGATCTCGAGGCAGTTGACGTGCCTGGAGCTGTCGGAGCCAGTTGAAGGAGCCCGCGGGCGTGGACTCCGCTTCGAGCCGGTGAGGCTCTCTGCCACCGAGGCGGCCGAGGCACTGCTTGTTGTACTCGCTGGCATGCTCCGCTCACCGAGGCAGATGCGCCTACAGTTGCCCCATGCTTCGATAAGGCCCGTATCTCTGTCTCTGCGCTACCAGGTGTTCCATCCCTCTGGTAGGGACCTTGTGGAAGCCTCCAGTGGCTATGCGATCCCCAAGGCCTCGATTTCATTTGGGGCGAATCTCTGACGGTTGTTCTCGCGCGCCGCAGCCCGCACGGACTTGCTGCGCAGAGAGGTTGTGAGCCCTACTCGCAGAATATCTTCACCGTCTCACCCTCCGGGGACTTTATGTCGATGCCCAGGTCCCCAAGGTGTTCGACAAGTTCCTCCGCATTCATCTCTGCCAGCTTGGAAAGATCGATCCCTTCCTTGCTGAGCCGTGTTCCTATGTCCTTGGGCATCATGTGCGAGAACTTGAGCCCCGCTCGGATAAGGCCCAGCGGAACGCGGATGTGTACGGTGTCACCGCTCTCGCTCTCGACGTCGATGCGAAGATACTTGTACTTCTTGCGCTCTTCTGTGGTGCCTCGCGGCTCCGGGCCTTCCTCTGTATCCTTCGCTCTCTTTTGGCTTCGTGCCGCAAGTCGCTCGAGTAGCTGGTCGGCCTGCTCAGGCGTGATCTTGCCATCCCGCAGCATCTGCAGCACCTGGAGCCTTTCATTCGTCGTTTCCATGAAGAATACCTCCTTTCATCGTCCCTCTGGCGCTGGGCCATGCTCGGGTGGGAGGATCAGATCACCCACAGAAAGATGCGATCACCCTGGCCGGAGCGGATATCCATCTTGAAGCCGCTGGCGTGTTCGAGCAGCTCGAGTGCAGAACCGATCTTGAGCCATCTTGGATCGGCCGCCTTGCCCTTCTCGATGGCCGCCGCAGCTGCAGCGGCTGGGGGCGTGCTATCGGGCCGCTGTGGGAGTCGGGCAACAGTGGTGCCGGCGAGGCTGTTCCCTCTGCTCCGTACGCGCGCCTGGGCGATCCATTTGAGGGGGTAGAGTAAGGGCCAGAGGATGAAGGTGGGAAGCACAACCGGCGGCAGCCACCGACGCCGGCTCATCTTGAAGACGACCAGTGCTGGCAGCATGATCTCTGTTCCTCCATGTTCCCAGTGCATCGTTCTCCTCCTTAGAGACTCTTGCGCCGGCTTGACTCGATCCCCCAGGGCCACGCTCCCGAGGAGGGCGCTCGCCGCGAGCCCTGTGGGGATAGGACTACCGGTCGAGTTCCTTCAACGCCTCCTCGAAGCCAATCTTGCCCTCGGCCAGAAGCCGCAGGACCTCGGACGGTGTCCTTGGGGCTTCGAACTGGCCGCCGATGGCCTCGATGATGGCGTTGAGGCGGTTCTTGACGGTCGGATAGCTGATCCCGAAGATCTGCTCCATCTTCTTGATCGAGCCGTGATGCCTCAGGAACTCGATGACGAACACCTGATCCTCCGGTGCCAGCCTGGCAAGCGGTGACGGCTCGAAGACCGCCTGGATTGAGATACCGCAGTCAGGGCAGGTCGCTCGATCGAGCACCATCCTCCGGCCGCACTCAGGACACTTTGCATTCGAAATATCCATGATGTCCTCCAACTACGTAAACAATGTCGCACGGTTACTAAGAAAAATCAAGGGACAAATTAAAAAAATCTAGGCCCCAAAAGGCCCGCATCCCTGGGGCGCCGTGTTGCAGTCTGGGCCGGCCCATGCGTGCTCAGCGGTGGTGGTGCAAGTGCCTGTCAAGCGGTTGCTTGGCGCACTCCGGGGACGGGCACGAGGGGGCTGGAGGTGGGGGATACCGACGAGCCTTCTGTGGGGCCTCAGCGCTTGGGGCGGGCTAAGCGGTCGAGCCTGAGCCTGTGGCGGGCGTCGAAGAGCCGGCGAGAACCCAGCGTGATCGCAGCGATAGTGCCGAAGCCAGCACCCGTAGCTATCAGGAACATGATCAGGATCTGGTACTTGACTGCCTCAAAGGGAGGGCTCCCAGCCAGGATCTGTCCGGTCATCATCCCTGGCAGGCTCACGATACCAGCTGCAGCCATCGCGTTCACAATCGGTGTGAGCCCCGAGCGCATGCTTTCGCGCCGTATCTCCGCAATTGCCTCCATGCGCGTTGCACCGAGCATGAGCCTTTGCTCGATGACGGCCCTTTGTTGCCATGCCGTCTGAGTCAGGCGGTCCAAAGAGAGCGCGATGCCATTCATCGTGTTGCCCAGGAGCATTCCCAGCAGCGGGATGGCGTACTGCGGCTTGTACCAGGGGGTAGGCCCCACGATCGCCGTAAGTGCAATGATGGTCACGGCGAACGAGGAGATGAACATAGAGGTGGCGCCTATGCCGAGTCCCCAGGCTCCCACAAATCGCCTTTTCTGACGCATCATGGCTTCCCTGGCTGCAGCAAGGAGCATTACCGAAGCCATCAAGGCCACCCACCCCAAGGAGGCCTTTGCGAACAACGCCTTGAGCACCATCCCAACGAAGAGCAGTTGAAGCGTCATCCGGATACCGCTCAGGATGAGCCTCCAGAGGGGGAGCAGTTGCATGAGGGCGGCCGTAATGGCGAGGAGAATAAGGAGGATGCCGGCTATCGAGAGGTCCAGCGCCGAAAGCGAAATCACACCCATGCTACCGCAGCCTCCTTTGCAGCGTGCGCGGTGGCAATAGCACACCACAGCCCGTGCCCCTTCCCCGTGACCCGATTCTCACCGCGGTGCGTCTCACGTGCTTGCTAGGCCCGGGCTTCTCTGAGTCTTCCCGACTCCATCACGAACGCCCTATCGGCGATCCGCTCAACCTGCCGCGGGTCGTGCGAAATCCAGATCACAGGCCGGCCTAGCCGCTTCGCTTCCCCGAGGACGAGGCCTTCCAGCCTGGCTGTGTTCTCCGGATCCAGACTGCCCGTCGGTTCATCCAGAAGCAGCGCCTGTGGCTGCCGCGAGAGCAGGCGGGCCAGCCCCAGGCGCTGCCGTTCTCCGCTGGAGAGTCTCGAGACTTCCCACTCCAGACAGCCCCGCGGCAACCCCAGGGCCTCTAGGACCGCGGGGTTGCAGTCTGGCATGTGGCTTCCCACGGTGTCCTCCCACCAGAGGGGTTCAGCCGGCAGCAACCCGACAAGGCGCCTCCAAAGGGGTGCCGGCATCTGCGAGCACTCCTGGCCGTCGAGATACGCCGCACCCTCATGGGGATCTAGGTCCGCTATGGCGCGCAGAAACACAGTCTTCCCAGCCCCCGAGGGTCCAGAGATGACCACGCACTCCCCTGGTGCTACCTCGAGATCTACCGGTCCGAAAAGGTGGGATCTGAGAGATTCGAGCCTCAGTCCACTCATTGCTGCTTCCTTCGCCAGGGTCTGGATCGTAGATCCTCGAGAGAATCCCCATACTCGGCCGCAGATGCCCAAGACCTTCGGCTCCACGGACCCCGGTCTTCAGCATCTCAGGGCAGCCCACCGGATCGGAGGGCTGCCTGGCTGTGGTCCTGCCTGAGGTTGTCTAGCACCTCGTCGATTCTCGAGAGCAGCCGCCGCGGCTTTCTCGGTGCCACTCGGTCCAGCAGGTAGGCAGATACGATTGGAACCGCCACGGTGAGATCGGTTGAGATGCCTAGATCGAGCCCCCCCTCTTCGCTGTCTTCCGGCTCACCCGCTGGTGCACTCGGCAGCCCATGGGCCCTTCCAGCCATCCTGATCGTGACCCGATGCCGCATTCGCTTCTGTCCCAGCATCAGCTCACGCAGGTGCCGTGGTGCCTCCAGAACGAAGCTGGCGGCTGCACCACGACCCATGCACCAGACTCCGCTGCTGAGGTTCTCCCGCGTGCACCAGTTCATGATCGCAGCTACTTCATTCACGTCGGAAGTCGAGTCGAGCGACAAGCGGTTGCCCACGAGTGCCAACTGGGCGATCAGAGACCCCAGCGGGTTATCCGAGATCGAAGGATTGTAGACGGGAACGCCATATTCTGCTGCAGTAGAGAGCAGGGAAGGGTACTCGATCCCTATGCGCTTCTCCTCGCGCCGCAGGGCCATGCCCAGGTTGTAGTTCATCAGTGCCGAACTCATGGGCTTCTGGAAGTCCGGCCCGGAGAGAATCTCCGACAGCTTCCGATCTGCCTCTCGCAGGTGCTCCCGCGGCGCGCCGACGCCACCGCCTAGGTCCACGAGTTGTCTGCTGCCCATAGGCTCCATGGGGACACCGAGGGCATGGAGAGCGTCACAATAGACGTTTGCCCCGCTCATAGCGATCCAATCGATCATCCCATAGCGAACGAGGGGACCCAGCCAAGCGACACCAGCGCCGACCTGCATCAGGTTCGCGTCCACCGAGAGGCCAAGCAATGTGTCGCTACGGCCTAGGACCATGCGCTCGAGTGCTCGGGCGGCCTCCGCTATGAGCAGCGCCGTAGAGCCCGTGAAAGCCGTCTCGAGCAGCTGTGAAACACTCATTCCCAGCTCGAGCGGGCGGGCCCTGGTCCGTTGCTCTGGTACATCCTGGGGCACGCTTTGGTCCCCCGAGGGCGTCTCGGCCACAAGGGCTCCTCCTGCTTACAAGCATCGAAACCGCATGATAGTCTAGCGAATGTAGATCAGCAAGGAGCCAGCCATGGGGCGCCCTCGTGTCATACACATTGGCCCTGGCGGTGTGGCGGAGGAAGAAGCGATAGAAGCTTGCCTCGGGGTTCTCTCCGAGGGCGGCCTTGCCCTCCTTCCGGCTGAGGGGCTCTATGGGCTCCATGCGCGAGCCGGAGACGAGCGCGCCTACGAGCGGCTCCTGGCCGCCAAGGGGCTGTCGCAGCCGAGACCTTTCATAGTGCTTCTGCCGACCCCGGGGCAAGTAGACGGGTGGGCTTCCGTGGTTCCAGCGGCTGCCAAGCAGCTCATCGAGTCCGTCTGGCCTGGGCCACTCACTTTGGTGCTTCGGGCCCGCACGGAGGTGCCCGAGCCGCTGCGTCCGGAAGGGCTGGTTGCGCTGCGGTGCCCTGGGAGCGGCTTTCTCAGGAAACTGATGTCCCGGCTCGGCTCGGAAATCGTCTCTACGAGTGCCAATAGAGCGTCTGAGCCGCCGCCTGCCGATCTGGAGGAGGTGGATGGGGAGATTCTCGATGCCGTTCAGATCGCTGTCGACGCGGGCAGACTTGCGGGACTAGGCTCCACGGTCGTCGGTTTCGGGCGCGGCGGTCGTCCGCATCTTCTCAGACGGGGGCTTTGGGTCCCCCCAAGCTCTTGGGGTGGGTGATTGGCCCCATTTTGGGGAGTTGGCGCGGAATGAAAATCCGATTCTTCGTCACGGGTGGAACGTTCGATAAGGAGTACAACGAGCTTACCGGCGAGCTGTATTTCAAGGACACGCATGTCCGTGAGATGCTGCGAATGGGCAGGTGCAACCTCGATCTGGAGATCCGGACGCTGATGATGATAGACAGCCGCGATATGACAGAGGCCGATCGCGAGATCATCCTCAAGAACTGCCGCGAATGTGACACCGAGAGGATCGTCATCAGCCACGGCACCGATACGATGGCAGAGACGGCGCGATACTTGGGCGAACGGCTCGAGGGCAAGACGGTGGTGCTCGTAGGGGCTATGGTTCCCTACACCTTCGGCAGCTCAGACGGACTGTTCAACCTGGGTAGCGCGCTGGCCTTCGTGCAGACGCTTCCATATGGTGTCTACATAGCGATGAACGGCCGGTACTTTCCTTGGGACAACGTGAGGAAGAACAGGGCAACGGGGATATTCGAGACACTCACCTGACCGAGGTGGCTCAACAGGGCGGCCTTTAGGGCGCCGCCGGCTACGGATGGGGCGCGGCGCTACGGGAGGCGCCCCGGGTCGACGCCGGCGTTTTCGGGGTGTTGCCGTAGTGCTGCACAGGTTGTGAGATGGCCGAGAGACTGATGGAAGAAGAACCGTTTACGGTGCTCTTCGTATGCACGGGCAATACGTGCAGGAGCGCGATGGCGGAGGGCATTCTGGATGCCATGCTGTCCGGCAAGCTTGGTGGGGCAGAGGGTGGGGTAAACCCACACGTGTCGGTGCCCGTGCTTGCTCGTTCTGCGGGTACGGCTGCAGTCGATGGGCTGCCGGGTTCCTCTTCTGCCATTGAGACCTGCAGGCGACGTGGGGTGGACATCTCGCATCATCGTTCCCAGTCACTGACGGCGCAGCTCCTTCGGGACGCTGACCTCGTGCTCGTGATGGAAGAGCATCACAAGCAGTCTGCGCTTTCACTCCTTCCAGAGGCGGAGGGGAAGATCTTCCTTCTTGGCGAGTACGCTGAAGGTGCAGGCGGCCGTTCCGTGGCTGACCCGATCGGTGGCGGCGATGAGATCTATGAACAAACCTTCTCTGAGATTGCAAGGCTGGTTCGCCTGGCGCTGCCGCGCATCCTCAGGGAGGCGCGGCGACGTCGGGCTCGCAACGGGAGGCGGGAGTGAGAATAGGGGTCGGTTCGGATCATAGGGGTTTTGGACTGAAGCAGACGATCAGGCGACACCTGAGCGAGCG
>CAYMBA010000142.1:0-7081 GCA_964388535.1 uncultured bacterium | reverse complement strand
TGGGTTGTGGGTTGCCTCGGAAAGAACCCGGGGCCGTTTACCTTGCCATCCGGTTACCAGGCGAGAGCGATTGCACCCCTGGATCCACTTGGATCCCAGCGCCCGGTGGAAGCAGAGATTTGGATAGGGATAGATGAGGGGGGCCTGTTGTTCGAGATACTGCCCGATCGCCCGCTGTGGGGGGTACCCCGGCTGGAGGTGTGGGTTCGTGGTGGGCGCTTGCTTGATCTACTGCCCGTCTCCTCCACGGCCGAGGGCCCGGGCGGTAGGTGGCAATTCGCTGTGCCCCTGGATTCTGTCCCAGTCGGGGTCGATTCCGTCGCGCTCGTCTGCGGGCATCAGAGACTGCACGCTTCCGGAGGCTTCTCTTGGGCGGGAGACCGCCGAGAAGGCTCCCTCGTCGGAGCGATAGAGCTTCCTATTGGGATTCCGGCTGAGCTGCCGGCAGGCGTGGTGCTGCCTCCCGTTGCGCGCATACTCGGGCTGGGGGAGAAGGAAGGTGCCGAGTGGGGAGACCCAGCGGTGCGCGTTGTGCCCGGTAGCGAGGTGCCCCGCGCCGCCCCGGTGGCGGTGGTTGGTCCCTTGGTTCGCCCTGGCGGATGGGTCGATGCCTGTGGTGTTGGGCCTGGGGGGCCGGTTTGGGGACTGCTGCCGGCCTGGATTCCTCTCGGCGACGGAGTGCAGCTAGAGATGGAACTGCCAGGCGATTTGCTTGCCTCTACTGCGGAGCAAGCGGCAGGGATCTACAGGTTCGATCCCAGTGGGGAGCGGTGGCACTACGTAGGGGGAGAACGTATCGGTAGAAGGCTTAGGTCTTCGGTTCGGTCCTTGGGCATCTTTGCTGTGTGCGTCGATACGGTGCCGCCGGTTGTGGAGGAACCCGTGCCCGCCCCTGGGGCTCATCTAGTCGAGACGCCTGCTGTGCTCACGGCGAGGGTTTCGGACTGCGGTTCGGGTTTCGACGCTACCTCCTCTTTCGAGGTGCGACTCGACGGCAAAGCAGTTATCGTTGCATGGGACATTGACGAGGACGTCATCACTGCCAGGGTGCCGGAGGGCGTTGGTACTGGTGCTCACGAATGGGCCCTTTCGGTGAGGGACCGGGCGGGAAATGTGACGCGGATTGCCTCCAGGTTCTTCATCGGCGAGGGCCGGTAGCCTTAGGTGAAAGGGGCCAGGGTGGGATGCAGGAGGGCTGGCTCGATTTCGAGAAGCCTCTGGTGGAACTGGAGCAAAGGATCCAGGAGCTGCGGGGGTTTGCTTCACGTGAGAACCTGGAGTTCACAAAGGAACTCGAGGAACTGGAGAAGAAGGCTGCGCGGCTGAGGAAGAAGATCTTCTCCAATCTCACTCCCTGGCAGCGGGTGCAGCTTGCCCGCCATCCTCGCCGGCCCTATGCACTCGACTACATCAAGCGGATCTTCACCGATTTCGTCGAGCTCCATGGCGACCGTGGCTTCAGGGACGACCCAGCCATCGTTGCGGGGCTGGCCCGCTTCCGAGGCCGGCCTATCGCTGTGATAGGGCATCAGAAGGGGCGCAGCACGAAAGAGAATCTGAAGCGCAACTTCGGGATGCCCCACCCCGAGGGCTACAGGAAGGCACTCCGGGTGATGAAGCTGGCAGAGAAGTTCGGCAACCCCATAGTCACCTTCGTCGATACGCCGGGTGCCTATCCGGGCGTGGGGGCAGAGGAGAGGGGCCAGGCCGAGGCCATTGCGCGGAACATCCGTGAAATGGCCTCGCTGCGTGTTCCGATCGTTGTCTTCGTGACGGGTGAGGGCGGTAGCGGGGGAGCACTCGCGATTGCCGTCGGAGACCGCGTCTATGTTCTCGAATACGCCTTCTACTCGGTTATCTCTCCCGAGGGCTGTGCCTCGATCCTGTGGAAGACAAGGGAGAAGGCACCCACGGCCGCAGAGACCCTCAGGTTTACGGCCCCCGAGCTGCTTCGCATGAAGGTCGTCGACGCTGTGGTTCCTGAGCCGGAGGGTGGGGCCCACAGAGATCCTGACTCCGCAGCCGCCTCGGTAGCCTCCTACATCGAGCAGGCCCTGGAGGACCTCGATCCCATGGACCCAGAGCGGCTTGTTGCCGCTCGCCGCCGGAAGTATCTGGCAATGGGGGACTACGAGGAAGTGAGGTGAGATCCAGTGGGGGCGAATTGCATGGCGTGGAGCGTGCTGTAGAGCCCCCCTCTGGCCAGCAGCTCTTCGTGGCTCCCAGTCTCCACTATCTTGCCTTCCGCCATCACAGCGATCAGGTCCGCGTTGCGCACTGTCGAGAGCCTATGGGCTATTACTATCGCCGTGCGATTGCGCAGGAGCCGTCCGATTGCATCCTGGACAAGCCTCTCGGATTCCGAGTCGAGAGCCGAGGTGGCCTCATCGAGTATCAGGATCGGTGGGTCCTTGAGTACTGCTCGGGCTATCGTCAGCCTCTGTCTCTCCCCGCCCGAGAGCCTCAGTCCTTGTTCGCCCAGAATGGTGTCGTAGCCGTCAGGAAGGGCTTCGATGAAGCCGTGCGCGTTGGCTATCCGCGCAGCCCGCTCGACTTCCTCATCGGTTGCATCTGGCTTACCGAGGCGGATGTTGTTACGAATGGTGTCCGTGAAGAGCACGGTTTCCTGCGTGACTACACCGATCAAGCTACGCAGGGAGTCCAGCTTGGCATCCCTGAGATCGATTCCATCAATGGTGATCCTTCCCGCCGTCGGGTCATAGAAGCGGGGGATCAGCGCGACAAGGGTTGATTTGCCACCGCCGCTGGGGCCGACGAGTGCGACCGTCATGCCTCTGCGGATCTCCAGGGAGATGCCCTTCAGCACTGGCCGGTTCGGTTCGTACTCGAACCAGACATCCTCGAAACGAATCGATCGGCCTAGTCCCTGAAGGCGCACGGCGTCCGGCTTCTCGCTCACGCTGGGCGTTGCATCTATGACCTCGAAGATCCTCTTCCCGGCTGCCACCCCGTGCTGGAAACGCATGTTGAGCTTGTGGATGCCCATGATCGGCCTGATCATGCTGAGAAAGGCCACCATGAAGAGCAGGAAGTACCCGGGTTCGGTCCCTTCGAGGATGATCTTCCGGCCGCCAATGTACAGGAACGCGGCTGCCACGCCCGCTCCAACGATCTCCGTAAGCGGGAATCCCAAGCTCCCTATGCGCGTCATGCGCACCAGCGTGCGGCAGTAGCCCCCTGTCTCTTCCATGAATCTCCTGGCCTGCAGCCCCTCGGCGCCGAATGCCTTTATGATGCGGATTCCCCTGACCGTCTCACCGACCACGGAGGTGATCCGCGCCATCTTCTCCTGGGAAACCCTGGAGATGCGGCGCAGGGTTCTCGAGATCCGGTCGATCAGCAGGAGACTGGGCGAGAGGATTACGATGGCCCAGACGAACAGATGCACGTTTGCGATCAACACGAGCACGAGATAGGTGAGGAGGTTCAGGACGTGCCTGATCATCTCCATGAACCCATTCGCGATTGCTCCCCGAACCAGGTCGGCATCGTTCGTGATGCGGCTTACGAGGACCCCGCTGTGGCACCCTTCGAAATAGTCGAGGCTCAACCGCTGATAGCGGTCGAAGACAGTGTTGCGCAGGTCCCTAATGGCCGTCTGCTCGATGAAGACCGAGAGGAAGCTCTGCACATACCAACACAGATTCTTGAGAAGGAAGATGAGGACCACGGCGAGGCAGAACCTGGAGAGGGTCTGAAGCTTGTTGCGTCCCTGGATCTTCGAGTAGAACCAGGCCTCCGCACGCTTCCTGAGGCCTTCTATCCCCCCTCCGACCTCCCCAGTGCTCCCTGCGGCCCTTTGCGCCAATGAATCCCGATCCGCTGGTCCACTTTCTGCTGTCTCAGTAGGCACACCTGCCCGCAGAACGATCTCGGTGAAAGGGACGATGGTTGCGAGCGAGATCGCATTCAAGCTGGCGGTCAGACTCATGAAGACAAGCGTGATCAGGAACAAGTGGAGTCGGGGTTTGTGGAAGGACATAAGACGCCACCAGGTGGCCAAGGCGCTCCGGGTGCTCTCTTTGGGTTGGGGCAACCGACTCCTCCTGGGTCCATGCGTCCCGCCAGAGACACATTCGCTCGCCGCGGAGCGTACAACAGCATGCCGCGCGTTTGAAGGGTGCTCCTCGGCGGGCGGCTTTGACTGTATGATACGCCTCTGCTAGTTTGCTTGCCTGGGCCGGTCGGGCCCCGGCTGTGGAGGTGCGCGCTATGTTGGATGAGAGACTCTTGGAAATACTTGTCTGTCCGAAGTGCAAGGGGGAACTCGAGTACCGGGCCAAGGAGGAGAAGCTGATCTGTCATGCATGCAGGCTCGTCTATCGGATCGAGAACGATATCCCCATCATGCTCGTGGATGAGGCCGCACCTCTAGAGGGCGAGGACGGAGAAGAACGTGGGAACGATTGAGCCAGTGCACGCCCGGCTACCCCAGGATTTGCCAGCGTCGACGGTCTGCGACGCCAAAGAAGGGTCCATCACCGCCCCCGTCTACCGCACTGAGTCTCGCCGGACGGCCTTCGGCAGCCGGGCCGGCCTTAGGCGCAGCAGACATCGTTGGGCTGTTCGTGCGATCCTCGGAGCCGTCCTTGCAGCGTCATGTGCTCACGCCGATGTGACGGTTGTTTCCAATGGCCCTGCTGACTACGAGATTGAAGCGGTTGTCGACTCCCTGAGAGCGGTGCCTGCGGAAGGTGGGGCATGGTGTCTGGAGGCCGAGGGCTTCGAGACCTACCTATGGGCTGGTGACCTACTGCTGCCTGCTCGGGTGGTGGGGTTCTGGATCGCACCCGGGTCTGTACCAGAGATCACAGCGACAGAGGAGGGTGTGAAGGCGGTCGAGCCGGTAGCGGGGTGCTCCGTAGGCCAGCCCCAATTGAGAGGCTGGCGGCCCGTCGGTGCGACACATCTCGTGTGGGCCAGAGGTCCGGTGGGCTCGGGGGATGTTCCTGTGTTGCGTGTGGCCGTGCTGGGCTGTGGTGTCACCGAGGAAGGACGCTTGATCTCGGCTCAGAGGGTCTTGGTGCGCGTGAAGGGGACAGGCAGCGGCGGGGCTGGGTCTAAGGGTTCCTGTCTGGCTACCTGTGCAAATGGGCCGCCACGTGCATATCCGAGGCTGAGGCCCAACCGACACGTCGGGATCCCCGGTGAGTACTTCGACGCGGCGGACCAGTGGGTCCGCATCGAGGTGCGCCGCAGGGGCTTCTATGTGCTGACGCGCAGGGATCTGCTGGAGGCAGGGCTGGATCCCATGGACGCGGACCTCTCCGAGGTGAGGCTTTTTGCGGCGCCAGGGGGTGCGATTCCGGATACCTTCCGCCTGGAAGATCTTCCCACCTGGATGCCGGAGTGCGGGCTTCTGATCGAAGATGACGGTGACGGCCTGTGGGACGACTCCACGAGGGTGTACTTCCTCGGGAACGGGCCAGATGGGTGGTATGGGGATCTGGGGCTTGAGCCTCCCCGGCCTGCGGATTGGTACTTCACGCATCCGAGTTCATCGATTTCTTGCTACTGGCTCACGCTAGGCGGCGATTTCAGCGGAGATCCTTTGAGGTTCGAGACGGTTTCGGGTGATCCCGGTACCATGCCACTCGATAGCGTGGCGCTTGGGAAGGTTCATTTCGAGCAGCGAAGCGAACACAACGGAAGACCGTGGGAAGAGGGGCTGCCTTGGCCCCGCTTCTTCACTAGGGTGATTTCCTCGGGCGAGAAGCGCCAGTGGAGGATAGCACCTGTGGGGATGGAGCTGAGTCGACCGGCCTTGTTCCGCGTCGCGCTGTGGGGGGCTAGCTGGACAGGGGGTACCGCAGTCGATCATGTGGCCTATGTCTCTGTGGACCAGGGGAGTCCTGGGACCTACGAATGGACGAGGATGAAGAGGCAGATCGCCTCTGTGGAAGTCGCCTCGCCCTCAAGTGATCCGGCACTCCAGGTTTCGGTCCCGCAGCGCTACGACGCGGCAGGGAGGCCTGTCTACGACCGGGTCGCGGTCGAGTGGCTGGAGGTGCTCTGTTCGGTCAGGCTGGAAGCGCAGGGGGATTCCATAGACTTCTTCCTGGATCCGGCTGCAGCTGCGGATCACGGCTTCTCCATTCGGGGTTTCACGGAGGGAAGCAAGCCCCTGCTCATAGACGCCACCAATCCCACGGCACCAAAGCTCATAGAACCTAGGAGGCTGCACAGAGACGGTGGGGTTGCGCTCGAGTTCTCAGTTGCCATTGCTGATACTGCGCACCTCGTGGCGCTAGATCCTTCCCGAGCGAGTGGGCCAGCCTCGGTTTCGGTTCCTTCCTGGCTGGGACGGACCCTCTTGAGACGCATGGATGAGCCCGTGGGGTATGTGATTGTTACCCCGGAGCAGTGGCGTGGGGCATGGTCGGTGTTAGAGACCTGGCGCCGCGATCATTGCCCGAATTGGAGCGGTGACTCCCTCCTTGGTGCGGGCGTGGCGGTCGTCTCGGTGGAGCAGATCTTCGATGAGTTTGCCTGGGGCAAGCACGACCCTGGGGCGCTTAAGGCTTTCTTCGCTTTTCTGCGCGAGAACTGTCGGTTCCCAGACGGCACCCAGGCGCTTTCGTACGTACTCCTTGGTGGCAACGCCACAGACGATCCCAGGAACTATGTGCAGCATGAGCGCGTCGACTATGTCCCCACGCACATGTACTACAACAGGGCCTATGCTCTCAGCGGTCTCTACTACCCCGAGCGCGCCGAAGACGAGTGGTTTGGCGTCCTCGATGGGGGCGATGATGACCTTCTGGATGTAGCCATCGGTAGGCTGCCTGCCCGCAGCTATGCTGAGGCCCACGCCATGGCGGCCAAGACAGCGCGCTATGAATCGGCTCCGTGGGTTGCAGAATGGCGGCGCAATCTGCTTTTCGTAGCAGACGATATCTGTCAGCGCTACGAGCCAGACCTGCTGGGTGGGCGTCACATCAAGCAGACCGAGGGGGCCATTTCAGACCATGCGCCCCTGGATGCTCGCATCTTGAAACTGTACTTGTACGACTACGGAACAACTTGCACATATGATCGGAAGCCGGACGCCAAGGCTGCT
>CAYMBA010000141.1:0-7084 GCA_964388535.1 uncultured bacterium | reverse complement strand
CACATTGACAACCTGCTGCAGCCCACCCTCAGAGGCGGCGCGCTCGATCATGGAACCGCTTAGAAATACCCGCCCGGGCACGCGCATGCCACCGGACTTGGGAATCTCCCACAACCACGGCTCCACTTGCCGTATCTCCATGCCGCCCGCGATCCGTTTGGTTTTCATGGAACTACCCCCTCGGCCCTGGGCTCTGGAAAGCACTCCGGTATCGAAGATGATCCTGCTCCGATAGGTACCTTCCTCATCGGGCTCGAGTGAGAGCCCGTGGTAGGTTGCCGCCTTGACCGGTACTCCGCGACCGTGCTTCGCGGGATCCCAATGCTCTCCGCGGACATGGGCCCACATCGAGACGCTCTCGGACTCCCGGCGGAAGCGCACATCATTGAACGACGCCGTGTAGAAGTGTTCTGCGTCGAACCTGTAGATTATCTCGTTCAGCCACGCCACAAGCAGCTCCTCAAAGTCTGCTGCCTCGATGTAGACCTCCATGATTGGCCCCAGCTGGGCTTTCGATGGATCGGCCAGCAGCTCGGCAAGCGCAAATGCAGCCTCTCGAAAAAAAGCCTCAAGGCTCGGTGCCCATACCTCGACGGCAACATCAGCGGTGTGATCGACCACCCTATGGCCCGACTCGATGAGGGCTCCCATCTCCTACCTCCCAACCAGAAACCGCTAGCACTGCACCCTGATGCCCTGGAAGCCTACACGATTGGTCCCCCTTCTGCGAAGCCTCGCTCCAGGCAGGCGAGAGACGCTGTAGCGGTGCATCTGGCGTGCAGGAAAGCACAGTCAGGGACAAGCCAGGTGCGGTCTCTATCCCCAATCGGAGTGCGTTTCTTGTGTGGGACAACATCCCCCCTAGGGCTTATGATTCAGCCGTCTCTGGGGTCTGTGCGGGGCTGGCCCTGGCGGCGATGTGAATCGGCCTGCGTCCATGAACGGAGGAAACCACATGAAACCCTGCCTCCGGATGTCTCTCTACGCCGCTACCATACTGGCGGTGGTCACGGCTGGCTGCTCGGAAGAGGAACGCAACTGCGCCTCGTGCCCAAGTCCCGAAGTGCGGATCGATCAGATCTATGTGCTTGGGGATACGGTAAAGATCGGTGGGACATCCAGGCTGTGGATCATCGCCGAAGGCGAAAGCTTGCAATACGAGTGGAAGGCGGAGGCAGGCGAGTTCCTCTACGTCGAAAGCTACTACGCAAGATGGCGGGCCCCAGACACCCCCGGACGGGTGAAGATCACCGGAATCGCTTTCAACGACCACGCCTCGGCTGCGGCCTCGGTCACGATAGAAGTCGATCCCTACAAGCCGCGCAATGAACCAGCGTACGCCGGAGCCTCGACATGCGGACTCGAGTGCCACGGAGAAGGGGGACATACCGAGATCTATGAGGCCTGGCTCAACAGCCCCCATGCCCGAGCCTTCGAGGCCCTAGGCCAGGACAATCGACTGGACGAACAGTGCCTGGAATGCCACACCGTGGGCTTTGGAGACGTGCGCCAGGACAGCACTGGATGGGAGCTCAACAACGGCGGCTACGACGAGATCCCCATCCATGCTTTGGAAGGCGTTCAATGCGAGAACTGCCACGGACCGCTCGCCGACGCAGACGGCTTCGTGCTGGAGGATCATGCCCAACGCGCCCTGCTCGACTCACTTTTCCAGCTGGGCACCCCAGAGAATCCACTGAGCTGCTCAAAGTGCCACCGCCTGACGCCAGGGGTTCCCGGATGGGCTGGCGATGGACGCTTTGAACAGTGGTATGCAAGCGCTCATGCCAGAAGCAACACGCCCGAAGGGAGCTCCAGTGACCCCAGCTGCGCCAGATGCCACACGACCGAGGGCTTTCTGGCATCGCTCGGTCTAGGAAGCAAGGCACCAGGGACCGCTATCAGAACGCCTGTCAGTTGCATAGCCTGTCACGACCCGCATGGCTCTGGCACCGAGTCCCAGCTGCGAACTAACTACGCCGGCGACTTCGTATGCATCCTCTGCCACGACGACGGCGATAGCGGCTATCCGGAAACCCCTCACGCACCACAGGCGGGCGCACTCCGGGGCACAGGCGGATACCACTACACTGCGAACGCACCCTGCTCCCCACACCAGAACGTTACACGCGGCCGCTGCACCGAATGCCACCTGAGACCGGGAGGCGGGCACGGCTTCGAAGCAGACCCGGGGGCGTGCACAAGGTGCCATCCAGAGGCCAATGGTCACGATTTTGCCTGGGCGGGTTGGAGGTCCGAGATAGACAGCCTCCTTGCAGCACTGAAGGACGAACTAGAAGCTGCGACGGACACAACCACCGAGGCGTACAAGCACGCTTCGTACAATGCCCGATACGTCGAAGCCGATGGCAGCCACGGGGCACACAACTATGAGTACTTGAAGTGGCTGCTGGAAAGCTCCCTGGAGGACTTCGAACCCTAGTCCGAAGGGCGTCTCAGCGTTACAATCGTGGCTCCCCACTCGCCCCTACCCGGGCCACCAAGGGAGAACCCCACAACGAGAGGGTGCCGCCTCAGCACCGATTCCACTATGCGCCGCTGCACCCCTATGCCCTTGCCATGGATTATCCTGACCTCCCGGAAGCCGGCCTCTGCTGCGGCATGGAGGTACTCTTCCACCAAGGCCGCGGTTTCTCTGGGATCGAAGCCGTGAAGATCAAGCGCGTCTTCGATTGGCACCCGAACCGGGCGATCCGATCCTGATGTAGGTTCCATCTTAGGGTGGATCTCCGCCGCCTTCGTCCTCGGCGGCCACGCGTTCGCGCGCCTGCGGAGGAAGGGGCACCCGTCCATGGAATGTTTTTCCGTTGTAGGCCAGTGTATAGGTCACATCTGCGACAGCCGCCAGAATCGCCGATGCCGAGCAGTACCTGCCACTGGAAAGCTCAACAGCGCGCAACACCTTCTTCTCATCGACCGGGTCGGTCTCGATCTCATAGAGCACGTGGACCTTCGTGTACACCTTGGGGTACTCTGGCGCCCGATCGGCATCGACCGTAATCCTCAGCGAGCGTACGTCGATGCGCATCTTTGTAAGGATGAAAACAATGTCGACCCCCGTGCATCCTCCCAGGCCGCCAAGAAAAAGCTCCATCGGCGCTGGTCCCTTAGTCCCGGAATCCTCCCACAAGTTCGCCCGGGCGTCGGTCACATAGGGAACCCCACCTTCGGACCTGTGCTCGAAGACACCCTTGCCCTTCCATTCCGAGATTGAACGCATACCTCTCCTCAGCCTCCCCGACTCTGGGTTTCGCCTCCGACCCCGAGGAGCCACACCCCAGGGACACCGTTTGGACCCCGTGGCTCACCCGGCCCACGCTGTCCGTGAGGTCCGTCATTCTCACACAAAACCCCCTTCACAAACAAGAAACCGGGCCCGCACGTCCGTGCGGACCCGGTCGAAGGTGAGGTCCAAGCAAGCCCTCAAGCTGCGGCGGAAAAGCCAACAGGCCGGAAGAACTCGTTTGCCCACCAGGGACTCACACGTCCAAACCAGCTGTATGGCCTGCCATGGCTCGTCCACCCAGGCCTCCAGGCATGGCCGTAGTCGTAGTTCCTGGGCGGCCACCCATAGTAGTTGTAGCCATACCCAGGGTAGTAGCCGTAGGAAGGATGGTAACCGTGGTAAGGATAGTACCCGTATGAAGTATTGTAGTCGTATGGGTAGCCCCAGTAGCCATAGTTGTCATAGCCCTGCGGATACCAGTACGGATACCACCCAGTACCTGGGTTACCGAGGTTGGTGGGGCTATTCCACCAGTAGCCCCACGGCACGTTCCAGTTGCCGCCGTAGTAACCGAACGCGTACGACCAAGGATTCCAGTTGCCGTAAGTCCAAGGCACCGGCCTCTGGAAGTTGTAGTAGTTGTAGCCATAGTCACCGTAGTTGAAGGAGTTCCAAGGCGGCATTGAGTAGAATCTCCAGTTCCAGTTGGGCGCTCCGTACCATGTGCCCCAAGGTGGTGCGCCCCACCAGCCCGGACCGTACTTGCCATAGTCGTTCGGTCCGCCTGGCCCCTCACGCTTCTCGTTGGTTGCTGCCTGGTCCTGCTCCGTTTTGCCCTCACCCGGAGGAGGAGCACCCCACGGTCCCTGGTTCGCCCACCACGGAGGCCCGTAGGTATAGGGACCACCACCAGGCTGATTCCAGTTCTGTGACCCCTGCTGGAAGTTAGGATTGTTCTCCAAGGCTGTCCTCCTTTCCCTGCACTCTAGCCCCGCGCAGCGGCGCACCCCCCACAGCGGGCAGGCCGGCTGCGCACTAACGAAGCTTCATCCTTCTCCAACATTGATGAGATTCGGCAGGAAGGAAGGGTTCCTTCAGTGGCCAGTGCTTGCGTCCGGGCGAGATCTCCTAGGCTCGGTGCTGCGGCAGGCGCAATGAAACAGGACCCAGAAGGCGCATTCCAGCCATCTGGGTCCGCTGCTATGAGCGGATCAGAAGGGAAAGTAACGTGAGGGCCGGACGAAGCCCTACCGCAGACAGCCCGCGGGGTGGGAGATTTGGCGGCACCACTTACTTCAGCAGGACTACCTTCCTCGAATAGCTCCGATCCTCGACGTCTAGTCTCGCGAAGTAGATACCCGAGGCCACCCCCTCTCCGGACCACCGGACTCTGTGCCACCCCGGACGCTGTATCCTTCCGCGCAAGAGGCGCTCGACGAGGCGACCATTCACGTCGTATATGCCCAAAGAAACGCGCGCGGTCCGGGTAATCCTGTACCGAAGCATGGCCCCATCATGGACGGGGTTCGGGAGAGGCCCATCAAAAAGCACCTCAACATCGGCAGATCTTGCTTCCGGTACCAGCGAAGCCCCGCCATCGGTAATGGCAATCTCTTCGTATCTCACGTGTGCAAACTCCGCGAATGCCGGCGTCCTCAACTGAACAGCCCTGAAATTGTTTGGGTAGGATACCTCAACCGGTGTTGCAGCCGCGACCCACGGTTCCCACTCGATGACGCGCACATCGTCAAACCATGCAAAACCGTCGCCATCCTGAGGCGGGTTGAGAGCAAGGCGAACGTTGAAGAACTCAGAGCCTTCGGGTGCATGCGCGTCTCCCCAGTACCACACCCAGTCCGTATCGCCCTGGACCTGAGGTGTCACAAAGAACGACTCTATCGCATGCCAAGTGTACCGATCCCTATAGAAGCGCAAGCACAGGCTCGCCCCGCCGGAGTTCTGTGTCTTCATCCATCCCAGGAGCGTGTAGTCGAGTGAGTCCGCCGCAGGCAAGTGCTTCTCCACAAATGTAGCCACGCTCTCGCCGTCCCATTCGTCGCGGTGTTGGCCTAGAGAGTGCGAGCCCTCGAAGAACTCGCTATCGTCCAGCCACTCGTCGTCTGAGTTGAGATTCCACATCGAGTGCCCTTCGTCTGGCTCGAACCTCCCGAACCACAGCACGTCCCTGCCCCAGCGCACCTCGCACTGCTCCAATGGTATGCCTGTTATCTCCAGAATCCTGGAGAGACTCCCGTTTCCGGCAAGCAGGATGGGTTCCGAGACGTAGTAGCCGTCCTTAAGCGAGAAGACTACGCCAGCCTCGGACTCGCTGGCCGATTCCACGGCGTCCTCCGGGTCCAGGAAGACGATTCCTGTCTGAGTTGCAAGATCGACGCCGACGAGCGTGCCCAGCTGGCGCGAGTAGTCGGCCATGCGATCCAAGATCTCCCGGCCCAGCCTTCCATGCGCGGGACGTGGGATCCAGTGGTCGATGTAGGCGGGTTTGAAGCTCCAAGCCAGGATGCCATCCTTGTCGAATCGGGCCTTCAACACGATAGTCGGCATTGTCTCTGGGTAGTACAGATCAAACATGAAGTTGCCCAGGCTATGGGCAATGAGGACTCCGTGGTATACCTCGAAGCCCTGGAGAACATGCGGGTGAGAATTGAGAACAGCGTCTGCCCCTTCATCTACCGCTATGTACCTAAGCGCTCTATCGCCGGGACCAGGCCAAATCCTGAACTTGAAACTTGCTGCGTCTTCCTCGGGTATGTACGGTGGACACAGCTCGACATCGATCCTGCCACCTTCCCCCGTTCTCGGATCAGGAGGAGTAGTCTCATACTCTTCTCCACTATGCGGGAAGGCTATCACGATGTCTGCCAGACTCTCTGCCTGGGCTATGGCTCGCTTGATATAGGGCTCGAGCCAGTATCCGAAACCGCACTTGTCATAACCTGCATCGAGGAAGGGCTGGTAATTGTACTCACGCCCGGTCCTATTGCAGAAGTTTATGAACCCAAGGCGGATGCCGTCGATCGTGTAGTAGCACGGTTGGAGAGCGAAGTAGGAGTTTGTGCCTGAGCCGCCGTGAACTATGCCAGCGCTGTCGAAGACCTCGTGAGTCTGAAGCAGGCCTTCAAGTCCGAAATCCACGATGTGGTTGTTGCCTGTGGATGCTATGTCGATGCCCGCATACACAAGGCCCTGGACATTCTGTGGCCTGGTTCTGAACACCACGTCCTTCGTCGGATGCGGCTCCCCACGGTCTGTGAAGGGACACTCGGCATTCACCATGGTCACATCCGCGGCATGTCCGAGGATGCACAGGGTGGGCTCGAACAAGTACTCGACACCGTATGTGTCAATGAGTCCGCCTTCCTCATCGTACCCACGCCCCATGAAAATATCACCGGTGAAGTTGATCGTATGAACTCCCCCACCAGTTCCAGGCTCGACGACAACCTGGCAGGTGTCTCGCCCTAGGAGATCCACCTCATCGCGGACATCCAGAGAAACTGTGAAAGTGTAATCAGCCTCCGCCGTGAAGACATGGGTCGGGTTCGGCTCCTCTGACACCGAGCCGTCACCGAAATCCCAATGATAGGTGAAGGAGTCACTATCTGGATCATAGACAAGGGCCTGGAACTGCACAGTAGTCCTGAAGAGGGATCCCCCCAACTGCCTGGTTTCTCCATAGATCTTCTGGATCTGCACTGTTGGTGGTTGAGGGAGGTCTTCTGTTACGTCGTAGATATCGTCGAATATGGTGACCCCGTCATTCGTGTTGTCGTGGTCATTGACGAAGATGAGTCTCGTTATCTTGGGTAGATATCC
>CAYMBA010000140.1:0-7093 GCA_964388535.1 uncultured bacterium | reverse complement strand
TCCCGCTGCGCGGCGCCGGCGAGCGCTTCGCCCAGCCGCTGTCGATGAAGTACCTGAGCAGCCTCGCCAGGACGGACTTCATCTCGGTCCGCGGCACGATCATATCGACCAGCCCGTGCTCGAGCATGAACTCGGCCCTCTGGAAGCCGGGAGGCAGATCCTGGCCTATCGTTTCCTTGATCACACGCGGCCCGGCGAAGCCAATCAGAGCACCCGGCTCTGCAATGATCACATCGCCGAGAGAGGCGAAACTCGCACTGACGCCGCCCGTGGTGGGGTCGGTCATGATCGAGATGAAGGGTACGCGGGCCTCAGACAGCGCCCCCAGCTGCGCGCACGTCTTGGCAAGCTGCATTAGCGAGAGCGTACCCTCTTGCATGCGGGCGCCCCCAGAGGCAGAGACGATGACCAGGGGAATCCGCTCTGTGCGGGCCAGCTCGGCCAGCCTCGCCACCCGCTCACCCACCACCGAGCCCATGCTGCCGCCCAGGAACTTGAAGTCCATGACGCCGAGTGCCACCGCGATGCCTTCGATCGAAGCCCGGCCCGTTGTTACGGCCTCGCGAGAGGGATCGCCCTGCTGCGCGCGCTTCAGCTTCTGGGCGTAGGAGCCCTTGGCGTCTTTGAAGCCCAGCGGATCCTTGCTTCTTATGTTGCCGAAGAGGGGAACGAAGGTGCCGGGGTCGGCCAGGATCTCGATGTATTTCTCGGCCCCGATCCTGAAGTGAGCCCCGCAGCGGCTGCATATCCACAGCGAGCGCTCGAGCTGCTTGCGATAGAGGATCTCCCCGCAGGCGGCACACTTCTGCCAGACCCCATCGGGGATCTCCCGCCTGGGCTCTCCGCTCGGGGGCCTGGCCTTCTTCTTGAACCACGACAGCATCAGTCGCTCTTGCTTCCGTCGTCCCCGGCCTCTCCCGGGCCGGACTGGGCATCTTGCCGCAGATCGAGCACCATCTCCAGCGCATCCTCGCCGTTCGCGTAGTAGTGCTTCCTGACCCAGCTGAGCCTGAAGCCGAACCGCGAGTAGAGATCAATGGCGCGCAGGTTGGAGCGGCGGGCTTCGAGCCCAAGCAACACCGCCCCCCTGCGGCGGGCCTCTCGTATTACATGGCGGATCAGCAGGCTGCCGATGCCGAGGTTCCTGTAGGCAGCATCGACTGCGACGTTCGCCAGGTGGGCCTCATCCTCGACGAACCAGGCCACGGCGTAGCCGACGACCTTGCCCTTCCGCACGGCCACTATGGGCCATCGCACGGGAGCGCCTTCGATCTCGGCTTCGAAGCAGTTGCGGTCCCAGGGCTGCGGAAAGGTGTTCTTCTCTATCTCGAGGACTCGCTCGAGGTCTCCAGCGCGCATTTGGCGCACCTCGACGTCAATCCGCGCAGGCGGTATTCCGTTCTTCGAACGCGAGACGACACTCATACCGGGTCTCCCCGGGCGATCGGGCTGCGCCGATGATAGTGATTCCGCAGCCAGACTTCGAGTCGCCTTTGATCTAGCAAGCCGGTGGCGTGAGGGCATAGAATGCGCCGGATCGCAGGATGGCTGCTTTTCGTGCAAGGGGGAAGCCCCCAGGGGGAGCCGGCGCCATGGAGAAACCGATCTCGCAGGCAATACTGAAGGGCTACCTGGAGAAGCTGCAGGAGGCACTCGACCTGGATGTCGCAATCGCGGGGGCCGGGCCCTCAGGGCTTATGGCCGCACTCAGGCTCGCCGAGGCCGGGCGTAAGGTGGCCATCTTCGAGCGGGCACTGCGGCCCGGTGGAGGCATCTGGGGCGGGGCGATGTTGATGAACGAGATCGTGGTCCAGGCAGAGCTCTCAGGCCTGCTCGAAGAACTCGGCATACGCTACCGGGAAGCCGAAGGCTCACTCCTTCGCATAGACGCAGTCGAAGCAGCAGCCGCTCTCACCTACCGCGCGGTCCACGCCGGCGCCCGGGTATTCAACGCCATCACGGTCGAGGACCTCATCGTCCGCCGGGATCGGGTCTGCGGGGTGGTGCTCAACTGGACCACGGTGCTGGGAAGCGGCCTGCCGGTGGACCCGCTGGCGGTGAGTGCCAAGTTCGTCGTGGATGCCACGGGCCATGGGGCGGAGCTCACATCCAGGCTATCATCGAAGGCGGGTGTCGAGCTCGCCACACCCCACGGGCGGGTGATAGGGGAGAAGCCGCTCTGGAGCGAAGCCGGAGAGGAAGCTACCGTCTCGGGAACATCCGAGGTCTACCCCGGGCTCATCGTATGCGGCATGGCAGCAATCGGGGTCCATGGGGCGCACAGGATGGGACCGATCTTTGGCGGCATGTTCCGATCGGGCGAGAAGGCGGCGTCACTCATCCTCGAGCGCCTGGGCTAGCCCGCCGCCCAGGCCTGCGGGCATCCGAGCCCCTCAAGTACTTAGGCTCGAGCCGATCCAGCGCCTCACCATCGAGGACCTCCGCTTCCGGCGCCATCTCCCCAAGAAGTGCGACAGAGCCTGGGGCCGAGGCCGCAGCCCCGCGCGCCATCAAGACCAGGCCCTCTCTATCGTAACCCTCGGGCAACGCATCGAGCACGGCTTCAATGGCATCGCCTGCACACAGCAACGGTCGCAGCCCGCGCTTCTCGGCAGTGGCCTTCGCCTCCTCTATCCAGGCAGGCGCCTCTTCCATCTTCCGCGAGGAACTCTCGAGCAACTCCCTGTAGGCCCCTCTGGCATCGAAGATCCCCGCAGCGACGAAAACCTCGCCCCTGCGGGCGGCGGAGCAGAGAAGCACGGCCGACCCCACAGCCCCAAGCGAGTGGATCCTCGCCTCCAGGGAACCCACGGGCACGACACCGACGCCCGCGCCGAAGGCGAGCCCCTTGGCGGTCGCAAGTCCTACCCTGAGCCCTGTGAAGGATCCCGGTCCGATCGAGACAGCGATCCTCTCGAGGTCACCGACACTGAGTCCGAGGTCGCCCAGGACCCGCTCCATCTGAGGGATGATCCTCTCGCTTGCAGCCGCCCGAGCATCGCAGCGCGCTTCGGCCTTAAGCCGCCCGTCGATGCAGACGGCGACACCCGATAGGATAGTCGAGGTATCGATCCCAAGAACGACCACGGCTCAACCCTCGGAAGCAGCCAGTTCCTGCAATAGCTCTGCCCTCCCGCGGATCCTGATGAGCCTCTCCGCCTCTCCAATGTGCTCCAAATGAACCTCGATCGCCCACTCAGGGCGGTCGGGCAGGCGCTCGGCCCACTCAACGAAGGTCACCGCCTCCTGGGAGAAGAGATCCCACCACTCGTCCATCTCCCCTGCGTCCACATCCGGATCCCACCTGTATAAGTCCAGATGCTGCACGGGAAACCTCTCAAGTTTGTACACGTTGAGCAGCGTGAAACTCGGCGAGCGCACCCGGCCCCCGTATCCCATCGCCTTAACAGATGCTTCTACAAAGAGGGTCTTACCCGTTCCGAGATCGCCGAAAAGCAGAACGACGTCGCCGGCCCGCAGCCGCGAGGCCAGGGAAGCCGCCAGGGCCCTGGTCTCCTCCGGCGAGTGCGACTCGATCACCTTCTCCGTCTCTGCGGCCATGCTGCAGCGACTTCCTTACTCATCGAGGCGAAAGGACTACTAGAGGAACGATCATCTCTTCGAGCGAGATGCCTCCGTGCTGAAAGCTGCCCCTCAACTTCCTCTCGTACTCGTACCTGTTCGTCGGATAGACGAAGAAGTACTCGTCCTTGGCGAAGATGTAGGTCTTCATCAAGCCTTCCTGCGGCAACCCGAAAGCGCGCGGCTCTCTGAGCAGAAGCGCATGGTCCTCGTCACAGCGGATGTTGTTGCCGAACTTGAACCGCACGCCGGTGGAAGCCTCCCTGTCGGCACGCACCAGCGACGGCTCGCGCACTTGTATGCTCCCATGGTCGGCCGTGAGCACCACTGTGCGGCCCTCCTGAGCCATCTCCCTTAGAGTCTCGAGCACGATCGAGCGCTCGAACCAGGTCCGCAGGTGGGCTCTCAGGGTCGGAGCGTCGTGTGCGAACTCCGCCAGGATCGCATCGCGCGTCCTTCCATGGGTGAAGCGGTCTACGAACGTGAAGACGAGAGCCACCAGGTTGAGGTCGGCGTAGCTTCCCATCTCCCGGGAGAGATCCTCCGCATCCTGGCGGCTGACGATCTTCTTATACTGCACCTTCTCCGTCGGAAGCCCGAGGCGCGTGAGGTGGAGGATCAGCAGCTCGCGCTCGAAGCGGTTCTTCGCCAGCTCGTCGTCGCGGGTCTCGAGCCAGAAGTCGGGGTACTTGCGTGCAAGCTCGGCGGGCAGCAACCCGCTGAAGATGGCATTCCTCGAATACGCCGAGGCCGTGGGCAGCAGGGAAGAAGCTGCCAGGTGCCGGATCCGGAACTCCTCCGGGATGAGCGGCTCTATGGCGAGCCACTCGTCCATCCTGAGGCAGTCCATGACGATCAAAGCAACGCGCCTTCCCTCCTGCATGAGGGGTGCTACGACCTCCGAGACGACCTCGTGCGAGAGAATGGGCTTGTGCTCGGGTGTCTGCTCGATCCACCCGCGGTAGGCCCGCTCGACAAACCTGCAGAAGTGCCGGTTGAGCTCCTGCATGTGCGCGCGGTGGGCTTCCCTCAGGCCGGGCTCTTCGATCGAATCCAGCTCTATGTCCCAGCGCACACTACGCATGTAGCGCTCGGCCCACTCCTCCCAGTTGAGGCTGTCCAGCCTCTCGGCGGCACCCTGGCCCAGCTGCCTCACGTATTCCCTGACGGTAGTCTCCCGCTCGAGGCCGCGGGCGTCGAAGATCTTCTTACACGCCAGCAGAATCTGGCTCGGATTGACGGGCTTTATCAGGTAGTCGTCTATCTTGCGCCCCAGAGCCTCGTTCATCAGGTTCTCTTCTTCGCTCTTGGTTATCATCACAACAGGCAGGCCAGGTCTGCGCGCCTTTATGCCCTCCAGGACATCCAGGCCGCCTATGCCGGGCATCATCTCATCGAGCAGGACCAGGTCGAACTCCTCTTCCTCGACCATCTCGAGGGCGTCGTAGCCGCTCGAGACCGGGTAGAGGTCGTAGCCTTTGCTCTCGAGGTACATGATGTGGGGACGCAGAAGGTCTATCTCGTCGTCCACCCAGAGGATCTTCCTGCGTTTCTGTTCCATGTGTGAAAGCCGGGGTCGTCGTCATACGGGGAAAGAAACGACCAGCGTCGTCCCCACCCCCGGTGCAGTGGATTCGACTTCTATGCGGCCGCCGTGGTAGTCCTCGACGATGCGTTTGGCCAGGGTGAGGCCGAGGCCCCAGCCGCGGGCCTTCGTCGTGAAGCCAGGCGAGAAGATCTGCTTGGCCTCAGCCTGTGTCATCCCCTTGCCCTGATCGGTTATACGCAGCTCCACACACTCGGTTTCCCGCCGGTGTAGGATCTCAACGCGTATCTTCCCGCCCGATACCGTGGCGTCGATCGCATTCTTGAGCAGGTTCTCAACGACCCACTCGATCAGCTCCTCGTTCACGCTCACAGGGGGCACCACGTCGTAGATCTCTTCTATCTCTATCTCCTTCTTGAGATGCGGCAGGCGGCGCCTGAAATAGCGCACCGCAGAGCTCACGATGGGCGCAAGGTCGGTCATCTCTATCTTGGGAATCGCCCCAACCTGACCGAATCTCTTCGCCACCTTCCTCAGCCGCTCTGTGTCGTCTTCCATCTCATCCAGAACCTCGGCCAGTTCCGAGACGGGGATAGAGGCGGATGCAGGATCGCGCCTCTCCTTCTCGGCCTTCTCCTCGGCGTCGCTCACGCGCTCGCGCAGCAGCTCCACCCAGCCCATGAGCGAGGAGATGGGCGAGCCAAGCTGGTGTGCGGTCTCCTTGGCGAGCCCGATCCAGATCGAACGCTGCTCGCTGGTCTTCATCGAGCGGTATCCGACATATCCGAGCATCACGAAGAGGAAGATTACGAGCACTTGTACAAGCGGAATGTACCGGAGTTCCCTCGCGAGTTTGCGCTCACCATAGTAGACGTAGCCGAAAGGCCGCCGGGAGCCCTGGGCGTAGATCGGGATGGGCTCATGGAGATTCTTGAACTCCTCGACCTTGGCGAGGATGCGCCTGAGCGCGGGCGGTGCGGGCTTCCCAGGTTTCCAGTGTGAGATGGTCCGCAGGTCGACCGCGTGAGGATCGACACCTATGTTCGCCCAGACGTAGGGCCGCCCGAACTCGTCGGTCAGGATGAGCGGGAGATCGCTGGGTTTGACGACCTCATCGAAGAGCTCCTTGAGCCGGGGGTTCTCTGCGGCCTCAAGAGCGCTCGCAGCGATGAAGCGGGCTATGAGCTGTGAGACGGCCTGACTCTCGCGATTGACCTTGCTGACCCAGCTGTACGAGTAGGCGAAGGCAACCGCGACCAGCACGAAGCTGCCGAGGAAGAGATATGCCTTAAGCAGCGTCGGCAGATTGGAGCGCGAAAACGCCATCCCCTGCTCCACTCTATCGAGCCCGCTAGCCCCCTGCGGGCGCCATTGCCTCTATGCTCCCCATGTACGGCCGCAGGGCCTTGGGTATCTCCACTGATCCGTCGGGGCGCTGGTAGTGCTCGAGCAGAACGACGGTGAGCCTCGGTAAGGCCACACCGGAACCGTTCAGTGTATGCGCATAGCGCAGCTTGCCGTCCTTGCCCCGGAAGCGCAGGCCAATGCGGCGGGCCTGGAAGTCCTCGAAGTTGCTGCAGGAAGAGACCTCCAGCCAGCGCCTCTCGCCGGGCGCCCAGATCTCGAGGTCGTAGCACTTGGCAGACGCAAAGCTCAGATCCCCAGCGGCCAGCAGGACGACCCGGTAGGGAATCTCCAGGGCCTGAAGCACAGATTCCGCATCCGCCGTGAGCTTCTCGATCTCATCGTAGGAGGTTTCCGGTTCGACGACCTTCACGAGCTCCACCTTGTCGAACTGGTGCAGGCGGATGAGACCGTGGGTCTGCTTGCCGTGCGCGCCCGCCTCGCGTCTGAAACAGGGCGAGTAGGCCACAAGATAGATGGGCAGATCCTCCTGCTTCAGGTCGCGCCCGGCGTATAAGTTGGTAAGTGGCACCTCAGCCGTGGGAATCAGGAAGAGGCCGT
>CAYMBA010000139.1:0-7142 GCA_964388535.1 uncultured bacterium | reverse complement strand
GGAAAGAAGCTCATTGGCCGCTCCGAGGAGATGCTGAAGGTCTACAAGATGGTCGAGAAGGTCGCTGCCACGGATGCGACGGTGCTGATATACGGCGAGAGTGGCACTGGCAAGGAGTTGATTGCTCGGGAAATACACTACAAGAGTCGTCGTGCCAAGGGTCCTTTTCTCTCTGTCAACTGCGGTGCGCTGCCCAAGGACCTGCTGGAAAGCACGCTGTTCGGCCACAAGCGTGGCTCCTTCACTGGAGCTGTCAAAGACCAGCCCGGCTATTTCGCGGTCTGCGAAGGAGGAACATTCTTCCTCGACGAGGTTGGTGAGATGGCTCCAGCCACCCAGGTCAAGCTCCTGAGGGCACTGCAGGAGAGAGAGATTATCCCCATAGGCTCCAGTGAGCCTGTGAGGATCGATGTGAGGCTTGTGGCCGCTACCAACACGGACCTGGAGCGAGAGGTGAATGAGGGGCGTTTCAGGCACGACCTGTTCTACCGCCTCAACGTGATTCCGATTCGGCTGCCGCCGCTGCGTCAAAGGAAGGATGACATACCCCTACTAGTAGAGCATTTCCTCTCCAGATACCCGGGCCCGAACGGTCCGAAGGAGATATCCAAGGAAGTGATCGATGCCTTCATGCGCTACGACTGGCCAGGGAACGTGAGGGAGCTAGAGAACGTCATAGAGCGTGCAGTGATACTCAGCGACGGAGACGTGATAAAGCTGTGTGACCTGCCAGAGAAGGTGATTCAGGGCCCGACAAGGCGTGGCTCGATAAGGATAGAAGAGCCGTCGATGACGTTGGAGGAACTCGAGAGAGAGTACATTCTGAAGGTCCTGAACCACACAGGCTGGCAGAAGAAGAGGGCTGCAGAGATCCTAGGGATAAACGCTTCAACACTGTATCGGAAACTGATCGGCTATGGGATAGCCGAGAAGCAATCGAGCAGGAAGCAGAAGGCGCAGGAGGAAGGCCCAAGCCGTGAGGCCGCGTGAGGAATGGACGGTTTGAACCATGTGTTCGTTTGTTCCCCAGGTTCCAGGGATTGCAGATCTACACGCAAGGTTGCGGCCTCTGTGGCAGAACGCCTGCTTGCTTGCTGGACCCCGCGCTGCGTTCTGGACGCAGTTGTAAGCAAGGCATGGAGTTGCGGCTTTCGATCTCTGGGCGAGCTTCTAGGAACGGAACTTGAGAAAACGACTGCGGAGGTTCGGCCCGAGCGGGACGATAGCGCGTGTGCGCTCCGCGTCGGGGGGAAGCCGAAGGCGTCGATGGCATAGGAGGTATCCGATGCTTCGTAACGAGAAGGGTTTCACTCTGATTGAGTTGATGATCGTCGTTGTGATCATCGGCATTCTCGCCGCGATTGCTATTCCCAACTATATCTCTATGCAGAACCGCGCGAAGGAGGGCAGTGTAAAGGCCAATGCCCACGCGGTGCAGCTAGTGGTCGAGGATTGGGCTGTTCGAAACAACGGTACTTATCCCGCTTTGGGTGACATTGTGCCCGGACTTTTCCCCGGCGGCGTGTATCCCACTAACCCGTTCACGGGTGCGCCGATTACGATAGCGGCGCCTGGCTTCAGCCAGGGCAATATCGGCTACGCGCTTGCTGCGGGTGTGTACACGATCGAAGGCTACGGCGAGACAACCACGGTCATCACGCTGTCGAACGGCTAGTATCCCTAACAGCCTGCCGGGAGGCGTCCGTGGCCCCATCCAGGGGCTGCGGGCGCCATTTTTTTGCCTCTCGAGTTCCTTCCGGGCTGGGCTGTGGGTGGTAGACCGTCCAATCAGCACACGGGTCGTTCGGCCTGGCCGGGCTCATCAAAGAAGAGGGTTTGACGATCCATCAGTGTGACGACGTGTGTCTCCCGGCGCGGGAGCCGAGGACTCCTTCCGGCGGGACCGCGCTGGGCTCGCACTGAGGCACCTGCGGGCATCGGGTGTTGGGAGGCCTATCTGCCATGCGCGAGGTTCCTTGCCTGGATCTCAGGGGCGTCACGAAGACCTTCCGAGTCGGACTGCGCCGCAGACGACGGCCAGCACTGAGGGGCGTGAGCCTCCAGGTGCGTCGCGGAGAGATTGTGGGGCTCATCGGGCCAAACGGCGCTGGCAAGACGACACTTATGAAGGTTGCCCTCGGACTGCTGCGGCCCGATCAGGGGGCCGGCTGGGTCATGGGGCATCCGATGGGTTCCAGGGCGGCACGCCGCAGGCTCGGCTATCAGCCAGAGCAGCCCTATTTCTACCCGTCCCTCAAGGTTGCCGAAACGCTTTCCCTCTTCTGCGGTCTCTGTGGACTTCGGGGTGCTCGTGCGAGGGCGCGACTCGAATGGGCCGCAGGCCTCTGTGGCCTTCAGTCAGTGCTCGATCGCCGGGTCAAGGACCTTTCGAAGGGGTGGTTGCAGCGCCTCGGGCTGGCAACTGCCCTGGTCTCGAATCCTGGTATGTTGTTTCTGGATGAGCCCCTGAGCGGTCTTGATCCTGAGGCGCGGATCCTTATCAAGGCCCTGATAGCAGACCTTGCCGTCGAAGGACGGGGCGTGCTGATGAGCTCACACATACTGCCAGATGTGGAGCAGCTTGCCTCTAGGATCGTTCTACTGCGAGAGGGAGAGGTGATAGCTAGCGGTACGCCGGATGAGCTCATTGGCGAAGGGGAGGATTTGGAAGGAGTCTTTGCTCGAGCCCTTCGACGCGGGTCAGGCGAGGCTGCATGACACCAAGGCGGGTGCAAGAGGGATGTACCGATGATAGCTGTCTTCTCGCTGGCAAGTCACACCTTCTGGGATGCTTTGAGGGAGAGAGCCTTCAGTGTGGTCCTGATTTTCGCGATTCTCGTGCTCGTGCTTTCGCGGCTCGTTGCACCGTTGGCGCTTGGGGAGGCCAGGAGGATAACGATCGATCTGGGGCTCGCCGCAATTGGCGCATTCACTGTTCTCCTCGTCGTCCTCCTGGGCACCCGGATGGTTCAGAAGGAAATCGACAGCAGGACGATTCTTGTTCTTCTCTCAAAGCCGGTCTCGAGAAGCGAGTTCCTCTTGGGGAAGTTCCTTGGATTGGCGGCCGTAGCCACAGCGAGTGTCCTCGCAATGGCACTAGTTCTCATTGCGGTCCTGGCTGTCTCGGGATACGACGTCGGATGGACATTTGCCGTGGCCTGCTTGGATCTCGTTCTGAGCGGTGTGCTACTTTGTGCGCTTTCGATGCTCTTGACCGCCTTTAGCAGTCCAGTCCTAGCGACCTTCTTCCTCATCGGTGCCTATGTCGCGGGCCGCCTGGCTCCGGAGATCCGTGATGCTGCTTCGCTGCTTCCCCCAGGCATAGCCGGCACAGTGGTCGGGTGGCTACTGTTGGTCGTACCGAGGCTGGATCTTCTGCAGCGTGCCATGTCTGTAGTTCATGGAATAAGCCCAGAGCCCGGTCAGGTGGTCTGGGCGGTGGCGTACTCGGTCCTCTATGGAACCGCCGCGCTCTTGCTTGCGGCGGCCGCATTCTCAAGGCGGGAGTTCTCGTGAGGAGAACCATGGGCACGAAGAAGACGTCCCTCGCAGCAACGGCAGCTTGGATTGTGGGGGGCTGCATCTGCCTAGCCCTGTCGGTGCTTTCCTCTGCGGCGCTTGATCGGGCAGTGCCTGCTGCCCCACCAGCGGCTGAGTTCTGGCTGTTTCCCAAGGGCAAGACGCTTTCCGTCCTCGGACTTGGCAACTCGGAGCTCGTGGCAGATCTCTGCTGGCTGGCGGCAGTGCAGTACTATGGCAAGCACCGCCTCACAGATAGGCGCTACCCTCTGGCAGAGCATCTCTTCGATGTGATCGTTCAGGCCGATCCGCTTTTCGAGGGAGCCTATCTGTTCGGTGCCTTGGTGCTTGCAGAGGAAGGCCGGATTGAGGAGGCAGCTGGTCTGCTGGCGAGGGGCGTTGAGGCCCGGGAGGACTCTTGGCGACTACCGTTCGAATTGGGTTTCCTGCACTACGTCTTCCGCCGCGACTGGGAGGCCGCTGGCAGGATGTTCGTTCTGGCTTCCCAGAGGCCGGGAGCGCCGGAATACGTGCGCCGATTCGCTGCAGCAGCCTACGAGTACGCAGGCAATCCCTTTGTCGCTCTCGGACTCTGGAGGGCCATGGAGCGAACTACCGCCAACGAGGAAATCCGTCGGCTCGCAAGAGAGCACATTGAACGCCTGGAGGAGCAGATAAGGCGGGGATCTGCGGCTGGAAACACCGGTAATGGGGCCATGCCAGTCGAGCCGTAAGGGCATCTGGTTGCCGCCCACTGCCGGGGAAGAAAAAAAGTGATGGATGCTGAGTGGTTCGTATGGGTTCGTGAGACGACTGCCGGAAGGGTATTCCTTCTGCTCCTGGGGCTTGTTTTGGGTAGCTTTGCCAACGTGGTCATATATCGCCTTCCCAGAGGCAGATCCCTGATATTCCCTGGGTCGAGGTGCCCCTCCTGCGGCAGCCGCATCGCTCCTTGGGAGAACATACCCGTGCTGAGCTACATCGCGCTGCGAGGAAGGTGCAGGCACTGTGGGGCTCCCATTCCGATTCGCTATCCCTTTGTCGAAGCCGCTGGTGCTGTTCTGGCGCTGTTCGCCGCCAAGGCCGCAGATACACCAGCAGAGGCAATAGCCTCTTTCACATTCTGTCTACTCCTCCTTGTTCTTCTCTTCATCGACCTGGACCACCGTCTTCTTCCCGATGTTCTCACGCTGCCCGGGCTCGCGGCAGGGCTTTTGTGGTCGGCGCTCTGGGGGAAGGGGCTTGCTGCTTCCGTGGTCGGGGCGGTTGTTGGAGGCGGCAGTCTGTTGCTCTTTGCCCTGGGCTACAAGGCAGCCACAGGCAGAGAGGGCATGGGGATGGGCGACGTCAAGATGATGTCCATGGTCGGCGCTTTCCTGGGTTGGCGCGGCGCGGTCCTGACAGTGGTTGCGGGTTCTCTTGCTGGCAGCATTGCGGCTGCGGTTCTTCTGTCTGCTGGACGGGCTCGGCGGCACACAGCGCTGCCCTTTGGGGTATTCCTGGCTCCAGGGGCCTGGCTTGCGCTGTTTGCCGGCGACGCGATCTGGGCTTGGTACCTAGGCCTAGTGCGTCTGGCGTGAAGGCCGCCGTGGGGACGGCTCATGTTTCCAGGCGTGGGGGTCGATATTCCTTCGAGGAAGGGAAAAGCCGACCTGTAGCGCTTCGAGCCGGGGGGTGTGGCGTGTTCGGCAGGCCAAGGAGCACCGTAGGCCTCGACATCGGATCCAGCCACGTCAAAGTCGTCGAGGTAGAGCGAAAGGGAGCCGAGGCGCGGCTCGTCAATTTCGGTGTTGCCCCTCTCGGGCCAGAGGCCATCGTCGATGGCGAGATAATGGACCGGCAGATGGTTGTGGAGACCATCCAGAATCTCTTCGAGGAAAGGGGCATCAGGCGCAAGAGGGTCACAACGGGGGTGCACGGACGTGGAGTGATAGTGAAGAAGATCGTCATGGAACGCCTCAGCGAGGAAGACGCCGCTGAAGCGATTCACTGGGAGGCCGAGCAGCACGTTCCCTATGACATCAATGACGTCGCCCTCGATTTCGAGATCCTTGGGGTCGATGTGGGCCCCGATCGAATGCAAGTACTGCTAGTCGCAGCCAGGCGTGACCTGGTCTTGACCCATGCCGAGATCGTGAGGGAAGCCGGGCTCGTGCCCGAGGCAATCGACGTCAACTGCTTTGCTGCACAGACGGCTGCTGAGCTGAACCTTGACCTTCATCCCGAGGAAGTGGTGGCGGTCCTGGACATCGGGGCCGAGATCACGAACGTGAACGTCTTCCGGGATGGCATCCCTCTCTACACCCAGGATGTCTCGATCGGTGGGAACCGTCTGGTGGAGAGCATGCAGAAGCGCTTGCAGATCAACCGCGATGAGGCGCTTACGATCCTCGAACAGGGCGAGGAAAGCAGCACCGGTCCCCTTCTAGGTGAGTTTTCCGACGGCCTCTTGCAGGCGCTGCAGAAGTCGCTGACCTACCTGAGATCGAGTGAAGAAATCGAGAAGTTGGATCGGATCCTCCTCTCCGGCGGATGCGCGCGGCTCCCGGGACTGATCGACGCCTTGCGCTCCGGCCAGGAAGCCGAAGTGGAGATACTGGATCCAACGCGCCGGCTGGCAAGAGCACCAGACGCAGCGGTCGCCGAGGAAGAACTCGAGAAGGTGGGTCCACAGCTCGCCGTCGGCATCGGATTGGCTCTCAGGAAGGGTGGGAAGCCGTGATCAGTGTCAACCTGCTTCCTAAGGAAGAGCGACAGGAAGAACGCAGGCTGGCAGCCCCGCGGGTGAGAATACTCCTGCCGCTTTTGGTAGGGGTCCTGCTGATAATCCCCGTCGGCTCGACATACCTGATGCAGCAGAACAAGATCCAGAGTCTCAAGAACGACATCCTCGTTGCGCAGCAGGAAAGCCAGCGCCTGAAGCCACAGATAGCCCGCATCAACCAGCTCATGAAGAAGCGCGAAGAGCTGAACCTTCGTCTTAGGCTGGTCCGTGACTTGAACAAGGACCGAACTCGCCTGGTTCGCCTGATGGATGAGTTGGCACTGGAGATTCCCGAGAACCTGTGGCTTACGAAGTTCTCGCAGGTTGGTGAAGGAGCGGTGCAAATCGAAGGGATGACGTTTTCGAACCTCATTGTGGCTGACCTGATGTTCCGGCTTGAGGAAACCGAGGCCTACGAAGACGTGGATCTCGTCGTGGCTGAGAGGGGGATGCAGGGTTCCGAGGAGGTGGTGAAGTTCACCCTTACGGCGAGGATTGCGCAGCAGTAGGGAGATAGAGCATGGACCTGAGGGACCCGAAGAACTCGAAGATCGTGCTGGGTGTGCTTCTACTCGTGGGTCTTGCCTACGTCTACTTTGGTACCAGGGCACTACCGTTTTCATACAAGGTGTATGCGAGCGAAATAGGGAAGCTGGAATCCGAGTATGAGAATCTGAGTCTCGAGATCAACAGGGCCAGGCAGTCAGCGAAGAATCTGCCGCGGCTGGAGGCGGAATACAACGTCCTGCAGCAGAAGTGGAGTGAGGCCCGCAAGCTACTTCCCCAGGCTAAGCAGGTGGCCAATCTTCTTCGAGAGATCTCTTTCCGAGGTCAGTCGTGTGGGGTGGGGTTCGTTCTT
>CAYMBA010000138.1:0-7146 GCA_964388535.1 uncultured bacterium | reverse complement strand
CTCCACAGCAGAGCCACCCAACAAGGAGTGCGGAAGCCGCCGGATCTGCGGCACGAAAGCGCACGCCTAGCGGCCGAGAAGAAGGACGCGCCTCGTACGCTCGCAGCGGGCTGTCTTAAGCCGCACGAAGTAGAGGCCCGAGCCACAGGCCGGTGAGTGGCCATTGGGCCAGACGATGCGCCCCGAGGGATCAATGAAGCACTCCCCGTCGTTGGCATTGTCGATGTTGGTCTGATAGAGGCAGTGCCACTGGCCTATCGACGGAGCCATGAAGTCGATTAGAAGTGTGAAGACGTTCACCCACTCGGCGTCCTCGCCGCCGTTGGCCTCTATGTCATGGAAGCACCTGTAGAAGCTGCCGACGTCTATCGAGACAGCCCCGTCGTCCGGATCGGGACCCTCTACGGGGAAGTGTTCGCCCTCGAGGACGAGGTCGTTTCCGAGGGTGGCCTGTAGCAGGGAGTCGGGCTCATCGAATAGCCACAAGCCAAACAGGCCACCGGGGAAGGAATCAGGAGGTGCGGATGGAGCCGCTGAGACAGTCGATGCAGGCGCTGTATCGGCAGGTAATGCCGCCGGCTTTGTATCGGCAAGCACCACCTGCTGGACCGCCGCAGCGCAGAAGGCTACGAAGAGGAGAAGGAGCACCAGGGACCCACTCGCGCGCACGCGCTGCCACCATGTCGGCGCCGTGGGCAGATCCGGGATCGACGCTCGCCCTCCGTGCGCTTGGGATCCGCTGCCTCGTTGCTCAGGCGTGTTCATGCACCCCCCGGGACCTAGACCATGAACATTATACGGTACGCCGCAGGAAGCCCCGGGGGATTTCCTAGGCGCCCGCCGGTCTGGCGCACTCGCTTGCCTCGCCCCTGAGCGTCTCCAGGGCGTGCGGAAGGATAGGTGAAAGCACCTCGAGGCCCTCGGCTACGGCCTTGGGACTGCCCGGCAGGTTGACTATGAGGCAGCGGCCGGCTATCCCGGCGACGCCCCGGCTGAGGGCCGCATGAGGGGTGTGCTCGAGGCCCCGGGCGCGCAGAAGCTCTGCTATGCCAGGCACTTCGCGCTCAATGACGGCGCGGGTGGCCTCCGGTGTGTTGTCCCGCGGGGCAAGCCCTGTGCCGCCTGATGTCAGTATGAGATCCACGCCCCCACTGCGTGCCATCTCATCCAGAACCCGGCGTATCGTATCGAGATCATCCGGGATGATCCGCTCATCGACGACCTCGAGGCCCGCCGCCTCGAGGCCCGAGCGCAGCACCGGCAGAACCTCATCCTTCCTTTTGCCTGCCGCCCGCGAGTCGCTCAACACCAGCGCCGCCGCCTTGTACGCCATCGCTTCCCCCTCCGCCAAGGATCCCGATCCGGTCGCCCGGGCGGATGCGCCCGCCCTGCAGGACGCGGCAGAAAACCCCATCGGTCGGCATCACGCACTTGCCCACGGCATAGAAGATCGCGCACCCGCTGTGGCACTTCTTGCCCAGCTGTGTAACCTCGAGCACCACCTGCTCGCCTACCTTGAGCCGCACGCCCACTCTCACCTGCTTAAGATCAATGCCCCTCGTGAGCAGGTTCTCGCCGAAGGCGCCCGGGGCGACGTCGTAGCCGGCGCGGCGTATCTCATCGGCCGACTCCTCGGCAAGGAGGCTGACTTGCCTGTGCCACGTGCCTGCGTGAGCGTCCCCAACGAAGCCGTGGTTCTCGCGGCACAATGCCTCCTCCACAGGCTCCTTCTGCACGCCCTGCCTGTCGCTCAGGCAAACAGCGACGATCTCCCCCTCCATGGGACGCCGATCGGTGTTCATATTCTACATATCCTCCCCTGCTTCGTGCTCTTCCGCGCATCCTGTGGCAGCGCCTAAGCCCGGGGGCCGCCCGTATCTGGCCGCGGCTCCTCCCGCACGAAGTGCCCCGAGCGGCCACCGCTTTTCTCGAGCAGCCTTATTCCCTCTATCACCATGGTCCGATCGAGTGCCTTGCACATATCATAGACCGTCAGTGCCGCAATCGAGACTGCCGCAAGGGCCTCCATCTCGGCCCCAGTGCGCCCCTTCAACCTGACCGACGATCTTATCTCCACGCCCTCGTCCGTCGTCTCGAAGGAAAGGTCGACGTGCGTCAGTTGAAGGGGATGGCACAGCGGGATGAGAGATGAAGTAGCCTTTGCGGCCATGATCCCAGCCGTCTTCGCCACAGCGAAGACATCGCCCTTCTCTATTCGGCCCTCGCGCAGCCGCTCGATCACCTCCGGCTTCATCAACACCCGCCCCGCGGCCCGGGCCGTCCGCTCCGTCTCTGGCTTTGCAGTGACATCGACCATCCTCGCCCTGCCCTGCGAATCGAGATGCGTGAAGCCCTCCATAGCGAACCTCCCTCGGCTCAGCCGCCGAGTGCGTACATCGAGCGCAGCACATCGGCGCGCCCGCTCGCCTTCTTCCTCGAGCGCACGACCCATCTCAGGAAAGCCTCGAGCCCGTCGGCGTCGAAGCGGGGCCGCACGTAGGGCATGAGATCGTACGAAGCCGAGTCGGCCAGGCAGGGGAAGACCCTGCCGTCGCCCCTCAGCCTCAGGCGGTTGCACGTGCTGCAGAACGGATGCGAGACGGGCGAGATGAACCCGCAGCGCGCGCCGGTATCGCCTATGGCGTAGTAGCGCGCCGCACTCGGGCCGTCGGGCCCCAATGGCGTAAGACTGAAGCGCTTCGAGACGGCCTCGATCACCCGTGCGTTCGGTATGTAGTGCGCTCCCGGGCCCGCGCCTGTGGGCATCAGTTCGATGAAGCGGACCTCATAGCCGTGCTCGAGGCCGAAGGCCACGAGGTCTGCTGCCTCATCGAGTGTCTCTTCCATAGAAACGGCATTGATCCGCACGGGCTCAAGATGCGCCTTCCGAGCTGCGGCCAGACCCTGCAACACCGCCGGGAGGCCATCGATCCGCGTTACGCGCTCGAAGCGCCGGCGATCGAGCGTATCGAGACTGACGTTGACCCGCTGCAGGCCGGCCCGGCGCAGGCCCTCGGCCTTGGAGGCAAGGAAGTAGCCGTTCGTCGTCATGGCGAGGTCTTCGATGCCATCGATGGAGGCAAGCCCGCGCACTAGGGTCTCGATGTCGCGCCTTACGAGCGGCTCGCCCCCCGTCAGGCGAACCTTGCGTATGCCGAGGCGACCTGCCATGACGCGCACGATCTCGACTATCTCCTCAAAGCGCAGCATGCTCTCCTGCGGCAGCTTGACGATGCCCTCAGGCGGCATGCAGTAGATGCAGCGGAAGTTGCACAGATCCGTGAGCGACAGCCTCAGATAGTCGATCCGCCTGCCCCAGCCGTCTTTCATGTCCAACTCCCCGGGCCGTGCGCTGCAAGGGCCGGCGCAGCGGCCCGCGCGCAACTACAGCCGCCCATAGAGCATCCTGAAAGGCACAGCAGAGCCCTTCTCCACCCGCTCGACCCCTGCGGCGATGTAGGCAATGGCCCCCGCTTCGCCCAGGCTGAATATGTCCGCCGAGCCGTGGGTGCGAACCGGCGTCAGAAGGAACCGGTCGCGCCGCCACTCGCAGAGGCAGGGGAGAAGCAGGAGCCTGCCTGTTTTCTTCCGCACCGTCTCGGTCAGCTCACCCTGCATGCGCGGCGATACGGGCTGAGGGTGATGCTTGAACACGCGCACGGCGGGTATGACCATCTGATCTAGGGCGAAGAGCACCGAGACAGGATTGCCTGCAAGACCGAAGACCAGGCGCTCGCCCTTGCGCCCGAAGAAAGTGGGCTTACCCGGCTTGACCATGATGCCGTGGAATATGCGCTCGACGCCGAGGCTCTCCAGGACACCGGGTACGAGATCGTAGTCGCCGGCAGAGACTCCACCCGAGACGACGACCACGTCAGCTTCCTCGAGGCCATGGGCAAGAGCTGCTTCGAGGGCGTCTTTCGTATCCCCAGCTATGCCGAGGTCGATGACTCGGGCGCCCTCGGCCTTAAGATACGCCGCCATCGCAGGCCCGTTGGAGTTCCAGATGCGCCCTGATGAGAGTTCACCCGGGGCATCGACGATCTCCTCGCCCGTAACCAGCACCGCCGCTGTAGGCGGCTCGAAGACCCGCACCTCGGTCCGCCCCACGGCGGCCAGGACGGAGACCTCGCGCGGGCGGATCAGCGTGCCCTCTTCGACGGCCACAGCGCCCTCGGCTATGTCCTCGCCCCTTCGGGCCACGTTGGCACCCCGCTGAGGCATGCTCTGGAAGCGCACGACCTGCCCGTCGCTGAAGGCATCCTCGAAGGGGATGACCGTATCGAGGCCCTCGGGCACGGGTGCGCCCGTCATGATGCGGACACACTCGCCTTCGCCCACGCTCACCTCACCCGACTCCCCGGCCGCAACGGTGGCTGCGACCTTGAAGGCCCTCTCGGTGTCGACCTCCTCGTGGCGCACGGCGAAGCCGTCCATTGCCGCGCGGTTGAAGCGGGGCATCTCGACCCGCGAGATCACATCCTCGGCCGCGACCAGCCCCACGGCATCCACCACGGGTACTGTCATCGTGCGTGTGCCGCGCACGGCCTTCTCGAGCACCAGCCTCTGTGCATCCTCGAACGCAATCATCCCTGTTCGACCTCCAGTATCTCGACTGCGGTGGCCTTGAAGGAGACGCAGACGTCCTCACCGGCGTTCAGCCCCAGGTCGTCGTACGATCGGCGGGTCACGACAGCCCAGATCCGCAGCCCGCAGTCGATCTCAAGCCACATCCCGTCGCGGCCCGAGGAGACGGACTGGATCGTTCCCCAGAATCCGTTGAGCATACTCGATCGCAGTTCGGTGCGGGAGAGAACGATGTTCCGCGGATCGAGCGCGGCGCGCATGCGCCCATCGGGTGCCCCGGGGGGAAGATGGATCCGCAGGCCGCCTGGGACCTCGAGGATCCCGTTGCGGGCGATGCCCTCCAGGACATTGACGGGCATGCCCGAGCCGAGCCGGCCGGAGTCGAGGTGGACTACCCGCGCTGCAAGCCGCACGGCCAGGTGCATGTCGTGGGTAGCCACGAGCAGCGCAGCACCTGAGCCCATGATCGCACGCTCGGCAAGCCTGGCTGAGGCTGGATCGAGGTGAACGAGGGGCTCATCGAGAAGAAGAAGCCTCGGGCCTGGTGCAAGGACCCTGGCAAGGGCGACCCGGCGGCGAAGCCCTCCCGAAAGCGATGAGACGGGCTTGCGCGCCAGGGGCTCGAGGCCGAGTTCGCGCATCGCCCTTGCGGCCATGGCGCGCCTCACCGAGTGCGGGATCCCGCGCACTGCAAGCGGGTACTCGATGTTCGCAGCGACACTGCCCGAGAAGAGCCGCGGCTGCTGCCTCAGAAACCCGATCCGCCGGCGCACGCTGAGCCCAACGGGCATTGGTTCGCCCAGCAGCCGGGCATCCTCGAGGGCCGACGGGCGAAGCAGCCCGGCCAGAAGCCGAAGCAGTGTCGTCTTCCCCGAGCCGTTTGCTCCAAGCAGAGCAACCCGCTCGCCTTCGCCCAGCTCAAGGCCCTCCACGCTGAGGTTGAAGCCGCCCGGGTAGGAGAAGCCCAGGCGGCCCACGCGCAGAACGGCCTGCCCGCTGCGGGGGGCAACCCTACCCGCTTCCGCCGGTGCGGCGGGCGCTGCGGCATCCACGGCACTCCCGCCGGCTGTCCTGCTAGATGTGCTCTGCCCGCCCACGGAGGTTCCTCAAGGAGCCGGCTGCATGGAGGCCGGCGTTCACGGCAAGGACGATCCCCAGAAGCAGCAGCCCCAGGGCGACCGCGCGCGGGAAGTCGCCCTCGGCCGTCGCCAGGGAGATGGCCGTCGTCATCGTGCGCGTTGCACCCTTTATGTTGCCCCCAAGGATGAGCGAGACACCGATTTCGGCCACGACCCGCCCGAAGCCCGCAAGCCATGCTGTCAGCACGCCGTAGGAGGCCTCGCGCAGGCAGCGGAGTATGGCTTGGGTGCGGCTTGCACCGAGAGCGAGGGCCTCTTCATAGACGTCGCTCGAGGTATCCCGGAGTGCCGAGTGTAGCAAGGCCGTCATGAGCGGCAGCACAAGGAGCACCTGGCCGATCACGATTGCAGCCGGTGTGAAGAGAAGCCCGAGGCTTCCCAGCGGCCCCCGCCGGGCGATCAGGGCATAGACAAAGAGCGCAACGACCACAGTTGGAAGCGCAAGGGCCGTGCGCAGAAGGACGATCACCGCCTCCCTGCCCGGAAAGCGCCTGAAGACAAGGAGCACTGCAAGGGGCAGGGCCAATGCCCCCGCAATCAGACTAGAGGCCAGTGAGACACGCAGCGTCGTAGATGCCGCAGAGAGTATCTCGGAATCGAGGCGCCCTATGAGCCCAAGCGCCCCCGCAACCCCATCGAGCAGGAACCCCACTGCCACCTCACCAGTGCTGCTGCTTTCGCCATGGACCACCGCAGGTGACCACACCCCGGGTAACTATGCACGCTGCGGCATAATACGTTCTGCCGCGGCCTGCCGCAACGAAATGCACCGGGGGGAGGGCACAGGAGAGGCATGCCGATGGGGCCCGGAGCCCGGGCCCCGCCTCTTAACGAGAGTGGTCCTGGCGCAGCAGAAAGCACGCTCAGTCTGCCATCCTCACCAGGCGCAGACCGAGGTCACTGTAGTGCGCATCAGGACTGCGCCCAATGCGAGCGGCACAGCGACACTCGAAGTCCTCGGAGTCGCAGGAACCGCCCCGCACGACACGGCCGAAGCCCGAGGCAGGACCCTCCGGGTCGACGATGGGAGAACTCTCGTGGTAGTTGGGATCGTACCAATCCTGACACCACTCCGATACGTTCCCAAGCACGTCGTACAATCCCCAGCCGTTCGGGCTCTTCCGACCCACCGGATAGGTCACGAAACCGGAGTTCTCCGCATACCAGGCGTAGTCCGCCAACTCCGAAGCGTCGTTGCCGAAGTAGTACGCCGTCTGAGTGCCGGCGCGGCATGCGTACTCCCACTCAGCCTCAGTCGGCAGGCGGTAGACATCGCTGCCTGCGTACGAGTTCAGCGAATCTATGAACGCCTGACAGTCGTCCCATGAGACCCGCTCAACCGGGCAATCCGATCCGCACTCCTTAAACCAGCTCGGGTTCTCACCCATCACCCCCTCCCATTGACCCTGCGTCACCTCGT
>CAYMBA010000137.1:0-7278 GCA_964388535.1 uncultured bacterium | reverse complement strand
TCAAGGCGCTCAACACCGACCTCATCGGCCTGAGCATCGACCAGGTGTTCTCGCACATCAAGTGGACAGAGTGGATCAAAGAGAAGCTGGAAGTCGAGATCGGATTCCCCATAATCGCGGACGACACGGGGAGGGTGGCAGCCCAGCTAGGCCTCATCCATCCGGGCAAGGGAACCAATACGGTGCGGGCCGTCTTCATCGTGGATCCAAGCGGAATCGTCCGGGCGATCCTGTACTATCCCCAGGAGCTCGGTAGGAACATGGATGAGATCCTCAGAATGGTCGAGGGTCTCCAGATCTCCGACGCAGAAGAAGTGGCCATACCGGCAAACTGGCCAGAGAACGAGCTCGTGGGCGACAGCGTCATAATCCCGCCCGCCATGGACGAAGAAACGGCAAAGAAGCGCCCGAGCGAGTACGACTGCTACGACTGGTGGTTCTGCCACAAGAAACGGTAGGCCGACCGGAGCCGCGGCCGGACCTGGAGATCCCGGGGATCGATGCCGTGGTTTCGCGCGCCAATAGCCAGCGATTCCATTTGGCAAGGGCGGGCGCTCTGCGGGAGACGCCGCGGGGCGCCCGCCGATCAACGGGTGTCTACAAAGAAAGGAGGAACGATGCCTGCTGCTAGATACGAAGTGTACAAGTGCGAAATATGCGGCAACATTGTCGAGGTGCTGCACGCAGGAAAAGGCCAGCTCGTATGCTGCGGGAAGCCAATGGTGCTCATGAAGGAGAATACGACAGACGCCGCTGTGGAGAAGCACGTTCCGGTGATCGAAGCCTCCGAAACCGGCATTACAGTCAAGGTTGGAAGCACTGCACATCCGATGGAGGAAGATCATTACATCGAATGGATCGAGGTTGAGCATGGCCACAACTGCCACAGGCACTATCTGGCACCAGGTGAACCGCCGGTCGCCAGCTTCCCGGTTCCTAGCACAGACGGGCTGACGGTGCGCGCATACTGCAATCTCCACGGCCTTTGGAAGGCATAGACTGGAGCTGGCTAGCTGTAAGGTCAGGATGGAGAGAAACCATGAACTCGGGGGCCGAAGTCAGGGGATCTGAAAGGTCTGGGAGCACTTTCAGCGCCGTAAAGATCGCAGAGAAGATTTACTGGGTCGGGGTGATCGACTGGGGCATCAGGGACTTCCACGGCTATCGCACTAGCCGAGGAACTACTTACAACGCCTATCTGATTCTAGCCGATAAGATCACGCTGATCGATACTGTCAAAGCAGGCTTTCTGAGCGAGATGATCTCGAGAGTGGCCTCGGCGGTCGATCCCAGAAAGATAGACTACATCGTATCCAATCACTCCGAACCGGATCACACTGGTGAGCTCCTGGCCGCCCTGGAGGTTATCCAGCCTGAGAAGGTCTTCGCCTCTAAGATGGGTGCCAAGGCCATCCGTCAGTACTACGGGGTCTCTGAGGTAATTGCTGTAGAAAACGGAGGCACGCTGGATCTTGGAGGAGAAAGGCTGAGGTTTACGGAGACCCGGATGCTGCACTGGCCGGACAGCATGTTTACTTACGCGGAGGCCTCTCAGATTCTCTTCTCGCAGGATGCCTTCGGCATGCATCTGGCAAGCAGCGAGCGTTTCGCTGATCGCATCGACCGCTCCCTTCTGCTCGAGGAAGCAGCCAAGTACTACGCCAACATAGTCATGCCCTACGCTCCTGTTGTTCGCAAGACGCTGGAGACTCTCGAGAAGCAAGGATTGAGCCTATCGATCGTGGCCCCCGACCACGGACCGATCTATCGCGATCAGAAAGATATCTCGTGGATCCTCGAGAGCTACAGATCCTGGGCAGAAAAGAAGCCCCGCCGGAAAGCTGTCGTCGTCTTCGATACGATGTGGCACAGCACGGAGTCGATGGCCAGGGCTATCGAAGAGGGGCTCACCGTGGCGGGGGCCGAGGTGGCCTTCCACCCACTGGGCAGCTCCCACCGCAGCGATGTAGCAACGGACGTGCTTGATGCAGGAGCTCTGATCGTCGGCTCACCCACGATAAACAACAACCTCTTCCCCACGGTTGCAGACACGCTCAGCTACCTGAAGGGCCTCAAGCCGACGAATCTCAAAGGCTTCGCCTTCGGCTCCTACGGATGGAGCGGTGAAGCGCCGCGCCAGATAGACACACTGCTCCGCGAGATGGGCGTCGAGGTCGTAGAAGAGCCGCTCAGGATTCAATACGCACCTTCCGATGCCGATCTTCAGCGCTGCAGGGACTTGGGCGAAAGGCTAGGGCATGCCCTAGGGGACTCGGTTCAGGGCACATAGGGACCTGGGGCTGGGCGAAGCCACATGATGAAGCAGCGTGGGTTCCGATGCCTCCCAGGGGGGTAGAGGTGAACGGGACCGTCGATCTGTCGGCCCTCTTCCAGATCAGCTACGGCATCTACGCCGTAGGGTCCACCTGGCAGGGTCGCCACAACGTGCAACTGGCAAACACTGTCTTCCAGGTGCTCTCAACCCCGCCTACGCTGGCCTTCTGTCTCAACAAGGCGAACCTCACCTGTGAATACGTGCAACACTCCAACAGAGCGGGCATCTCCGTCCTGGCCGAAGATGCGCCCTTGGACTTGCTGCGGCGTCTTGGGTTTCAGACGGGACACAAGACCGAGAAGCTTGTCGGCCTCGCCCATCGCCTCGGACCAGGTGGAACCCCTCTGCTTGAGGAGCATGTCTGTGCCGTACTGGAGCTCGAGGTCAGGCAGAGCATAGATCTAGGCACCCACCTTCTGTTCATCGGCGAAATAACCTATGCCGAGAAGATCGGCAAGGACAGGCCGATGACCTACGCGGACTACCGGTCAAAGAGGGGAAGGACGCACAGGAATGCGCCCACATACGTTGTGGAGGCACCACAAGGAGGCAAGGAGGGCTGACCGATGAAGAAGTACGTTTGCCAGCTGTGCGGCTACGTCTATGACCCGAGTGCCGGCGACCCAGAGAACAACGTCCCTCCGGGCACACCCTTCGAAAAGCTACCGGACGACTGGGTGTGTCCGGTCTGTGGTGCCTCCAAGGAGGAGTTCAAGGAGGAAGGAGCCTAGAGGAAGGAGGGCCCTATGGACGCGGCTTTGCTTGCAAGAATACAGTTTGCGTTCACGGTGGGATTCCACTTCCTGTTCCCGCCGCTATCCATTGGTATGGCCTGGGTCGTGATGGGCTTGCTGTGGCGCCATCTGAAGACGGGTGACGAGACGATCCTGAAGGCAGCCAAGTTTTGGATCCGCATCCTGGCCCTTACCTTTGCAGTGGGGGTGGCAACTGGCATAACGATGGAGTTCCAGTTCGGGACGAACTGGTCGGAGTACTCCAGATACGTGGGCGACATCTTCGGAGCTCCCCTTGCGGCCGAGGGAATCTTCGCCTTCTTTCTGGAGTCGAGCTTCCTCGGCGTGCTGCTCTTTGGCTGGAACAGGCTGTCCAAGAAGACTCTATGGTTCGCCTCGCTCATGGTTGCGGTGGGTTCGACCCTTTCGGCGTTCTGGATCATCGTCGCCAATTCCTGGATGCAGACCCTCCTGGTCGCGTTCATCGCCTCGATCGCGCAGCTAGGAATGGGCCACTGGCATGCCGTGCAGGTCTATGAGACACAGCCCGAGAAGTTTGCTGCCGTGGAGGGTCACTTCGAGACGAGAAGCGGCGTTCCCATGCTGGCCTTCGGGATTCCTGACTATGAGAACAGAACGGTGCACGCGGCGATAAAGATCCCGAAGATGCTTTCGCTGCTGGCGACAGGGAATCCGAATGCGGAGATCCGGGGCCTGAACGACTTCCCCAGGGAAGAGTGGCCCCGATGGCGCTTACCTTCTTCCCCTTCCACCTCATGGTCGCATTGGGATTGTACTTCATCCTCTTGACACTGATCGGTGTATACCTGTGGAGGAAGGGGACCCTTTTCACCAGCAGGCCTTTTCTCAAAGCTGCCTTGTGGTCCCTTGCCTTGCCGCTCGTAGCGAACGAACTTGGATGGACGACGGCTGAGGTCGGGCGCCAGCCCTGGAACGTGCACAAGATGCTGAAAACCTCCGACGCCGTATCAGTAACCGTGCCCGCGTGGCAGGTGGGCCTCAGCCTACTTGTCTTCGTAGTCGTCTACCTCATCCTGTTCGTGCTGTGGGTGAAGCTGATCAAGAGGGAGATGACAAAGGGCTTCGCGGCAGCCGCGGCCACAAAGGACGAGGCTGGCGAGGCGGCAACCGGCACTGGTAACTAGAAGAGAGCAGGAGCGAGCCATGACTGCTCTTCAGGTGATATGGGCGCTGTTGATCGGAGTTCTGCTTGCTGGCTACAGCATCCTGGATGGCTTCGATCTGGGGGTAGGATTCTGGTCCCTCTTCACTGGCAAGGGTGACGAGAAGCGGCGGATGATGGCCTCAGTCGGACCGATATGGGACGGAAACGAGGTGTGGCTGCTGACTGGTGGAGGTGCGATCTTCGCTGCCTTCCCGCACGTATACGCCACTGTCTTCAGCGGCTTCTATTTGGCCCTGATGCTGGTCCTCTATGCCCTCATCTTCCGTGCCGTCTCATTCGAGTTCCACGCACGGGTCGAGACAGAGTCTGCGCGGAAGGCTTGGAGCCTCGCGTTCGGCTTGGGAAGCGCATTGCCAGCCCTGCTCTTCGGGGTGGCACTGGGGAACATCATAAGGGGCCTGCCCGTCGATGCAGAGATGAACTTCACAGGCAACTTCTTCACCCTGCTCAACCCCTATGCGCTGCTTATCGGTGTTCTTGGGCTTTCGATGCTTGCCACCCATAGAGCCATTTGGCTGCTTGTCAAGGCCGAGGGAGAGCTGCGCGAGAAGGCGAAGTCCTGGGCCAAATCCGCCTGGACCGCCTTCTTTGTCCTCTTCCTGCTAGCCTCCATCGTTACCATCCTGTGGCTGCCAGAGAGGCTGGCCAACTTCAAGTTGGCGCCGGTGCTCTGGATCATCCCGATCGCGGCCATCGTGTTCCTCATACTGCTGCGCTCTGCCATAGCCGGGGCTCGCTATGGAAGCGCATTCTTCTTCTCGGCACTCTCGATAGTCTCGATGTGGGCACTCACTGGAGCTTCCATCTTTCCTGCGCTCGTTCCTGCGCGGGGAAACCCGGAGCTGAGCCTGACGATCATGAATGCTTCCTCCTCACAACTGACGCTGCAGGCGATGCTCATCCTCGCGATCATAGGAATGCCCTTCGTGATCGGCTACACGATCTGGATCTACTCGAAGTTCCGGGGGCCGATCTCATCGTATGGCGAGGGTGCATATTAGGCTGACGGCGCACAGCTGAGGCGCCGGCTCAGAAGCCCTCCAGTTCTCCCGAGACAGGATCACTTGACAAGAGGATGGGTACTTTGCTATTTTGCCAAATAGCCTAGCGGCCGTCGCCGAGCATACCAGCCGCAGCCTTACTTGAGAGAGGTGAAAACATCCCATGGCCTTCGCTCAACTAGACCGCTACAAGGCCCGCGCCGAAATCATCAAGGCGCTCTCCCACCCAGCACGCCTCTTCATAGTGGACGAGCTTGCCAAAGAAGAGCGCTGTGTCGGCGATCTGGCCGAGATGCTCGCACTCGATGTCTCAACGGTATCGCGCCACCTTGCCATTCTTCGGGCATGCGGGATCGTTTCATCCCGCAAGGAAGGCAATACCGTCTTCTATTCGCTGTCGATGCCTTGCGTGCTTCGATTCTTCACCTGCGCCGAGGCGGTCCTTCGCAGGCGCCTGGAAGAAAGCAAGAGAGCCCTGGCCGACAGGGCACGATGAGGGAGGCACACATGGATCCGCTCGAAGCAGTTCTACGATCCCTGGATCTTGAGTTCTTTGGCAGCGGCAAGCACAAGATGACCCCAGAGCAGCTCCTATCGGAACCAGGCGCAGTGCTGCTCGACGTGCGTTCGCGGGAGGAGCAAGACAGCATCAGACTGGGGCTCAAACACCACATCAGCGTACTCGAAATACCAACAAACGAAGTCCCCGAGCGCATCAGCGAGATCCCAAGTGATCGGCCTGTTGGGATCTTCTGCTCTGCGGGTACGAGGGCTGCGATCGTATACGCCTACCTCAGAAGCAAGGGCTACGAGAATGTCAGGATCATACTCGGGGGCTACGAGGCTCTCACATCCCCGCTGCACCCGGGTCCACTGCTAAGGCACCTTAGGCAGCGCTGAGGAAGCGTGCCCGATTCGTCTTGAGGCAGCTCCATTGCCCCAAACGCACCGCCCGATTCGTCCGTGCCACGGCATGGCACCGCGGCCGACTTGGTGTGGATGCCCGAAGAGGAAGACCTGCCAGAACGTCTCTGGCAGCAATCAGAACGGAGGAAGTGGTGATTGCCAAGATTGCTCTGGTTTGTGCGATCATCTTCGCCCTGGCCGTACTCATGACGATGACTGGCCGCGGTGGCGGCAACTTCTACGTCTTGACCCTGGTGCTTGCAGGTCTGCCGATGCACGAGGCCGCCTCAACGGGTCAGTTCATTCTCTTCGTGACGGCATTGGCCGCGGCATTCATCTTCAAGAGAGCGAGGGTACTTTCCATCAAGCTCGCCATATTCCTTGGCTCGATCACCGCTTCGATGGCCTTCCTGGGCGGCCTGGCCGCTCACCTGTTGAGCGGGCGCTCCCTCAAGCTCGTCTTCTCCGCGCTCCTCGTCGTCGCCGGGATCCTCATGCTCTTTCGGGTCGAGGGCCGCAGCAGGCACGAACGCCATGCACCCGGATTCTGGAACCTGAGGCAGGGAAGCGACCTCTACGTCATCAACCTGTGGGTGGCCGTGCCCCTTGCAATGGCAACGGGGCTGTTTGCCGGCATGGTCGGGGTCTCGGGAGGCTCCTTTCTAGTACCATTGATGGTTCTCGGCTGTGGAGTGCCGATGCATGTAGCCGTAGGAACAGCCTCGGCCATGGTGGCAACAACCGCCCTGGCAGGCTTCATAGGTCATGCGATAGAGGGTGCCTTCAATCCGACATGGGCACTCCCGGCCGCGGCCGTGACGATTGCGGGCGGCGCCATCGGCGGCCGTATCGCCCTGCGAACCAAGCCCCGCTTCCTGAAAACGCTGTTTGCAGTGACGACACTGGCGGCGGCTGTAGTAATGTTGCTCAACGCTTCGCTCTCGAAGTAGCTGGGACATTCCTGGCACGCCTGCGCGAGCGCGGAGGAGTACGGAAGGGGAGATCGCTTGAGGACTGCACTCTCGCTGCTTCTCGTTGTCCATGGGGCGATCCACGCGCTTGGATTCCTGGAGGCCTGGGGCCTCACCACGGCGG
>CAYMBA010000136.1:0-7320 GCA_964388535.1 uncultured bacterium | reverse complement strand
CCAGGATCGGGATCGTCGTCGGCATTGCCGCCAGTTTCCGTACCCGGGGTATCGTGCATGTAGGCGATGTCCATGTGCAACGGCTGCTCTGCACACCTGCGCTGCTCGCCGGTCTTTCTGTCTACACACTCGTACTGAATCGTCCTGTCGACGTACGTCGTATCGATGCTGAAGAATCCGCCACCGTCGTCATTCCAGTATCCACTGACTTCTGCCTTCCCGGCATCGGAATCCACGAAGAAGCCGATGTAGACATCGGTGAGTATCGTGGTTCCCTCGTTGACCACGACGTAGTCGAAGCCAATAAACTCATTGGCCCCCTCGGTGGACCAGGCAAAACTGCGCTGCCTGATCTTTACGTGAAGCGGCTTGTGCTTGGGAAAGGCAGCCTGCGCCTCCTGCGTGTCATCCCAGTACTCACAGGAGAACATCTGCTGAGAAATCGCAGCGAAATCCTCGTCTATCAGACCATCACCGTCATCGTCTTTGCCGTTCTGGAAGTCCTCGTCGACGAGGCCGTCACCGTCGTCGTCCCCGCCATTCTGTGAAAAGCCCTTCCGATCGCCTCCACCGACACCCTCAAAGGCTTCGTAGATCTTATCGACTTCATCGAGGCTCGGCCGCAACTCGGTCTCGTAGGCGCCCGTGGAAACGTGAGGCAGGTTGTCATCACCTATCGCTCCGATCCACAGCGAGGCCGCATACAGGTACTCTCCACCCTTCCAGCAGGCCCCGCAGCCGTCGCGCACCCACCATCCCTTGCCGATGACCCCGATGTTGGTGATCAGTACTTGGAGAAGACCGATGTTGTGGTAGTAGATGTAGGGGTCCCTAATCGTGTAGAGAGGCTTGCCATTCTCGTCGAGGCCGAAGCCCTCTTTGTATGCCCATGCGGTGCCCGGGACAGCGCAAGATCCAATCACGAGCAGGGCGAGCAGCCCCAGACCCAACCGCATCCGCTTTCTCGCCAACATGCCAAACCTCCCAGGGCCCTGAAAGCCCCTAGAAGCTGAAGCTGATACCCATCCTGACGGTCCTCGGATCATCGAAGACCCTCGGGTCGTTCAAAGGAATAAACTCCGCAATTCCGTCATGGTCATGGTCTGCCAGGTAGGCACCTCCTGCCCGTCCGGTCTCGGTGTAGTACTGGACATACTGGGTGCTGAGCGGGGGTGTCGGCCAGTTGCCGGGGCTCAGGGTCCGTATGTTCTTCGCATCGAGCAGATTCCTGGCCTGCAGGAATACAGACAGCCGTTTACCCCACACTGAGTAGTACTTCTGCAGCCGCACGTCCACCGTCGTCGTGCTCGGAAGCCGCCTCGAGTTGACCATCTCGGGTGTGATCTCGCGGGTATACTGCTGGATCGGTGTGTATGGGGTTCCAGTCGCGTACCTCCAGTCGACGGTGACTCCCCAGGTCTTGTAGTCACCCATATAGACGTCCACAGCCACCTGATGCCTGCAGTCCCAGTCAAGAGGCTGCTCGTCCGTAGGCAGATAGGCAAAGTTCCGCGACCGCGCCGCATTGGGATCGGAAGCCACTCCCTTCGCGACAGAGAACGTGTAGGAGAGGGACCACCGCATGTAGTTCTTGTAACTCCTGTTCAGGGCAACCTCGAAGCCCTTGGCAGAAGCATAGTCCTTGTTCACGTACATACCCAGGTCCCCGGCAGTCGTCCAGTCGGGGATCTCCTCTGCCGTGATCAGACCGAAAATGTCCTTGTAGTAGACACTGAAGTCACCCGAGAGCGTCTGGCTGAAGAGATGCTTGATGCAGGCCTGATAGAGAATCGTCGTTTCGTTCGACAAATTGGGATTACCTCTCGTGCGGCCGTCATAGACGTTCCTGTTGTCGTAGATGAAGCGGCGGTCGGGTATCTGGTAGAGTCGGCCGTAGTGGAAACTGAAGATGTCCCTATCGGAAATGGGATAGCCGATACCCACTCTTGGGCTGATCTGCTGCTTGACCCTCTCTTCCACCTCGCTGATCGGAATCTGCTGTCCCACGCTGAAGAAGTCATATCGCAAGCCCACGTTCAGCACCATGCCCTCGTGTTCCCACTTGTCCTGGATGTAAGCTGCTCCGTCAGGGTTGTAGTAGTGGTATTTCGTACGCGGGCTTCCAATCTCGCCAACCGCGTTGACGTTGTACATTCTGTCCACCGAGAAGTATCTGAGATCACTGTAGTTGGCCGACAGCCCCGCTTCTATCGTATGGGGTCCTTTCTTGACCTTCAGTTCGAACATCCCTCGGTAGACCTTGGTATCCCGCCTGGAAAGAGACGGGTAGTCTCCGGAGATGACGAAGAACTCGCTTACCTCGCCATCGTAGTAGTTGTACCAGAGATCTCTCTCGCGCTCGCCCTCATACTCCCATTCCTTCTTGCCCTGCACCCGCCTGTCGTCCATGAAGTACTGAGCGCTGAGACGAATCGTATACTGACTGTTCTCACTGATGGCGTGAGTGAAGACTGTCATGAACTGCCGGCTTATGTTGTAGTGGTCGGGCGTATGCTCCGCCGCATTGTAATACACATATGTTGAGTCGAGCGGAATCGGCGACCAGCGGCCGTGACGGATCACAACCTCACCAGTCAGAGTTGTGTCCAGGTAGGTCTGTACGTAGCCTTCTCGGCTCCATTCGTGGTAGTAGTTGTCGCTCTTCGTTCTCTGCTCCAGCACCTGGAAGGTGATCTTGTGGTTGGGCGTGGGGCGGAAAGCCAACTTCGACTGCAGGCGCAACTGGTTGTACTGCCGGTCGCCGAGACTTATGAAGTCGAGCACCTTGTAGCGGCTCTTCTTCTCCCGAGTCTTCGGGTAGGCGTCGGCAAAGGTGGCCTCAAGGGAAACGTAGTAGGTGAGATCCTTTATGGGCGTCGGTCCGCCGAGACCGATTTCGAATTTGTCGTAGTTGTCGAAGGTGTTGCTTGGTGAGCCGTAGTCGTCGGTGACGTAGCCGATCCGTCCGCTGAAGGTGTCCCCGCCCTCCCGCGTCTGGTAGATGACCACTCCGGACTGGACGTCACCGTACTTCGCATCCAGGCCGCCTACCAGGACCTCCGAGCTCTCGACTGCCAGCCCGGCAAGGGAGAGGGTGGTCCCCACAAGCGGGTCCTTGACGGGAATGCCGTCCACCTGGAACTGTACCTCGCCCCCGCGCCCGCCGCGGAAGTGGAGCTCGCCGCCGTGAGCCACAACCCCGGGCTGCATGCTCACCAGCTCCAGAACCTCATCCACCGCCATGTCCTGGAGTGCCTTGGCGTCGATCGTGTGTCTTGTTGTGGTCTCGCTGCGGTCAATCTTCTTCGTCCGCTTCGCCGTCACCGCACCAGCCTGGAAGACGGCAACAACGGTGGCCTTCAACTCCGCCGAGACGTGAACCGTCTGACCGGCTATGACCTGCACTCCCTTTACTGTATAGGGCTCATAGCCCTCCATCTTGAAAAGCAGGTCGTAGGTTCCGACCGGAACATTCTCGATCTTGAAGGTCCCATCCTCGAGACCCATTGCCCCCCAGTCAGTCCCGACTACCAGCACACTGACGAAGCCCAGTGGCTTTCCAGAGGCAGCGTCCTTGGCCACTCCCGTTATGTTCCCCACCTCTGGGGCCGTCGGGATCTGGGAGACGGCCGACGGGGCAGCAAGGACCACAAACACGCCCACGGAGATCAGAATCCTGCGCCACATAACGCATCACCCCCTGCCTGGACGAGGGGTCGGCAATCCAAACGGCGGCGCTGCGACCGCGCGCTCCATATCCAAGTGTATACAGGAAGCGCTTTCACAGCAAAGCGCGCAACCCAATCTCGTATCCGATCTGATCGCGATTCGCCAGGCCCGTGGCATACTCCGACTGCCGGCGAATCCCATCGTAGCGAACAGCCAGCGAAACCTGAATGGCACCACCACGAGCCAGGTAACCGATTCCCCCTGCGGCTCTATAGTGCTCGCGCATCGTATAGGGCTCATCCACGTCCGAATCCCGCCAGAGCACACCCCCACCCCAACGCAAAACCAACTTGTGGGTAGCAAAGTACTCGAACCCGGCCAGAGTTCCTACCGTGCGGCCTTTCCGATCCTCGCTCACAAGACTGCTCTCGAAAGAGTAGTCAGTAAGGCCACCGACGCCCTCGACACTCACCAGGAGTCTCCCGGAGGCAAACCGCCTAGAGACACCCACGACTGCATTGACACCCTTGTGGTCGAGCACGCCTTCGGTCCTTATGGACCCAGGGAAATCCTCACTTGCCTCGGTTTCCCTGTGCAGATTTCCCGCCGCCACGCGGAAGCCCAGACTGGTTTCCCAAGGACCGCTCACTCTCAGGACCCCGACGAATCTGTCCACCTGTTCTTCCTCGTAGGAGCAGACGGCGTGGGCGAAGTATTTCGACTCGCTTGCATTCAGAGGCCACACGTCACTCCAACTGATCTCTTCGTCTTCCCCACCCTTAATGCGCGTCGTGGAAACGCGGAGCCCTACACTCAAACCCCTTCCTTCACGGACCAACGTCACCGCATAGGTGTCAACGGGTCTCGTCCATTCGAAGGTGTCCTCGTGGAATCGCTGTGGGTCGACACCGCGGCCACGAAGCGCACCGCGTTCCAGATCCCACGTCCCTCCAAGGACGAATCCGACGACAGGCACCTGGAAGCCGAATTGTCCGTAGTAGCGGACCTGCCTGTGCTGGGGCACAAAGACGTCTTCCGAGATCTGATCCTCGTTCTCGGACTCGAGCTGAAGCCGGCCTCCAAGTGTGACCGAACCTATCCGTTTACACAGCCCGCCGAAATACCGGGGGCCCCTCACCCGCAGCCAGCTCCCGTCATAACGATCGGCCTCCAGGAAACCCCAGTTGACTCCTGCTTCGATGGCGTATGTACGAGCGCGATACTCCGCGCGCGCACCAGCGTTCCCGAAACGGTGCTCCTCCCCACCCAGCCTCGAATCGCTCGTGTGCTTGAAGTTCCCTGTCCAGGATTGAAGGACCCAGCCGTCGGAGTCCTCAAGGAGACCCGCTATGTTCCCACCAAAGTCCATTTGGTTGATCTCATTCGACTCGTCCACGACCGCGGCCCCGAAGATGCCCATGCCGCCAAGCCTCGCCGAGGGCCACGCATCCACGAGCCCCGTATCGAGGCCCCACTCCTGCATGTACATCTCACGGACCGCAGCTGAACTCTCCGCGGCCACCAGGCCAAAGGCCGCCAGGATCAGCACCGCGGCAAACGCCAACCGAAGGCTTCGCGCTCGCATCGCTACTCCTCGCTTTCCTCCTCAGACCTAGGGGGTTCGAAGCGAAGTATCTGGGGAGGTGAACCCCAGTGGCCGCCACTAGAGGCATCGAAGACTGCGATCGTGAAGTAGTAGTCCTTGCCCGAGGTCGGATCGAAGATCACGTCGTGTTGCGGATCACCCGTCTTCAAAGGCCTTCCTATCTCGAGGATCCACGCGTGGATCTCCTTGTCATAGTTCCCCTTGCCTCGCACATCCCCCCTGCTCCGGGACGGATACGAGTAGAGATACCCGGCTACGATGTCGCCGTAATGCCACTTGCGAGGATTCGGTTTGGCCGCCTCATTGAGCGTGTCGGCCGGAGAGAAGGGCTCGATGGGTTGTCCTGGCCTCTCCCTCCACAGATAGTAGAAAGGCAGGTAGTTGTTCTGGCCGCAATCTCCGCCCCACCTGTTTTCACAGTCCTCACCACCATTGTACAAGAGATCGTCGGCAACCCGATAAACGAAGTGGGGCACAGGCAGCGATCCGTTTCCATCCGGTGCAGGCCTGCGATTGCTCCAGTAGCAAGGCAAACCAGGATCGGGAACGATCCCGCCCAGGCGATCAGCGTACATGTCATCGAGATATCCCGGAACCCCCTGCTTTGGATCCGACGGGTCGTCGTCGAGTGAGAAGAGATTCGGTACGGGATTGGTCCTGCCGGCAAGCCAGTACCACACGTCCAGGCCACCGCCGGTGATGGTCCCAAACTGGGGTGCTTCGCCCTCGTGGCATAGCGAGAGACAGCCGTTGGTCCGGAAGTCGACGCCCTGGTACTCCACCTGGTCCATTTCGAAGGCAAAGGCGATCTTGTCGTCGTCGCCGAACTGAACCCACCAGTCCGGGAGCATCAGGCTGTCTTCCTCACCGCTGCGGTACATCGTGTCGCAGACGGTCTCACCGCCGACGTCCACGCAGGTCACTATCGGCCCGTCGAGATTGGGGCCCCGGAAGAAGAAGGCATCGGCTAGCTCCTCGGGCACCGGGTCGTACCACTGGACAAGCAGATACAGGAAACCGTTCTCCTCCTCCTCATCGTAGGTATAGAGTGCCTTCATTGAGACGTATCTAGGGCCGCCGGGATTGCCGTGGCCGAACTCCGGACTCACACGGACATAGTAGAAAGGCCTATTCGGACTGAATTCGCTGCCCCACTCGAGGTCTTTCCTCTCGCCATCGAGGCAAATGACGCCCTCTTCGAACTCCTCCTCACTCACATACCGGGCGAGGATGATGTTGCTGGGCTCTTCAGAGGGCTTAGGAGGAAGTTCCTCGGAACAACCGGGGACTAAGCTCAGCAAGACGGGCAGGCCGGCCAGCAGCCCGATGCCCAGCCCCAGGAGGAACCTGGAAGGACGGGGATCACCGCGCGTCGATCGTGTCACGTCAACACCCCTGGCTTTGGGCCAATCAGAACGCGGCTAGGCCTGTACACCACGGAAGGCCCCGTGCCGCGAAAACGAACTACACCTCTTCGAAACCAACGGGATACGCTATTTGCGGAGCTAGGCGGAGTCAAGGAAAGATTGCCTGCGGGCCTACCATTCCACCTCGGGGTAAGCGGCGAGAGCTTCCCGGAAACGCGACTCGATCTTCTCCAGTCCTTCCTGGCTGTCCGCCTCGAATCGCAAGACCAGAACCGGCTGTGTGTTTGAGGCCCTGAGCAGCCCCCAGCCTTCGGGAAAGACGACGCGCGCTCCGTCGATCGTTATCACCTCCCGCCCTTCCTCCGCGAACCGTTGGCCGACCTCCTCGACGATCGAGAACTTGCGCTCATCCGTGCAGCCGATCCTGATCTCGGGGCTGTTGACATAGCGAGGCATACTAGAGACAACCTCACTGAGCGGCTTGCCCCAGCGCTCCAGGATGGAGCACATCCGCGCCGAACCATAGATGGCATCATCGAATCCGAGGTAGCCCTCCGAGAAGAACATGTGGCCTGACATCTCGCCTGCCAGAGGGATCCCATCTTCTCGCATCTTTGCCTTGAGCAGCGAGTGGCCCGTCTTCCACATCACCGGCACGCCCCCGGCCTTCTCGATCTC
>CAYMBA010000135.1:0-7562 GCA_964388535.1 uncultured bacterium | reverse complement strand
CTCTGAGCCGCCGTATTGGGAAACTTCATAATCCACTCAGCAAGATCCGGAACGAGCGGGTGAACCATCTGCCCTAGAGGAATACGGCCCAGCATGATGATGATCGCGCCTACGAAAAGCAGTGTGGCTTCCACGTTCCTGACCCTGAAGGCTCTGTATGCCGCTGAGGCCACAAAGAAAGCAAGAATCGAGAACATTGTCGCCTGAAGCGGCGAGAAGATAAAGTTGAACGCCCATGTGAAAGGGTAGTAGCCGCCCTCCGGCCGCTCACCCTGCCGGCCGAAAAGGCCAAAGGCAGACATCACGAGAAAAGACGCTAGTAGGATGACGCTAAAAACCCAGCCTTTCTCTCGTCTCCTGATTTTCAGAAGATTGACCTGCACCATACTGACGATTCCGAGCAGAAGCGCAAAGCTGGCAATGATGACCATCCACTCGTCCAGCTTGATATTGAACTTCTCGACCGCCCTAAGCGGAACAAAGAAAGCAACAATCGGGTAGAGAGCAGATCCTATTGCAAGTATCACAGCGACCTGCCGCTTCATCTTCACCTCCTACATGGCCTTGAACCACTCGGAGAAACCCGCCCAGCCGAGAGTTGAAGCTATCACCCCCGCGACAATGGCCGCGATCAGGAGTGCTTTGATCATATCCTGCCCCTTTATGGAGCCAAGGATGAGCGGATCTTTGGAGAGATATGCACTAGCGGCGAACAACTCTTCTCCGATCATCGTGTAGTCGCATGCTGCCACAAAGAACGGCAACTGGGTCACCTGGGCTGTGCCCGCTATTTGGATGGCTCCGACACTTTGACCTGTCTCAGCGAGCAAGAGGGATTCGGCGGCGAACCACCCGATCAGGAAGTTTGCAGCAGGCTTGTCCCGTACCATGATGCCGTTGACAGCAGCAGTGTACGCGAACTGGTCCGCTGTTATGTAGTGGACCATGTCGTCATGGAATGCCTCGGGCGATCCCGCCTCCAGGTACGACTGCTTTACGACTTCTCTGGCCGCTGCCATCGTAAGTGGGTCGATGTTGGGAACCTCCAGGGAGGTGCCATACCTAGCGGTGAGCTTGGCCACATATCCGAGGATGCCCAGGCTGGCGAGCGTCTGGATTTCGTTCACACTCAGGATCCCGGGGATGTAAAGAATCTTCCGCCCCATCTCCGTAGCCCGGCCAACAGCTTCATCAAGCGCATCGAGCCCGGCAATTTTCCTTATGTAGAGTGACGCACCTCGCTTGGCCGCCATGATGAAAGCCACCACCAAAGCCGCCATCAACAGGGTCAGGAGTAACGCGTTCACCCTATTGCTCCTGAAGAGGTTCTCTCGCGGGGAGACGGGGCCTGCGTCGATGGACCGGCTTTCGCCCGAGGGCGTCACGTAGCTGAGGCGGTAGGAATAGGATGAATCAGGGCTCAAGCCGGCATCGACGAAGACACCGGAGGAAACGCTCTCCTCGCCCACGATCTCGAAGTCACCAGCTCCCTCGATCCGGCGCTCGATCCGCACCTCACTTCCCGGTTCGACACCCCCGGGGAGGGCCGACGGATCCCAACGGAGAGTGAGAGACTGGCCCCCGTCGGACGGCGTATCCTCAACAACGAGCGCCTCCGCTGCAAGCCCGGTGCTCCAGGGCACGGCCAGAGCAAGCAGCAACAGGAGAGCACCTGCCACCGCAGATCGCCTGAAATCAAGCAACATCCGAATAGCTTGCCTCCTTGGCCGCGGTTCGCATTGATCGCCCCGCCTCGAGGGTCAGCCCCAGGCGGCGGCTTCTGCGAGGTCCGCCCACTAGATAAGGTTCTCGGGATTCAGGCCGCGCAGTTCCTTCGGCACGAACCGCCCGTCCTTGCGAATCAACTTGCCGTCGAACCAGATCTCCCCGCCGCCCCACTCGGGCGTCTGGATCTGCACGAGATCCCAGTGGACGCTCGACTTGTTGCCCCCCTTGCCGCACTCCTCGTACGCATTGCCGAGCGCCATGTGGAAAGACCCGCCAATCTTCTCGTCGAAGAGGATATCCATCATGGGAGCCTTGATGTACGGATTGAAGCCCAGCGCGAACTCACCCACATATCTCGACCCAGAGTCGCGATTGAGGACTTTCACCAGAGCATCGGTCTGTGGCCCCGCGTCCGCGTCGACAACCTTCCCGCGTCTGAACTTGAGATTTATTTCCCCGTAGGTAATCCCTTCCCACAAAGAGCCGGCGTTGAAGCGCACAGTGCCCTCGACGCTATTCTTCACAGGAGCAGTGAAGCATTCCCCGTCCGGTATGTTGGAAGTTCCGTCCGCTTTTATTGCTCTCATTCCTTCGATCGAGAGGCGCAGATCGGTTCCCGGTGCCTTGATGTGAACCTCCTTGGTTCGATCCATCAAGCGCTTCAGGGGATCCATGGCCTTTGACATCTTGGCATAGTCGAGAGTGCAGACATCATAGTAGAAATCCCTGAAGGCGCTCAGAGGCATTCGGGCTGCCTGTGCCATCACATTGTTCGGGTAGCGAAGGACCACCCATCGAGTCTTGGGTACGCGCATCTTCAAGTGAACGGGCTTCGTATAGTACTCCGCGTACCAAGCGTTGGGTTTCTCCGGCACGTCCGCAAGCTCGTTGCTATTGTGGGTGGCACGGATGCCGATATAACAATCCATATCCTTCATCTGGTACAGCGCATACTTGGCCAGCGCCTTAACCTGGCTCTCGGTAGCATGTCTAAGGAAAGTTCGCTTCAGCGTGTCATGCTGAAAGTTGTAGTACACGAAAGCGCCCTTCTGCGTCGCAATGCGGACGATCTCATCCACCAGCTCAAGCGCGTCGAAGCCAATGCTTTCTATCAGCAGCCGTTCCCCGCGCTTCAGCCGGCAAGAGTAGTTGACCAGCAGCTCCGCAAGTTTCGTATTCCTAGGGTCCACGACAGCCTCCCTTCTGAAGCCCGTCGCTCCCGGCGGGCAACCGGTGCATTGCCGCCGCCCCGGCAGGCAAATGCGCCTTCTGCGTCCAACTCCCGAGCCCCTGTTCGGCACGCCGGAGATGGACCGACACAAGGCCCCCCAGAGGCCCACGCCTGGCGCTCGGCAGCGAGACGCAGGCCCGTCACCGAGCCCCAGGGTCACCGCAGGGTGCAAAGGTGTGTAAGTCTAGGACCCGGGTGGGCTCAAAGCAAGAGACACAGTGTTGCATGTCGGCCCGTCGCTCCAGGCTCCCCACTCGCTTGCAGACCGAAGGGCGAATGCCGTATGCTCTTGCGCATTCGTATGCCCCCATCGTGCGGGGCGATTATGGCAGGTGCTCGGCAGTGCCAATGGTAGTCCGGATAGCGGAGGATGCAATGATCGAGATCGATGACAACAACCTCGAGTCTAAAATGCTGCAAAGCGACAAGCTGGCCCTGCTTGATTTCGGGGCCACGTGGTGCCAGCCCTGTAAGAAGCTCGACCCGATCCTAAGAGACCTGGAGGCGGAATACGAAGGCAAGATCGTGATCGGGCACTGCGACGTGGGAAAGGCCCCAGCTACGGCCAAGAGATTCGGTATCATGAGCGTACCCACTGTCGTATTCCTCAAGGGTGGTCAAGAAGTGGACAGATTCGTCGGCTTGCAGAGCAAAGAGAGCGTAGCAAAGAGGATCGACTCGCACCTGGGATAGTTCGCCACCCGCAGAAAGAGCGTGCCGCCTCCGCCTCTAGTAGGTGAAGAAGGCTCCCAGGACCCCTTGCACACAAACAGGCCTGCTCCACTCTCAGCGTCTCTACCTGTTCTTGTTCACAAAGGCATCCTTCACGCCCGGGGCCTGCTCGAAGATCCTTCGGTAAGCCTCTTCAGAGAGCGACTTGTCGAACTCAACAAGGTACTCCCGGATACGATCTATCGAATACGGATTCCAGCGGGCGAAGCGAGAGTCCCAGCGGGTGGTATCGTGCTCGGCATAGTCTGCGAGGACCTTTCTGATCCGGGTAATACCAAGGTCCTCGAGTAGAGAACGGAACTCTGGCACGGCCTCGATCTCGTCCAATGATCGTCCTTTCACCGCATCCCGGCCCTTGATGCGAGGGTAGAACACCGTTCCCTCAAGGAGCCGCAACCTAACTCTCCCCTGCTGCCGGCGGCTCTTCGGATACTGATAGGTCGGCGTCACCTCGATCCTCACTGCCCCGATTCGCTCCGACCCCGAATAGAGAACGAGCTGTGCCCTAGCGCCCTCTTCCACCGGGTCGTACTCGAAATGGAGCACTGCTCCATGAGGCGTTGGATGCACTAGCTCGTATGGCTCATACGATCTGTCGCCCAGTTCCAATCTCGCCCCGTCGATTCGGTAGGCGTCGTCTCCCCGAACGAGGAAGGTCCAACGGCATTCCTCGGCGCCGATCGTCGCAGGAACGCACGCCAAGCCGGTACCCTCGATCTCCGCGAGGTACGGGTACCTGAGCCCCTCGGGCTTTATGCTGGTCCCTCCACCACATCCGCTGGAAGCGGCTGGGGTATCTGCAAGCAGGAATCCAAAGATAGCAGCTGCACCAACAACCAAATAGGGTCTCATCTTCTGCCCCCGAATCGCACGCCCGGCCTCGCCGCGGGTGACGCTACCAATCCGGCACCCGGCCGAAGCCCTCATTCCCGCCCAGCCCATACCACCACTCCGCGCCCCCAACCTCGCTAGCACCTGGCCGCTTCCAGAATGGCCTGAGCCATCTCGGTCGTCGAGTTCGAGCCACCCAGGTCATAGGTACGCACCTTGCCCTCCTGGAGCACCCTGGCAACGCCAGCGTAGATCCTATCTGCCATCTCCTCTTCACCCAGCCACCGGAGCATCAGGGCACTCGCTAGGATCATAGCGGTAGGATTGACCTTGTTCAGCCCGGCATATTTGGGCGCACTTCCGTGCGTGGGCTCGAACACGGCGTAGCCATCGCCGATGTTTCCGCTAGCAGCGAAACCTAGCCCGCCGACCAGCTGAGCGGCCAGGTCACTTATGATGTCACCGAACATGTTGGAGCTGACGAGGACCCCGTAATCCTGCGGGTTCTTGACCAGCCACATGCACATGGCATCGATGTTCGTCTCCCAAAGCTCGATCTCTGGGAACTCCTGGGCGACTTTGCGTGCCTCCCTTACCATCAGGCCACTGGTCTCACGAATCACGTTGGGCTTCTCTACGATAGTGACCGACTTGTACCCATGCTCCTTTGCGTACTTAAACGCCTGGCGAACTATCCTCGCTGCAGCCCGCCTGGTGACAATGCGAAGGGAGATGGCCATGTCCTCATTGGCCACGTCCTCGAAGCGCTTCATCTTAGGATGCGCTGCCTCAAGCATCGAGCGTACTTCCTGGGGAACGGGATGAAACTCAACGCCGCTGTACAAACATTCCGTATTCTCACGGAAAACAACGAGATCTATATCGTCTTTGTAGTTGAGCGGATTGCCGGGGAAAGCCTTGCACGGACGCAGATTCGTATGAAGGTTGAACTCCTGGCGCAGTCTCACTATGGGGCTGGAATATACATACCCCTTGCCCTGGAGCTCGGGCGCAAGCTCCTTTGCGGCTTCTTCCTTCGGCTTGCTTGTGATCGCTCCGAACAGAGCGCACTGCGTTGTCTTGAGCATCTCTGTCGTCCGCTCCGGCAGCGGATTCCCCTCCTTCTTCCAGAACTCCCATCCGATGTCACCATGCACGTACTCAGCGTCGAATCCTAGTCCGTCGAGGACGATCTTGGCAGCCTCCATTACCTCGACGCCTACGCCATCGCCAGGAAGCCATGCGATCCTGTACTTCGCCATGTTGGGTCCCCCTCTGCCTTTTGCGCTCTTTCTCCGACTCTCACCCGGCGCCCCTATGGATGGAGTGGACGAATGGCTCACTAGGGGCTCTAACCTCCCAGCCCAACTCCCGAGCGCCGGAATACACCGAAAAGCGGGGGATTATAGCACCCCGCGGGAGCGCAGCGGAACAGGGTTCCGACCCTACAGGCGGCCTGTCCTACATCATTCGGATGAGCGCGTTTGTGCTGCGTGACTTCACACCACCGAACCACCTGCAAAGCGGGTACATGACGACGAGCAGCACAATCCACGCAAGCAGCGCCTCCCCTACACCCCCTGCCCGATACGGGAGCAGCCCGGTGCGCTTGGTCACGAGCGCCAGAAGTGGAATATGAATCACGTAGAAGAAAAAGGGAGTCCTGCCGTAGATCTCAAGCGGGTGGAAAAGCCGTCTGAGGCGCTCCCCCGTCGCCATGAAGAAAACCGCAGCCAGTGCAACCAGCCCCGAGAAAAGTAGGTTGTGCGCCAGGCTCGGCGGGTACTTCTGGACAAAGAAGAACGCAACACCGAATGCCTTCCCATACGGAAGGATATTGCCATAGCCAGCCGCAAGCCTGACGGCCAAGAAGCCAGCGACGAAGCCCGCACCTATGGCCGCCGTGAGTGCGATTCGCCACCTCCGGGTCGTGGACGGAGCAAACCAGAACGAGCTGATGGCCGAGCCCAGTAGCGCGAAGCCAAACCACGGAACTACAGGATAGAGATTCCATTTCCCAGCGTCGAAGAGCAGTTGCATCAACCGCATGCCTATCGACATGGAAGAGTCGTCGTACGGGATCTTCAAGGTGAGCGGATGGAGCGCGAATATGGCAAGTGCAAGCCCAGCCCGAACCCAAGCAGACCACGATACCACAAGCGCCAGAAGCACGATGGAGGCACCGATGCTTGCTATGATGCCGAAGTGATCGGGGCGGAATCGGGCAAAGCCGCTCCAGCTGGCGTTCACCCATAGCAGCTGTACAAGGATAAGGAAGAAACCCCGGCGTACTAGTCCGGCCCTTGCGCTACCCGGGGAGGATCCTCTCTCGATCCTCCTTCTATACGAAAGGGCAACCATAGCCCCAGCCAGTGTAAGGAACCCCGGCGCGCACAGATAGCTCAGGTACCTGATCACAAACTGCCCAGGTGAGTCGAAAAGGAAATCGTTGTAGTGAACTCTTGCCCAGACCGAGTTGAAATAGTTGGAGGCATGGTCCAGCCCCATAAGGGCAATGATGAGGCCCCTCAGCTGATCGACGAAGAGATACCTCTGCAGGCGTTGCACATCCTCCCCCATTCCGTCGTCGGCCGGCCGCCTCCCGAGACCAACTCCCGCCTGTCCCGCCCCCCGGCACCCAGCGCCCGCCGTTGGAGCAAGGGCGGCGGGCATTGACCTCAGGGCAGCGCGAATGCTTGCCGGTCAAGAGCGCGCACCAATTGACGGCAATCCCGCTCGCGGGCACCAGGGCATGGTAGCAGGAACCAGGAGCGGTGTCAGCGCCCGCACCGGAACCGCGTAGAGGCTATGGAAGAACGCCTTGCGTTCCCGGTGGCACAAAACTGGCGCGCCGGAGCCGGGACCGGGGAGGTTCCCCCAGCCACGAGAAATGGGATATAATGCTTGGTTGCCTTTCGGACCCGGAAGCGCAGGCAGCGGCCCAAGTTGGACCAGGGGACCGGCGTCCCATGGCACTGGTGCGATGAACATTATTCTTATTCTTCTTATCATCGTCGCACTGGCGTACGTCTACGAGATG
>CAYMBA010000134.1:0-7594 GCA_964388535.1 uncultured bacterium | reverse complement strand
CGCTCAGGACCTTCAGTGCTACCACACGGCCCAACTCGCGGTCCCTGGCACGGTAGACCACGCCCATCCCACCCCGGCCGCGCTCCTCGAGGATCTCGTAGCGACCGGCGACGAGTTCACCGGAACGAAGTCCGCCTTCCCCGTGGGCTCCGGCGGGCTCCCCGGGGCCCAGGGTGTCCTGGACCGAACCAGCCGCGAGGGTCTCCTCGGGCGATCTGGGCAGCGTCTCTTCCGCTGAGCCAGCCAGCGTCTCTTCACCTCCCCGTGGCATCTGCGAGACGCGCGCGCCGCACTCGTTGCAGAACTTGGATCCCTCGGGAATCTCCGAACCGCAGAAAGGGCACCTCATGGTCCACCCCCCGGCAGCCGCTCAGATATGCGGGCCTCGATGCACAGGAAGCCGTCAACCACTCACATGAGACTTCGAGGGTAGACCGGTTGCGCCCGGGCCGCAAGTGGCGGGGGTGAGGACCGTGGCAGCCCAGGCGATGCACGATGCGGGAGCCGGCGGATTGGCCGGCGTCACCGGACGAAGGGGAAAACAAAGGGGGAAGAAGATGGAGGGATAGACCGGGGGGATGAGGTGTGGAGAGCGGCCGCGGCAGGGCTCACCGCCTGCGCCGGTCCTCCAGCCTCGCCCGCTTCTTAGCCAGCCATTCCCTATCGCGCTCCAACTTCCGCTTCTCCCACTCCCATCTATGCTGCCCCTCCTCACGCGAATAATGCGGCCACCACTCCTCCCCATCCGGCCCCCTCATCCATACCTTCGGCTTCTTCTGCCCCTCGCACACAAGCATCAAACCAGGCACCGTCTCTAGGATGTTCGTACTCAAATCCAGCCACTCCAGCCGCGGCTTAGGATGGGGCCCGCCCCTGGCTCCATCCTTGTACACCAACTCACGCACGTACCCCTTCAACTCCTCCCACATAGACGCAGGATCCCCTGGGAAATCAGACCCCCTGCAGCACTCAGCATCCTCGCAGTACAACTTCAAAGCGCCATACACATAACTCCCCATCCAAGACACGTGGTCCATGACGCCCCTTTCCGACAGGAACGCCCAGATATGGTCCCCAATCCCCACCGACGAAGTCCTATCCACCTCCATCGCGAACTGCGACATCCGGCACGCCAGGTCCCAGTCAGCCCAGTGGCAACACGCGGCCACCTTGCACGCTGCCATCGCCGCAATCAAACTGTCACCATGCTCAAGGGCTATCTCATACACCCTCAACAGCGGCCGCCAGTACTCCTCACCATAGACAGGAAGAAACCGATCAGTGCCCTCATCCATCATGTTCTCCCACGCCGGAAACACGTAGAAATCCAGCAAGTATCGCCGCATCCACGCTACCTCGCAGTCCGTGATCTCTCCTCCCCCTACAGAGTCCGAGTACAAGAAAGAGGCCACGGAATCCACAATCCCCTCGTGCCTGGCCCAGCTTTCTCCCGGATGCAACCTGATCAGAGCATCGCCGGGGTCCTTGGGATGAGGACACGCCGACATTGCATACGCCCACCCGGCAGTCATCATCCCCACGTGCCGTGCCAGCGGGTTCTCCACCCCCGCAGCCCACCTCTCGTACTCCAGCGCTACCCGCAGGTACTCTTCCCGGAACTCATCCGGATCCATCACTCTCTCCTTCCCGCGCACGGACGATATGAGTCTCGGCATCCCCTCAACCAACGGGCCAACCACCTGTTCCCAAATCCCGAAGACGCTCAACCCCTCGGCTTCGGGATCCCTCATGCAGCGTTCCAGGCTGGTGCCCGATGCTTCCGTACTTCCCAGAGACCCAAGCGAGATCATCCCCAAGAGAATCAACCAGCGTGCTGCGTGCTGCAGTGAACCTGACCCCCTCCCCAGGTGCGGGAACGGTTCCGCAATGGAGAACGGTGACTGGGAACATGCGACACGAGGAGATGGGTGAGTGCGTGCGCCACGGGAACTGCCGTAGAGGATACGCTCAGCAGCAAGGCCCTTCACAAAACGCAAGAGAGCAGGCAAGACAACCTCCTTTCCCGGCATTGAACGCCGCCGGAAGTTCCTGCCTGCTCTATTGCCACCACGGAAATGATATCACCAGGTGGCGTTGTGTTCAACCTCGCACGCTTGCAGGTGGATGTCCGCAGCAACCACCGCCGGACGGCTCCGGCGGGGCTGCGGGCGCACAATCCGCGCAGCCTGCCGCCTGCGAACTGGCCACGCATACTAACAATGAAATAGACTTCCTGCACCATGGCGAGAGAGACCGAAGTGCGGCTCAGGCTCAGCCGCGAGGAAGCAGCAGCCCTCGAAGAGGCCCTCGGTACCCCGGAGGCCGTGCTCGAGCTGCGCAATACCTACCTCGATACGCCCTCGGGCGGTTTGCGCAGCGCCCGGATCGGCCTGCGCCTGAGGGAATCCACACCCGCTGGAGCAAAGCAGCTGAACGAGTCAGATCGAACTCCCGGCCGGTCTGCCGCCCCGGCGCGGGGCGAACCCGCTGGGCACGCCCGCTCTTCATATTCACTCACGATCAAGGGACCCTCGAGGCAGCAAGGGGATGCCGTATCCCGAACGGAACTCGAGGCCCGGGTGGATGTCCCGGAGGCCCGCAGAATCCTCAAGCAGCCCACCGAGGCCCCTGCGCTCCTGCTCACCGCTCTCAGGCAAGCCGCACGCAGCGAAGAAGACAGCAACCTGCTCGAGGCCGCTGCAAGCATCATCAATACCGCAGGCAGAGTTCAGCCGCTCGGCGTTCTCAGGGTACGCCGGGTGGTCTTTCCCCTTAGGACGCAAGCAGGCGGGCGAATGCTCATCGAGATCGACACGATCCAACTGCCCTCGGGCAGGATCGACTACGATCTGGAACTGGAACTCCCGGAGGGGGCTGCAGGCAGGATTCCGGTAGAGCTGCGGGCCCTGCTCGAGCAATCCGGCATCCCCATACGCCCCCGGGATGAAGGGAAGTTCACCCGCTTTCTGCGCGATTCGGGCCTCCAGTAGCCGGCCTTGCCGCTTGACCACCGCCACGCGAGGGCGGGAAACTATCCGCCAACGCTTCGTATAAGCAGATCGAGAAACCGCGGCTGCCGGCAGCGCCGCCAGAGGGGGGTCGCAGGTGCCAGAACATGCAGTCCTCGTAGACAGCGTCAGTAAGCGTTTCGATGGCAAGCTGGCCGTCGACTCGGTCTCCGTCACCATACCCGTCGGGTCCACGTACGCCTTCATCGGTCCGAACGGAGCCGGCAAGACTACGACCATACGGATGATCATGGACATCATACGCCCGGACTCGGGCAGAATAGAGGTCTTCGGCTCGAGCGATCCGGCTGTCATCCGCAAGCACACAGGCTACCTGCCCGAAGAGCGCGGCATGTATAAGAAGATGAAGGTACTGGACTTCATCGTCTACATAGCGACGCTCAAGGGCATGGGGCGCGCCGAGGCCACAAGGCGCGGCATGGAACTCCTCGAGCAGTTCAACCTGGCCGGATACGCAGGCAAGACGACCGAGTCACTCTCGAAGGGCATGCAGCAGAAACTCCAGTTCATCGTCACGATCGCCCACGAGCCTGAGTTGCTCATCCTGGATGAGCCATTCTCGGGCCTCGATCCCGTCAACATAGAAGCGATAAAGGATGTCATCCTCGAGAGCAGGCGCGAGGGACGCACGATAATCTTCTCGACCCACATGATGGAGCACGCAGAGAGACTCTGTGACCACGTCTTCATGATCCATCAGGGCAAGAAGGTCATAGACGGCCCACTCGAGGAGATAAGGGAAGCCGAGGGCGGCGAGTGCGTGAGACTGCGTTTCGAAGGCGACGGGGGGTTCATACCCGAGTTGCCCTACGTAGAGAGGGCCCGCGAGTACGGAAACGAGACGGAGGTCTTCCTCACCGAGGGGGCCGACCCGCAGCAACTTCTGCGCGACTGCGCAGAGCGCCTGAGGCTGCTCAGGTTCGAGATCACCCAGCCGTCCTTGTACGACATCTTCCTCAAGAAGGTGGGTGTGGCTGGAAGCCACAGGATCCGGGACGACGGCCAGCTCGTGGAAGAGGACCAGGGATAGGCGAGGGAGAGCCTGCGGCATCCGGCCCCCCGACCAGGGCGCGCGTCCTCCACAGCCGGTGCCTCACGCGGGCGGCTGGGGGATCGGTGCTGCGAGCGGTGTAAGGCGGGAGCGGAGAAACCATGATAAGACGCATCACTATGGTCGCCAGGCGCGAGTACCTGGCGTATGTGAGAACCAAGACCTTCATCGTCGGGGCACTCCTCCTGCCCGCCATGTTTGTCCTCGGCATCGGCATCATGGCGCTTCTGGAATCCTTCCCCAAGCCCGAGCGCGTCTTCTCGTTCCTCGATGAGACGGGACGCTACGGAGAGAAGATCACCCAGGGCATCCTCGAGCGTGCCAAGGACCGCACCATAGACACCGGGCTGCGGCGGTTTGCATTCCGCACACCCGAAGAAATCCTTGGGCACAAGAGTCTTTTCTCCCCAAGAGCAGCACTAATCGACTCGGTGCGTACAAGGAGCATCATGATGCTCTTTGTACTCTCCGACTCGGGTTCCTCGGTCCCAGTGCTCTACTCCTACGCGGCCGACTTGACCGAGGCGGAGGAGAACCTCAAGGACATAGTCTCCAAAATAGCCTCCCGCGCGGTGCTGGAAGACGTACTGAGCAGCCTCGAGGCAGACAGCGCCGTCATAGCACTGGCAGTACGCGGACTGAAGACGAAGACCCGTGCCGTCACAGAGCGCGGTGCCGAGGCCCCAAAGGCCGAGCACTTCCTCCGCTCCGCGATGCCGATGATCCTCGTCTACATTCTCTGGATCGGCATCATGATGTCGGCCAGCCATCTCATAACGAGCACGCTGGAAGAGAAGATGAACCGCACCTTCGAGGTGCTTCTCTCCGCCGTCTCACCGACGGAACTGATGACCGGCAAGCTGCTCGGGCAGGCAGCCGCCGGCCTCACACTGATAGCCATCTGGCTAGTCGTTGCGGGAATCGGTGCAGGCGTCGTACCACGCTTCGTCTCCAGCGACCAGATAGGCTCGCTGTCGGGGCTTCTCCCAGCATCGCTTCTCTTCTGGTTCATCGTCTTCTTCCTGCTCGCTTTTCTGTTCATCGCCTCCATGTATGTCGCCATAGGATCCGTGTGCAATACGATGCGAGAGGCCAACAGCCTGGCCCAGCCGATCGTATTCGTGCTCGTCGTTCCCGTAATGATGATGTTCTACGCAGCGAAGAACCCGGACCACATCATTGTGAAAGTCCTCTCGTTCATCCCACCGTTCTCGCCCTTCCTCATGGTGAACCGATTGCCGGCATCACCACCTCCGCCGTGGTGGCAGCCACTGGTCTCGGCTGTGATACTGCTTGCAGCAACGGTCCTCGTGATACAGGCAGCCGGCCGGGTCTTCAGGATCGGGATCCTCATGTACGGGAAGCGGCCTTCGCTGCCTGAGATACTGCGCTGGGCGCGCAGATCCGGATGATACGGGCCAGAACGCAGGTGCAAGTGCGGGTAGAACCCGCATGCACGCACTGAGGAGGAATCACATGCAAGCGCTTAGGGCCAAAGACGTACGGATCGACACCGACAGCCTGCTCGATCGGTTCGTGCGCTACGCGAAGATCCACACTACCTCGGATGAGAACTCCTCCACCTGCCCCAGCACCGAGCGGCAGTTCGATCTGGGACGGCTCCTGGTCGAGGAACTGCGCGCGATGGGCCTTGAGGCCGAGGTGGATGAGCACTGCTATGTCTATGCGCGGGTCCCGGCCCGGGGAGCCGATGCGCAAGCGCCGGCCATCGGTCTCATCGCACACATGGACACTAGCCAGGATGCACCCGGAGAGAACGTCCGTCCCATAGTGCACGAGAACTACCAGGGAGGCGAGATCGTCCTGCCGGGCGATCCAACGCAGAAGATCACACCGGAGGACAACCCGGACCTCGAGAACCAGCGGGGAAAAGACATCATCACGAGCGATGGTACCACCCTGCTCGGGGCAGACGATAAGGCCGGGGTGGCAGAGATCATGGAGGCCTTGAGGACGCTGCACGAGAATCCCGCCATCCCCCACCCGCCGATTGCGGTTGCGTTCACTCCCGATGAAGAAGTCGGAAGGGGAGTGGATAGGTTCGACGTCGAGCGCTTCGGCGCGAGGATCGCTTATACGATCGATGGGAGCGAGGTCGGACGTATTGAGAATGAGACCTTCAACGCCCACTCGGCCACCTTCCGGCTCAGGGGGTTCAACGTCCATCCGGGGACGGCCAAGGGACGCATGGTGAACACCCTCTACGCCGCAGCCGAGATCATCCGCAGGCTGCCGGAGGACATGAGGCCGGAGACGACCGAGGGCAGGCAGGGCTACCTGCACCCTAGGCTCATCGAGGGCACTGTCGATAGCTGCACGATCGCCCTTCTTGTGCGCGACTTCGACATCGAGGGATCGAACGAGAAGATCCGCCTGCTCGAGAGGATCCGTGATGAGGTAAAGGCGTCATACCCGAAGGTCGAGATAGAACTGGAGACCAAGACGCGCTACCTCAACATGCGCCCCAAACTGGACGAGAACCCCAGGGTCGTGGAGATGGCCCTGGAAGCGACCCGTGCAATCGGCATCGAGCCTAGGCTGGAGGTGATCCGCGGCGGAACAGACGGCGCCAGGCTGAGCTATATGGGCGTTCTTACGCCCAACATCTTCACCGGCGGGCACAACTATCACAGCGTGCGCGAGTGGATCTCGCTGCAGGACATGGAGACCTCCGTCCGGGTCATCCTGGCACTGCTCGAACTCTGGTCTCATGCCTGAGCTGCACGGGCGCAAGCGTGCGGGCAGCACCGGTGCCAGCGGCGCAGGCGCCCGCGGCGCTACTCCACCGTGACACTCTTGGCCAGATTCTTAGGCTGGTCGATAGGGCAGCCGCGCAGGAGCGCCGACTCGTAGGCGAACAGCTGGACGGCTACGGTCGTGAGAAACGGCGTGAGGATCTCCTCGGTCTGAGGCAGGACGATCACCTCATCAGAGAGGTTTTCGAGGTCCCCGGCCTCACCCGTCGTTATCGCAAGCACCGGGCCCTTCCGCGCCCTTACTTCCTGCAGGTTCGTGAGGGTCTTCTTGAACAGGGAGTCCCTCGGTATGATGAAGACCGATGCGAAGGTGTCGCTTATGAGGGCTATCGGCCCGTGCTTCATCTCCGCTGCAGCGTAGCCCTCGGCATGGACGTAGGCGATCTCTTTGAGCTTCAACGCCCCTTCCATGGCGACGGGATACGAATAGCCCCTGCCCATGAAGTAGAAGTTCTCCGAGCCGGCGAACTTCTCCGCCGCCTCACGGAAACGGTCCCTCATCTGCAGGATCGACCTTATCTTGCCCGGCAGGGCCTCTATCGCCTCTATCAGCTCTCTTCCCCGACTCAGCGACAGATCGCGCATCCGTCCCATGAGGAGGGCGAAGAGCAGCAGCGCCATCATCGTGTTCAGCATCGTCTTGGTCGATGCCACAGCATACTCGAATCCCGCGTGTATGTAGATGCCGGCCCCCGTCTCGCGTGCAATCGTGCTCGCCACCCTGTTGACGATCCCGA
>CAYMBA010000133.1:0-7615 GCA_964388535.1 uncultured bacterium | reverse complement strand
ATCTCATACCGTCGGAGAACACACCGAGCCTGCTTGTCAAGATGCTCGAGATCTCCGACCCCGCCGGGCGCTACGCCGAGCACCGCACGATGAAGGGCAAGGAGATCTACTTCTACCAGGGCATCGACTTCATCAAGGAGATAGAAGAAGAGTGCCAGCAGGAACTCGGCCGCTATTTCGACTGCCCGCGGGTCGAGCTGCGCCCCATAAGCGGCCAGATGGCAAACGAGGTGGTCTTCAAGGCTGTCACCGCGTTCGTGAACCGCAGCCGCACCGAGGGCGAGCCCTGGCGACGGCTGCGGGCCGTCATGAACAACGACCTCACGAAGGGCGGGCATCTCTCCTCGCAGCCCATGGGTGCTCTGTTCAACTATGTGGAGCGCGGTGAGAACGACAAGGAGAACGTGATCAACTTCCCGATCCGAAAGGACGACCCCTACAGGATCGATACCGACGCCCTGGGTAATCTTCTCGAAGAGACGAGGCCTGAACTCATCATCTTTGGCAAGAGCATGTTCATCCATCCGGAGCCGGTATCGTTTGTCTACGAGCGCGTCAAGGACTGGGACCCGCGCCCCGTAATCATGTTCGACATGGCGCACGTGCTCGGCTTGTACGGAGCCTTCCAGGAACCGTTCAGGGAGGGCGCCGACATCGTTACTGGAAGCACGCACAAGACCTTCTTCGGGCCGCAGCGCGGCGTGGTCGCGACGACGATCCAGAAGGGCTCTCCGCTTTCGAAGCTGTGGCTGGACATAAAGAGCCGTGCCTTCCCCGGATCGACAAGCAACCACCACCTTGGAACACTCCTGGCGCTCCTCTTCGCGACATACGAGATGAACGCGTTCAAGAAGGAGTACCAGGAGCAGGTGAAGAAGAATGCCAAGGCCTGGGCTAAGGCACTCATCAAGGCGGGGCTCAAGGTCGAGGGTGACCCCTCATACGGCTACACGGAAACCCACCAGGTGCTGATCAGGGTCTCGGAGTACGGCCCAGCTGAGGAGATCGCCCGCAGGCTGGAGGAGAACAACATCGTCGTCAACTACCAGGCCCTGCCCGACGACGAGAGCTTCCTGCACTCGAGCGGCATCCGCACCGGTGTACAAGAGATGACGCGCTTCGGCATGGTGGAGGAAGACTTCGACAGGCTCGCAGAGCTCTTTGCCGACTGCGTCATGCGCAACAAGCAGGTAGGCGATGAAGTCGCAGAATACAGGAAGCGGTTCAGCACGATGCACTTCTGCCTGCCGCCTGCGGAGGCAGCGGAGCTTGGCGCTCGGGTGCTCGAGTCGGTCTTCCCTTCCTCAGACTACGCCAAGGCCTTTGCCGAGAACCTCATGAAGGCTGTCGGGAAGGCCTAAGAGAGGCACCCTGGAGCCGGAAGGAAACGCAGAGTAGCGCTGCCTCGCTTCCTCAGCCGGCAGTACCAGCTCAGGCATCGCGCTTGAGCGGAATGACGCAGATGAACCTGAGCAGCCGGTCGGTCGAGGTGTTCCTGAACTGGTGCGGGACGCCGGCGCGGATGAAGACGACACTGCCCGGGGCTATTTCAAAGACCCGCTCGCCCTCTGTGACCTCGCCCGTGCCTTCGAGAACGAACACCTCGTGCTCGTAGTCGTGGTCGTGCAGGGGGCTGTGCCCGCCCGGCTCTATGTCGAAGACGCGCATGGCGAAGTGGGGTGCACCATCACGATCGGTGATGACCTCGCGGATGAGTACACCGTCAGCCCCCTCGACCGCAAGCGGTACGGCTGGAACCTCGTCGTAGTGCTTTACCGGCATTCCCGACCCCCCGAGATCCGGTGCACCGAGGCCTCAGAATCTAAGGCCGCCTGTCAGGAACAGGTAGTCTGCCCCGCCGTTTGTCTCGAAGCCTGCCCTTGCAACGAAGGTCATCGTGCCGGCAGGAAATGCCACTCCGCCGCCGAACCTCAGTCCGAAGTCCACTTCCGAATCGGATTCATCAGCCGTGGTGGTCTGGCCCGAGAAAGGATCGAAGTAGGAAACCTTGCCTGACCAGCGCTGAAGACTGAGGCTCAAGCCAGCGAAGGGGAAGAAAGTGACGTTCGAGCCTTCGGGTGCGACATCGTAGCGCGCGTTGCAGACCGCTCCAATGTACGTCCAAGACCATGAGTACCCGTAGACGCTGTAGCCCTTCCGCCAGAAAGCGGCCCCCGGCTCAATGAAGATAGGAGCCGCCGCAGCGACCGGACCGATAGAGAAGTTGGCGCCAAGAATGAATGTGCCTCCCATCTCCCCCTCGGGATCACAATACCCTGCATACGGCTCAATGCCCGAAGCACCAGCGCCGGAGACACAACAGAACCACAACGCCACAACGACCAGGGAAACTGCCAGGCTTCTCAAGGTGACCTCCTCCTCTACGCTAGACCATGGATCATGCCCCGGGGCCAGACGCCGCCCAGCCGGCGTCACTATATGCGCACTCGCTCCCGAGGGCAAACAGCAAGGGCAACTCAGCGCCCCCCAAGCACCGGCCCACCAGCCCCTACCAGGCCGTGGTCCAGCCCAGGGAATCCAAGGTTCGCCGGTAGCCGGCGCTGATGCGCCGAACCCCCTGCCCTATCCACTTCGACTCACGGGCGACCAACCTGTAGACTAGCCTGTTGCGCGAGCTGGCCCGCAGGATCCCAAGGCAGCTGCCCGGCGGCCCCGGGCAGTGCTACAAACTCAACCGGGCCAGCAAACTGCGTGCATCAGTGTCCTGCACTGAAGGCGGAAGCATAAGGGGACCGACAATGGCGCTTCTTGCGAGGAAGAAGGCAGGGATAGGAATCGCTTTGCCTCAAAGCCCGGCGTGGAAGGCATACTTGCTTGCTGCCTTGGCGATACCGGTTTTGGGAGTTCTCGGGCACTCGGCTGGCGCGCTGGCGGCCACTGCAACTGCCGCCCCACAGCCGCTTCCGGCGGGCCGTACAATCAAGATTGCCGGCGAGGCGCTGGTCTATGAAGGCGATGGTTTGTACGACTACATAGACGGCGGCGCCCCTTTGTTCCTGGAGTACGGCTTCCGAAAGGTCACGGCGGCCGAGGTCCTGACGGAGAGGGGATCCTTCACTTTCGACGCCTACGAGATGGCATCACCGCTTGCGGCCTGGGGGCTCTTCTCCTCCCGCAGGCCCGAGCGCCCCAAACCGGCACCGGGGCTGCCGCACAGCTCGGTCTCCAAGTACCAGACCATCTGCGCCTGGGGCCCCTACTACTTCGAGGTTTCCCCCTTCGACGCCGACACGAGCATGGTGGCTGCCAAGTTGATCCACCTTGCCGTTGCCCGCCTTCCGGCGGAGGATCGCGACTTCGATCCGCTCGCCCAGGAGCCTCTCTCTTTGCTGCCGCCCGAGGGGCTTCTACCCGGATCCCAGCGGCTGGCCCGCGGGCCGGTCAGCCTGCGGGCGGCGCTGGGAGCAAGGCAGACGCCCTTTCTGCTGGAGGCCAGCGCGGCTGCCTTCAGGGCGCTGGCGCGCACGGGCGCGAAGGCAAAGGAGCCACCGTGGTGGGCTGTTGCGCTCTATCACCCGGGTGTGGGCGAAGAGCCGGGCACGGTGGAGCCTCAAACGGTGCTGCTGCTTTGTGGGCTGGAGGATCCGGTACCCGCCTACTCCGGGGTCCTCTCGGCATTGGGCCAGGACGCAAGAGGCAGCGGATCGCCCGCAGCGGCAAGTGCCGTATGGAGCGAAGACGAGGGCACTACCCGGGCAGTCCTCGCCCAGCCAGGCAGGCTGATGATCATCGAAAGCGGACTGGACTCTGAGACGATCCGCGAATGGCTCGGTTCCAGGATCCTCGGAAAGCAAGGAGGTACTCAAAGATGACCCGGACGCAGCCACGCCCGACAATGACATCGATACCCAAGCGTAAGTCCCGCAAGCCGGGGAAGCGCTTGGACACCTTTCGCAATCCCAATCCGGAGAGGGACTACGAGATCAAAATCGAGTACCCCGAATTCACCTGTGTATGCCCCATGACGGGCCAGCCTGACTTTGCGACCATCCGCATCACCTACGTGCCCGACTCCCTTTGTGTGGAACTGAAGTCCCTTCGGGACTACCTGTGGTCGTACCGGAACAAGGGCGTATTCCACGAGGCCGTCACCAATGCGATCGCAGACGACCTGATCCGCGCCCTGGCCCCTCGCTACCTCCATGTCGAGGCGGCCTTCCGTGTGCGTGGGGGGCTGAGCACCACGGTTGTGGTCGAGCACGAATCTGAGCGGCCGTAGCGGGGCTCGCCCAACGGCAGCAAGAAACCGTTTGGCTCGGCCCTCGGAAATGCACACCACGCCCCCGGGATGCTAGAATGTTACCGGTGTCAGCAACTGGTCTTCCTTCATTTCGCGTCCATCCCGGGAGGTGCGCAATGCGTCGGGTAGGTTGGAACATTCCCTGCATGGCTGTTGCCGCGGCGGCAACACTACTGGCTGCAGCCGGGACGGCTGGCCCTGCCTACGCCGAAGAGGAACCCGAACTCCTCTGGTCGTTCCAGGGCATCGAGAACATAGTCTGCATCGCATCGATACAAGACATAGACGGCGACGGCGGCGCCGATGTGGTGGTGGAGAGCTACGACGCCGGGGCACCCCAGACGGATCATCTCTTCTGCCTTCGTGGAGCGAGCAGCGGCACAGCCGAGGTCATCTGGAGCACGCGCCCGATCGGCGGTGCCAGCAGCGGCGGTGGCTACGGCGACAATTGCCTCCGCGTCTCCCCAGACATTACGGGCGATGGTGTCCAGGACGTGCTACTCGGAACCGCCTGGGGAGGACGTTCAGCCTACGTACTGAGTGGCACCGACGCCGAACAGTGGTGGATGTTCGACACCTACAACGACTCTCCGCCCGATCCGCCCGAGTCCGGTTGGGTATACGCGATCGACGCAGTGGGCGATGTGACCGGGGATGGGGTGCCCGAGGTCACCTTCTGTGCGGGCAACTACAACAGGGGCATCTACCTGATGGACGGAGCCGACGGAAGCCTGCTCTGGTTCTACCGCGGCCAGGGGCCATTCTACGACGTACGCAACATCGGTGACGTGGACGGTGACGGCTACGACGATGTGGTGGCCACAAGCGGCGATGAATCTAAGCGCCTGGTGTGCCTGAGCGGGGTTGGTGAAGGTGGCGGCACTCCTCACGTGATCTGGAACATCTACCCCTACTTCGACACTGTCTTCTCGCTTCGGCCCTTCCCGCCCCTTGCTCTTGGCGAAGGCAACGAGGTGATCGCGGCTTGCTGGGACCATCACGTCTACTGCCACGATGGAGCAACGGGCAGCATCCTCTGGCAGAGCCCGGATCTCGGCACTGTCGTCCAGCGCGTCTCCGTGGTGGGAGATGTGAACGGGGACGGAACTGCAGACGTCATAGCCGGGATGTGGACGAACAAGGTCGTCATGCTTGACGGCACTGACGGCTCGATCCTCTGGACCCAGTGGGTGGGAACACTCAACGGGGGTGATACCTGGGCGGTCGACCGGCTTGGGGATGTCACGGGCGACGGGATCCCAGACGTAGCCGTCGGCTCGTTCGACTATTACATCTATGCGATGGATGGCACCGACGGAACGATCCTCTGGCGCTACTACACCGGCAACCGGCTGCTTACGATCCGTGGTGTACCGGATCTCAACGGCAACGGATTCCCCGACGTTGTTGGCGGAACACAGATGCTCTATGGTGGAGACGGCGGGATTGTCTATGCCCTCGAAGGTGCCCCAGGCGCACAGGCGGCACCTGAGATCACACCGGCATCGGACACCTTCAGCGCCTGGCCCAACCCCGTTCGGGCTGCTGGCTTCATCAACTGGCGCCTCGCAGCTATCAGCTCTGCTGAGGCGCGGGTGGACCTGATCGACGCCGAGGGCAGGCTGCTTGCAACGGCTAGTGGAGAAAGTGGCCGCATCGCCCTCGAAAACATCAGGGCCCACGGGGGCGCACTGTGGCTGGTGGCATCGCGGGGTGGTAAGAGAATCGGCGCGCAGCAGATAGTGATAGTACGCTAGGCCCAAGAGGGGGAGCCCCCAGGGACGGGAGACGTGGTCGATCTGCCACCATACAGGCCACCGAGTGAGGCATCCTCGCTTCTGGTGCGTGTGACACGCGGGTGCCCGTGGAACCGCTGCGCCTTCTGTGCAATGTACAAGCAGATACCCTTCTCCGTGCGCCCACTCGATGAGATCGAGTCCGACCTTCGCGCGCTGAGGCGCATCTTTCCACGGGCGGAGACGATCTTCCTGGGCGACTCGGACAGCCTGGTGCGCAAGGACATAGCAGAGGTAGTCGCTCTGATCCGGCGCTACTTCCCCGAAGCATCCAGGCTCACGTGCTATTCGCGCCTGAGAACGCTGAAACGGCGCAGGCAGGATGATCTCTCAGGTCTCCGGCGCGCGGGCCTCGTGCGCATTCATACGGGCCTCGAGTCCGGCAACACAGAGATACTGCAGGCCGTCGCAAAGGGCCTTAGCCCTGAGGTCGCCGTAGAAGGAGCGCAGAAGGCACTGGAGGCGGGCTTCGAACTGAGCGTCTATGTCCTCTGTGGCCTGGGAGGAGAGGTGCGGTGGCGCGAGCACGCTACTTCCAGCGCAGGGGTCGTGGCGGCCATGGAGCCAGACTTTCTTAGGCTGAGAAGCTTGGTTCTCATACAAGGCTGTGAGATGAGGAAGTGGTACGAGGAGGGATCCTTCAGGCCCGCAGGCCCCCGCACACGGCTGATCGAAACACATCTCTTCATCGAGAAGCTGGCCGAGGAAACCGCCCGCCGGGGCACGCAGGTGCACCTACTGAGCGACCACTTCAGCAACTACGCCTGGGCCGATGGAACGCTGGTCTATCGTGGGGTCGACGGGCTGCTCCCGGACGAAGCCCCGCGCATGCTCGGGGAGATCGAAGAGGCCTTAGAGGCGATCCAGGGTGCCAGGCACGTCGAGGATCCGGGAACGCTTGGGCTCCGCGACAGATTCGCAAGGCTGTAGCCCATGCCCAGAGAAGTGAGCTCCGGTAGCGTGGCCCCTTGACGGAGCGGCGTAGCCGAGGCACAATTTGGACTTGGCATTTCGCTTGCCTGCAGCAAGCCACGCCGAAGAGTGAAGATGACATAGGCCCTTCCGGTCCGGCAGAAGCCGGCTAAGAGGGAAAACGGTCAAAAGCCGTTGCGGGCCCGCCGCTGTAGTCGGGGACGGACCCCGCAGGATGCCACTGCCGCCACGAGGCGGTGGGAAGGCGCGGGGATCCGGTTGATCCGAGAGCCAGAAGACCTGCCGGAAGGGGAACGGAGCGATCCCCGTAGTTCGCGGCCCGTGGCCGGCCGCCGCTTCGATACACATCGACGGCCCGGTCTCGAGCACGCCGGGGATCCGGGCCGAGCCGGTCTGAGGGAGCCGGTACGGCCTCATCTCCTCGAGGCCGGAGATGAATCCAGCATTTGCACTCCTTCTGAGTGCCGCCATCACGAGCTCCCCATCTCACGATGCGGTCAGCCCGTTCCGAGCCCACCCCACTCCACCAGAGACGACCGCTTCCAGCGACTCGCTCCCGTGCCCCTACGCTCTAGGCTGGCCGATCCACATCCTCCGGCCAGTACAGGGAGCACCCGGCCAGACG
>CAYMBA010000132.1:0-7666 GCA_964388535.1 uncultured bacterium | reverse complement strand
GCAGGGTGCCCCGACCTGTCAAGAGGAAGGGTGAGAAGACCAGCAGCGCGGTTCCAGAAGCAGCGACGGCACCGCGGATGAGCCCACGAACGCGGCAGCATAGGAGGGTCAGCACCGCAAGAAGTGGGAGGAAGGGGGCAGCCGGGGGTTTCATCAGGCATCCAAGGGTTGCAGCCGTCCAGGCCCAACCGGGGCGCTTTGCGATCAGCAAGACTGTTGCCAGAAAGACGAAGAAGGTGTGCACCGAGTCAGGTTGTCCCCAGTAGCCGCCGTCGAATAGCACGGCGGGGTGGAGCATGTAGAGCAGGCCAGGAAGCCAGGGTGGGAATCTGTGTCTCCCCGCGGCTCCCCAGAGGCCGAGCCTGTCTACGGCCAGCGATAGCAACAGGGCCAGGAGCACGTCGAAGGTAAGGGGAGGGATCTTGACCAGGATCGTGAATATGCCGGTGTCAGCTCTCGCGCGTGCCGCCCCTGGGACGACCAAGTCGTAGAAACGCGCAACGGGCGCCAACAGATAGGCATAGAGCGGGGGATAGTCGAAGTCGCGTCCCTCTCCGTCGTATATCGTGTGGATCCCATCCAGCCCGGCCCGCAGAGCCCACCGCTTGTATGCGTTGACATCGGGCACGTATCCGGGAAGGCTGGCGAGCCACCAGCGCAGGAACAGGAGTCCGAGGAGGATCCACCATGGTGGAATCATTCCCCGCAGGCCCGTCTCTGCGCCGTGGCTGCTCCTTCCAGCATCCCTTGCTTCAACCCCTTGCCCCGCCAACTCGTTTCCCCCCGCACTGGCGCTCCCGCTGTAGATTCCAAAGACCGCTGAGCGAGTCTATCGTCCATCGGGTCTCTGTCGTCAAGGAACAAGCAGGTTGCTGGTGTTGCGGCACTCAGAGTCCGGGTCTAGACTGCTGGAGGATCTCACGGGAGCTCGGTTTTCATGGTGAGACTTCTATCTCAATGCGGGGCTGCCGTGGCGGGCCTTCTGCTCTGTAGCGCCGTGGCTGCCTCCGGCGTCGCCCCTGTTGGCCCGGAACCCCTTGGCCCAGAAGGGGCCCGAGTTCTCGGGCTGATGGCCAGTGACAGTGTTGTTGCGGTCACCGAGGGTGGTTTGGCGTACGTTGCCGAGGTACCGGGTGCTGAGCCATGGAGGCGGCTTGATGTTCCAGTAGGACTTGGGCCTGGCCACAGGCCCGGAGCAAGCCCCGTGGGTGCTCGTCCTGCTCGGTTTGTTCCGAGCCTCCAGGTCCGGGGGGAGCGATGGAGGTGTGCGGGAGGAGCCTTGCAGCGCCGCTGCGAAGGGGGTGTCTGGAGGGAGGTGTTGCTGCCTCCTTCAGCCCTTTCACACAGCGAGCGGGTTGTGGGACTCAATGCTGCTGACCCTCGCGGAGGGCTGCTGCTGCTCACATCCCTGGGCCGACTCCTGAGCCTTGGCGTGGACAGAACCGTAAGGGACCTGGAAGTACCGATCAGGCCTCGAGCGGCCGTGCGGGCGGACCCATGGCTGCTTGTTGCGACTGCCGCCGGTGTTTTCGGCCTGGAAGGGGATTCTGGCTGCTGGAAGCCACTCAGCTCCGGCCTCGGCCGTCTGGGGGTCTTCGATCTGGCTTTCGCTGGCGGCAGGCTCGTGGCTGCCACAGGTACGTGTCTCCTGGAGTGGGACGGCTGCCAATGGTGGCCTTTGTCGGCCCCTGAGCCCGTTAGCCGGGCTAGATGCATCGCTGAGTTCCCCGAAGGGCTTCTGGTAGCGTGCTGGGGTGAGGGTGGAGACTCGCTTCTCGTGTGGGAGGGTGCTCTTGAAGGGGATGAGTGGGGCTGCCGCCGACTACGTCCGCGCAGAGTGGCTTCCGTAGGGGCCGAGACCGTCCTCGGCCCGGGTGAGTCGTCAGGGCGCCCCGTTCCCGATCTGGCCTGCGATCCATCTACAGGCCAGATCTGGGTGCTGGCCGACGGACTCTGCGTCATCGATACGACTGGGGCCGTGGGGGCTTTCCCGCCGCCGTCGGGCCGCAGGCTGATCTGTATCGAGTACACCGGCTCAGAGCTGCTAGCCGGCACGGATGCGGGCCTGGTAAGGCTGAGTCCCGACGGGGGGTGGCGCCCGGGGAACGAGGCTCTCGGCACGATACGAGATGTGTGGAGAGAGAACCTTGGGGGCGTGGTCGTCCTCAGCGAAGCGGGGCTATTCTGGCTTGCGGACGGTTCTTCCGACCCGGAACCTTTGGCGGCATCTCCTGGGCCGGGGGTCTTCTCGGTGGCTGGTGAGCGGGGCCGCGGGATACTCTATTGCGCGAGCAGGGAGTGTGGGGTGCTTTCTGTGGGCGTGAAGTTCCCTGTGGCTTCGGCAGAACCGATGACGCCCCTGCCGCTGGGCATTGTGCCGAACCCCGTTTTGGGTGGCCCGGTTCGTTTCCTGTGCGATCTCCCAGGGCCTTCTTCCAAGCCCATCCATGCGGGAGTGGGCGGGGGTGCAGACTCTGTCTGGCTTGAGATCTACAGCGTCCGCGGCCAGCTTGTCCGGCGACTGGGCACGGCGGACCTTATCCGGGATGCGGCTGTAGCTGGGTGGCTGTGGGATGGGTGCGACGGAGAAGGGTTCCCGGTGCCTGCGGGCGTGTACGTTGCAAAGGCGGGCCTCGGAAGGGAATACTTTGCCGGGAAGTTCGTCAAGATTCGCTGAGCCTGAGCACTTGGGTTTTCTCGGGGGGTGAGGATGCGGTCCGGCCGACGGAAACTGGTATGGGTTGTTGCTATGATAGCGGGATTGGCCTCGCCGCTTGCGGCTGAAGAAGGTGACTCGTTGGGGCGTGCCGACCAGGAGAAGATCATGTCGCTCTACAATGCCATGATCCGGCGCAACCTGGACCAGGAGTACTGCCTGTCATCCTCCCAGATAGATTCCCTGATGCGGAAGTTCGCTTCGCGTCCGCTGGGTGAGAGGATCGCCGCATGGGCGAAGTACTTCGCGTCGCGGGGAGATGTGGGCTATCGATTCGGGCTGGATGAGGGCGGATATGTGAAGCGGGGGCTGCTCGTCGACGACTTCGAGACCGATTGCGTGCTTTTCGTCTACCGCGTCACCGAGCTTGCCCGCTCGACTAATGCGGAGGAGGCGGTACAGTTTGCCTTCGGCACGCGGTTTTTCGGGGCTGTCTTGGAGGAGGTCGTTTCTCCGGAAGGGTTCGTCGACTACGACAACCCCGTCCACAAGGACTATGCGATAGAGATGATTCGGTCGGGCATCTGGGGGGAAGACGTAAGTGAAACCATAGGCCCGCTGGCGGTGGAAGAAAAGGGGACGGACAGATTCCCGGCTGGAAGTGTGAAGTACGTGCCCAAAGACGAGGTCGACTACTCGAAGCTGCGTGCCGGGGACATCATCTACTTTGTGACCGACGAAGAGAGCCCTGGGGGCCGGGCCGTGCGCAGAGCTGGTGCGATTGTGGGCCACATGGGAATCGTCGTGATCGACGATGGCAAGGTGCTGCTGGCTCACGCAGCCTCCAAGCCCCTACCTGGGCTGTATGAGCGGGCCGGCGCAGTCAAGGTTCCGCTGGAGGACTACCTCCGCCGCGTGGAGACCTTCAAGGGTATCATAGTTACCCGCATCAAGGAGATCTGAACCGACCCCTTGGGTATTTGCTGGGGACTGCATCCCCATCCCTCGAGCGCGTTCCTGGGGGCAGGTGTCGGTGTGCAACTACTGGGGTCTCGTGCGCCCTCGTGGCTCTGTGGGCAGGTCCTCGGTCCTGGCGGATCCTGGTGTCGGGTGTTCCTAGCTCGCATGCGCTGCCTTTTGGATTTCCGCTACTTCCCGTGCCCTGGGCCTACTCTCCAGCATCTGACCGAGCATGCTCTTAAGCTCCCCCAGCTCCAGGTCCCGATGGATCTTTCCCCCCTCGGCTAGCGAGATTTTTCTGGATTCCTCCGAGACAACGAGTACCACCGCGTCGGTCTCTTCACTTACGCCGATTGCCGCTCGGTGGCGCATGCCGAGGGTCTTCTCCAGGTCAGGATTCTGGCTGACTGGCAGGATGCAGCCAGCGGCGGCTATCTGGTTGCCGCTTACGATGACGGCCCCGTCGTGGAGGGGTGAGGGTGGGGTGAAGATGGTTTCTATGAGCGCGCCCGAGACTATGGCATCCAGTCTCGTTCCCGTCTCGACGTAGTTCCTGAGGCCGACATTCCGTTCGATCACAATGAGCGCACCGAGTCCCTTGCGGCTTGTGCGCTCCACTGCGTTTTGGATCTCACTCAGAAAGCCGTATTCCCTCACCGTGACAATGCGCCCGACCACGGGCAAGCGACCTATCTGTGTCAGAGCTCGGCGCAGCTCTGGTTGGAATATGATTACGATGCTTATGAGCCAGACTGTCCTCAGGCTGGAGAAAAGCCAGCTTAGCGCTGAGAAATTCAGCAGCGTCGCTGCGCCGGAGAGAAAAACGAGCACCACAAGCCCGGTTAGCATGTGAGCGGCGCGGGTACCCCTTGCGAGAAGCAGTAGCCGGTAGAAAAGAAAAGCGACCAGGCCAACGTCGATCGCGTCTCTGATCCAGGCTATTCCCGCTGGAAGGTACATCACGGCCCTCCCTGCCCGCCGCGAGGCGGGCCGTCATCCCGAAGCGGCCTCAATGCCTTTATGGCGTCGATCACCCGAAGAGCTCGTACGTGCTCACGTACGTCATGTACGCGCACGGCGTCAGCGCCCGCCAGGACGGCGGCTGCATGGGCAGCCAGGCTGCCCTCGAGCCGCTCTTCGGGGGGCAGATCCGCGACCGCCCCGATGAAGCTCTTCCTCGAGCACCCGATCAAGATGGGGCGACCGAGATCCCTGAGGATTCCAAGCTCCCGGATGATGGTCAGGTTGTGTTCGACCGTCTTGCCGAAACCAATGCCCGGATCCAGCATTACCTGCTCGGATGCCACTCCAGCCTTGAGCGCTGTCTGCATTGCCGATGCCAGGTATTCGCGGATCTCCGACATGAGATTCCGGTAGCGAGGAGCGATCTGCATCGTCTTGGGCGTGCCCTGCATGTGCATGAGCACAAGGCCGCAGCCGCTCTCTGCAGCGAGGCTGGCCAGGCGGGGGTCTCCGTGGAGCGCAGTGACATCGTTGATAATCGCGGCCCCTAGCTCGAGGGCCCTGGCGGCTACTTCGTACTTGCTCGTATCCACCGAAAGCGGTACCGGATGACCGCTCCGCTTCGCATGGCGAAGTACCGGCTCTATTCGCCGCCACTCTTCTTGCGCTTCCACGGGTTCTGCACCCGGCCGAGTGCTCTCGCCACCGACGTCGATCACATCGGCGCCCTCGTCCACCATCTCGTCGTACCCACGGGTTGCTTCCGAGCCGTCGAAGTAGTGACCGCCATCGTAGAAGCTGTCTGGCGTACAGTTGAGGACGCCAACGATCAGCGTTCTGGTGCCAACCTCGAGGGTCCGATCGCGCAGCCTGAACGCCAGGGTCGCGCCGTTTCCCTTTCTTGCCACCTTACCGGGCGCGCGTGTGCTCACGGCTCCTCCTGGTGTTCCTCTGATCTCTGGTCATCTGTGGCCGTCTCTTCCGCGTCACTGGGCTCGGGAGAGTCCTCCTTGGTTCCTGCCTTCTTGCACCCGACGATCTCCTCTATGTCCTCCGCTGTGAGGATTTCCCTTTCCAGCAGCGCATTGGCCAGTTTGTGCAGATCGTCTCTGTGATCCTCGATGATCTGCTTCGCTGTGGCGTAGGCTTCTTGAACAATCCTGGTTGTCTCTGCGTCGATCATCCGCGCCGTCTCCTCGCTGTATTCCTTCTTGTGTGCGATCTCCTTGCCGAGGAAGACAAGTTCGTCGCGCTTGCCGAACTGTATTGGTCCGAGGCGCTCGCTCATGCCCCACTCACACACCATCTTGCGCGCAATCTCTGTAGCTCGTTCGATGTCGGAGGCTGCACCAGTTGTGACCGTGTTGAGAACCTCCTCTTCGGCCACGCGTCCGCCCATGAGCGCAGCCATCGTCTGTTCGAGGTAGTCCTTGGAGCTCACGTAGCGATCATCGCTAGGCAGGGAGTGGGTGACCCCGAGGGCCCGCCCGCGGGGGATGACCGTCACCTTGTGGATCGGATCCGTCTCGGGCAAGAACCACGAGACGAGCGCGTGCCCTGCCTCATGGTAGGCGGTTATCCGACGTTCCTTCTCCGGTATGATGAGGCTCCTGCGCTCGGTGCCCATCATCACCTTGTCTTTCGCTTCCTCGAAGTCGGCCATCGTGATGCGATCGCGGTTCTTTCTCGCCGCCAGCAGAGCCGCTTCGTTGACGAGGTTTGCGAGGTCTGCGCCGGAGAGCCCGGGGGTGCCGCGGGCGAGGGTGTGCAGGTCCACATCGTCGGCCAGCGGCTTTCCCCTCGTATGGACCCTGAGGATCCCTTCCCGTCCGCGCAGATCCGGGCGGTCTACGACCACCTGGCGGTCGAACCGGCCGGGGCGCAGGAGTGCAGGGTCCAGCACGTCTGGTCGGTTTGTGGCCGCCAACAGTATGACACCCTCGTTGGAATCGAATCCGTCCATCTCGACGAGCAGCTGATTGAGTGTCTGCTCGCGCTCGTCGTGCCCCCCGCCCAGGCCCGCTCCACGGTGGCGGCCGACGGCGTCTATCTCGTCGACAAAGATGATGCATGGGGCATTTCGCTTACCCTGCTCGAAGAGGTCTCTCACACGGGCGGCCCCTACGCCTACGAACATCTCGACGAAGTCGCTGCCGCTGATACTGAAGAACGGCACCCCTGCTTCTCCAGCCACTGCCCGCGCCAGCAGGGTCTTCCCCGTGCCCGGGGGGCCAAGTAGGAGCACCCCTTTGGGGATCCTGCCACCGAGGCGCTGGAACTTGCGCGGGTCCCTCAGAAACTCGATGACCTCCTGCAGCTCCTGCTTCGCCTCATCGGCACCAGCGACGTCGTCGAAAGTGACGTGGACCGTGTGCTCGGTGAGCACCTTGGCGCGGCTCTTGCCAAACTTCAGCGCCGCTGCCCCGCCGGCCTGCATCTGTCGGATCATAAAGACGATGAGTCCGACCAGGAGCAGGAAGGGCAGCCACGTGATGAAGACACTGAACCAGGGCGTTGGCTCCGGCTTCGACTTGACAGGAATCGGCGGTATTCCCTGCTCGGGATCGCCCTCGCGCAGGAGACGAAGCAGCTCGTCGTCGGGTTCCGAAGGCAGGTAGGTGTTGAAGCGCTTCTGCCGTTCATCGCCCTCGGCTCTGAAAGAGCCCAGAACCTGGCGACCCACGATCGTGAGTTCCGCAACTCTGCCACTTCTGACTGCGCTCCAGAACTCCGTGTACGTTATTTCCTTGCCCGCTGTGTGAGCGCTCAGGATCTGCTGGACGATGAGTAGAACGACGGCGGCTGCCAGAAGGACAATGGTCAGCGTGCGTGCCTGACATCCCGGCAGGCCCAGGTCCGGCGAGCGCCTTGGTTCCCTCTCCGGGCTCGGGTTGCGCCGGCGTCGGCGTGGAGGACGCTCTCGGTCTGTTTCCGGGTTCGCCTCCGGGCGTTCTTCCCGCCCAGAGACTCTCTCCTCCCCGGGGCGTTCCTTTCCGGGTGTTTGGGGTCTTCGGCGAGGGGGAATCATGCGCATCGAGCCCTTTCCTGTCTCGGCCTAGTATTCTGGCTCTTCGGCGTCCGTATCCG
>CAYMBA010000131.1:0-7733 GCA_964388535.1 uncultured bacterium | reverse complement strand
GTCGGCGCCGGCGTCATGAAACGCCCGAAGGGATTCATGGAGTGGAATCTCTACGTGAGGCTCATCGACGAACTGCGGGAGTTCGTGCGTACTGTGAACATGAACTTTGCGGGCGAGACACTGCTGCATCCAAAGGCGGGAGACATGATCGCCTACGCGACGAAAGCGGGCATCCGCGTCACCATAGGTACGAACGGAATGTTTGACAGAGCCGATGAGCTCGTAGAAGCGCAGCTGGACGAGGTGCTCTGGGCACTCGATGGGACAACGCCTGAAGTCTACGAGAAGTACCGTGTCGGAGGCGACCTGGATACGGTTCTTACCAATCTGGAACGCCTGGTGCGGAAAAAGCGCGAGACGGGAAGCAGCAAGCCCAAGATAACGCTTCAGTTCGTCGTCATGAGACAGAACGAGCACCAGCTTGGGGATCTCCTGAGGCTGGGGAAGTGTTACGGCGTGGATGAAATATCTCTCACCCCCGTCATCATCAACGACTACTTCGATGAGGGCCAGGACAAGCTTGTCAGCCAGTACCTGCCGGAGAGATCGCGCTTCCGCCAGTACATGCTGCGAGATGGCAAGCTGGCGAAGCTGAAGCCCAGGCTGTGTCAGTGGGTGATGCAGTCGATGATACTGTACAATGGGGACGTGACGATGTGCTGTTTCGACTACGACGGCGAGCTCGTCGTGGGAAACGTCGCAGACGGGGGATTCAAGGCCGTCTGGAGGAGCAAAAAGTATCGCCGGTACCGCGAACTTGTCCTGAAGTGGAAGTTCCCCCTTTGCCGTAAGTGCGACATATCGCTTGTTAGGCCCATCAGAATACCGGTTTCAGAGGTCGACGATGCGCTTTGCGATCGCCTGCACCGTGATCCCAGCGCATGGGACGAGGTTCCGATAGTCTCCTAGTCGGGCGGGCCGGCTAGAGGTGCCTTTTTGAGTCAGCTGACCAGCTCTCACCGGCGGCGAGTCGTCCTGGTCATTGGTATTGAGCCTTCCATCGCTGCGGCTCCTGGCGGCACGGGAGAAGATGAGACTCCCTCTGCTGCGCGCAGGTGGCCCAGCAATGTCCTCTCTTCCTCGGAAACTCGTGGCACGGCGTAGGGACGGGCTTCTGCTCCACCGGTCCAAGGTAAGAGCAGCACATGGAGGACCCCTGCGTGCGCTATCGCTCCCGCGAGGAACAAGGCTTCTAGTGGCCTGCCCAGAAGCGCGCCCAGGGCGAGGATGAAGACTCGCGAGTCGCGCTTGTTGAGCCGGGCCAGAACCGTCACCGGAAACTCACTCCCGAATCTTATCCGGTACTCCTTCTTCGAATAGCTGGCCAGGATGAAGCCGCCCGCGGCTAGCATTCCAGGGATCCAGAGCCACGAGTGCCCGGTCGCAGCGACGGCAGCGCGCGTTATCGCCAGCGCCACGGCCATGTCGGCGTACCTGTCGAGCAGGGTGTCCAGGCACGCACCGCGCTTGCTGCCAGCAAGCTTGAGCCTGGCTATTTCTCCGTCGCATCCATCTAGGATCGACGCGAACTGTATGATCAGACCACCAAGGATCCAGAGCGGGTAGGCAGAAGGAGCGGCCAGAAGGCCTGCTCCCAGAAGTGCAAGGCCGAAGCTTAGAAGCGTGATCTGGTCTGGCGTGACTGGCAGATGCACGAGGAAGCGAGTCATTCGCCTGGAGATCGGGCGATTGAGAATACGAGCGATGAACCCGTCCTCGCTCTTCTTATCCAGCGTGGCGAGCAGTGCCTTCTGAGCCTGCTCAATCGCTTCGGGGGTGTCGAGATCGAACCACATGCTGCCTGTCACATCGATTGCCCTCACACGGCCCAGACGCATGCACCTGCGCACTCCAGCGCTGAGCGAGTGTTCACCCTCGGCGCGGGCAGCCGCTAGGCCGTCAAAAAGGACTTCCGTGCAGTAGAATAGCCCGGTGTCGCCAGCGTCCCACTCGTCGATGTCCTTGCCCAGGTCCACGATCCGATCGCCCAGCGTGGAGACCTTAGTGAGGTCCTCGAAGTCGCTGACGCTATCGAGCCTCCGATCCACTGCCAGACAGACTTCCCTGTAGCCTGGGGCCGACTCGAGGGCCTTTCTCACCAGGTCCGGGCTGAAGAGATGGTCCGACATTGCGAGCAGGAAACTGCCTGTCCCGACTGCATCCTTTGCAGCCAGAGCCGATGCTCCGTTGCCTAAGTGCCAGTCTCGTGCGCGGACGAACTGGATCGTGCATCCTCGCCTTCGTGCTGCGGCCTCATATTCGCTGCGTACTCTTTGAGCGTCGTGGCCTAGGACCACGATGAAGTGATCGATGCCGGCCTCCATGAATGTTGCTATGGAGCGCTCCGCCATCGTGAGCCCCAGCATCTTTATGGCCTGCTTGGGGGTTTCTATCCCGCCGGCCTTCATTCTGGAACCCTGCCCGGCTGCCAGTAGCACAACCGGAGGGCGCAGCTCCTCCTCTCGCTCAGGTCTCACTGCTGCCCTTGACCTGGGCTCTCTTTTTGCTGTGCTCAGCATCATCCCTGACCCCTCCTTCCGTGGCGGCGCAACAGGTTCCTGCAAGCAGCGAAGTTTCGCCGCCGCTATGACCCTTATCCCGGCGAAGGACCCGCCTCCGAGCTCCCTGGTCGCTGCCGGGCTGGGTGTCGGTGATCTACACGAGTGTCATGACCCTCCGAGCGAGTCGAACATCGCGCCTTCAAGCATGGCGCGTTGCTCCTCCTCGCTGAGTCCCAGAAGGGCGGCCACGCGCGCGAAGTGGTCGCGGTCGATCTTCTTCCGAGACATCGCCTGGAGGGCTAGAGAGAGCAGCCGCGTGTGGAATATGCCCCTGTCGGTCTCGACCCTGACCGTTTCCAGGGCGAGGTGACCCTCGGCCTCTTCCCCGGCCCCGGAACGGTCCTGCTGCTGCAGCTGCTCGAACTGCGCTGCCGTCAAGTACCGCAGGTTGCGGAGTCTATGGAGTACGAGCGAGCGGCTCGCTCCGAAGTAATGGGCAATCTGCGTGACGTCGCAGAGGCTTATGGGGTTCATTCCCGGCCGACGCCGTCCTTCGACCCGCACTGGCTCTTCTTCGGCCTCACTTTCTTCGGAGTAGATGTCCACGATCGCGCCCGCGCTGCGGCCGGGGGTTTCCTTCCCGAGGCTCTCCAGATAGCGTCTCAGGCCTTCCGAGGGCACCAGGAAGCCGCCCGCGAAGGCATTTGCTCTGATCTCCGGAATGGTCCGTCGAGCGCCGGAGCGACAGACGATCCAGGGGTTCTGGCTGTCGAAGAGCGCATGGGCGAACCCGTGCGCGTAGTTGAACCTTCTTCGCTCCAGCGGAATACGCTGGTTGACAACTATTACGAACCCGGTAGTCCGAGCGTTCAGGAAGATCCCCGTTATGTCCTCGGGAAGCATGACCTTCGTAGCCCGGATCCGCACCATTGCCAGGGCCTCGTCCACATCCCGGATGGGGGCGTCGCCGAGGCCAAGACGACGCCTCTCCTCTTCGGCGGCGCGCATGCCCTGGCGCATTGCTTCCCACGGCGAGGGACGTTCGGATGCGGTGTGGCGGACCGAGGATACCGATACACGTTCAATGCCCAGGATTCTTTCCAGCGTCTGCAGTTCGCGCGCAAGGGAGATTGCCTTCCGGAGACCATCCACCGTTGCCTTCTCACGTGCGAGCTCTGGCACGCCAGCGAGGAGATCCTCCAAGATCTCCTCGGCGGCTTCCGTCGGAAGGCCTTCGGGTGCGAGTAGGCTTGCAGAGCTGCAGCCATAGAGGTTGCTCAGCCGCTCGAGTTCCTCGGCCCTCAATGGTCGCTTGCCTAGCTCGATCTGGGCTACCGTGGAGCGCGAAAGGCCAAGATTCTCCCCAACCTCGGACTGGCTCAGCCCGAGGGCCTCGCGCATGCTTCGCAGCCTGCTCCCCAGCTCTTTCCTTGAGATCGGCATCGCTCACCCCTGGCTCATTTCGACCAGATGTTAGCAGGTCTAGCATCTGTGTCAAGCCAAATCCAGAACGTTATATTCTCGAACACGAGCCAGGTTCCCGGCTCGTGTCAGCCGGCGGAGGGCTCAGTAGTGTCTTGCCTAGAGGCCTCGTCCGACATATCTGATCGAGAAGCCCGGGGTTAAGACTGGGTCTGTGTTCACCCCCCGGGTGAGTGGCCCGCCGGATGTGGCCAGGAAGCCTTGCGGGCGGCCGGCGTCTGGTGGGTGTGGTCGAGAAGCCTAGGAGGCCGCCGGGGGTCTGGCGGTGTGCGGGGGACCAAACGAGTTTGGAGCGCTAGGAACCGGATGCGGCTGAGGTCCAAAATCGAGCGTGCCAAGCGGCCCGTTGTCATGTACGAGATAATCCCGCCTGTTGAGCGCTCCAGGAAGGATCTTGCCTCGTATGCCGAGAGGCTTAGCCGGCTCCTGTCGCACACGCACATCGATGCTGTGAACATCCCGGAGGTCCGGGATGAGACCACCCGCGGGGAACGGCCGGTGAAGGCCTTGCCCAAGGTTGAGCCTCGACTCTTCGGTGCGTTGCTGCAGGAAGCGCTTGGCATCGAGGCAGTGGTCAATCGCTGCGTTGTCTACGCGAACCGGGCGAATCAGCAAGACTGGCTCATCAAGACGGCGCGGGACCTGGGGATAGAGAACGTCGTGCTCGTGGGAGGGGAATCAAGCGCCATCAGCTACCCCGGGCCGTCGGTGACCGAGGCTGCAGAGATCATAACCCGCTATCTCAATCGCGGCTTGAGGAAGGTCGACGATGGGCATCCTGAGGCCATCGGTGAGCCAACAGACTTCTTCTGCGGTGGGATAGTGATACCCCAGAGGAGGAGGCCCCGTACGAGCAGAGATGAGCCCCTGAGGTTGATCCGAAAGGCTGAGGCTGGGCTTGAGTTCTTCACTAGCCAGGTGCTCTATGAGGCCGAGAGTACCAAGTGGCTCCTTCGAGACTATGCGAAAGCCGCTGCGGAGCGTGGTGTTGAGCCGAAGAGAATCTTCCTCAGCTTCGCGCCTGTCTCGAGCCGGCGAGACATGGATTTCCTGAAGTGGTTGGGAGTGGAAATACCCACGGATGTGGCATCCTATGTTTTGGAACCAACGGAGCCCGATCGCGTTCGGGAGAGGTCACTTGAGGTAGCCAGCAGGGTATTGCGGGAGATCCTAGATTGCGTAGCCCGCGAGGGATTGGGGATCCCAATTGGTATCAACGTGGAGCACATAACAAGGAAGAACTTCGGCGTGTCCGTCGAGATGACGCAAAAACTCGCCCACATATACAGGAGTGAGTATCTCACGAACAGCTTCCTCGGGGAATGGGGGGCTCGCTGAGACCGGGGGCACTTGGGCCCTGGGAGGAAGGCGGTGGGCCGGAGGATCGATGAGATAGCGGCCTGGTTCGAGGGCCGTGGCCGGGTAGCGGTCGCCTACTCCGGTGGCAGCGACAGCACCCTGTTACTTCTGGCGGCATACCGAGCCCTAGGCGATGAGGTTCTTGCGGTCTCCCTCACCGGCCCGCTGTGGCCGCACTCCGAGAGGGCCCTGGTGGAGGAATTCATCAGGCGCATCGGTTGTCGCCACCGCTGGCTCGAGTTCGACCCCCTAGGGGACTCTGCCTTCATAGAGAATCCGAAGGATCGCTGTTACTTCTGCAAGCGTGCCATGTTCACACAGATTCTGGATCTCGCACGCTCCGAGGGTATCAATCTTGTTGTCGAGGGGAGCAATGCCGATGATGCTGCTGACTATCGGCCTGGTACCAGGGCTCTGCGGGAGCTTGGGATTGTCTCGCCGCTTCAGGAGCTTGGGGTGACGAAGCAGGAGGTCATTGGTGTCCTGGAGGCTGAAGGCCTTGGTCGCTGGGTCAGGCCTCCTGCAGGATGCCTTGCCACGAGGATTCCCCACGGCGTGGCGGTAACACGTGATAGGCTGGCAAGGGTAGAGGCCGCAGAAGGGGTGCTCGAGAACGCGGGCTTCAAGGGGGCGCGTGTAAGGGATCACTGGCCAGTGGCAAGGTTAGAGGTCGGGTCGGAGGAGTTGGCTCGTATCCTCGAGGGGGACCTGAGGGAGAGGGTTTCTCGGGCAATCGAGTCTTTGGGCTTCGTCTATGTGGCAGTAGACCTTAGAGGCTATGTGAGAGGATCACTGGAGCGGGCACATCCGAGGAGTGCAGCGGTTGAGGAGAAGCGAGACGGAAAGGCTTGAGGGACGGGTGGAGATGCCCGTGGTGGATGTCTCCCTGAGCGGGTCGGCGCCTGCGTACACCCCTGTCCCGAGCGAGGTGGGCGTGCGGATCTACCTCAATGGGGACTACTATGCTGAGGTCTTCGCAAGTCCTGGTCGCGAGTCGGCACTGGCCGTCGGACTGCTTTTCACGGATGGTGTTCTGGATCCCTTCGTCGCGCCGCCACTTGTTGAGGTCGAGGCACAGGCGGACGCCAAGCAGAGTGCAACCGTGCGAGTCAGGGGAGCTCTAGCGCGAGGGGTACAAACTGGCCCCCCCACTGAGAGCAGGGTTCTGCCACTTGGCTTGATTACCCGTGGATTCGCGCATCTGGGCGAGTGTCAGCAGTTGTATAAGTCCTGCCACGGCGTGCATGCAGCCGCTCTTGTAGGCGAGGATGGGGCACTCCTTGTTGCCGTCGAAGACGTCTCGCGCACGGCAGCTATTGCCAAGTGTATTGGCGAGTCCATCCTTTCTGGGAGTCTGAAGGACGCACTCCTGCTGGCTGCGACCTCAAGGGCTTCCTACGGCCTTGTAAGGAGAATTGCACTTGCGGGACTGTCGGCAGGAGCGTTCCTGTCGAAGCCGACGTCTCTTGCCGTCGCGGAGGCGCACCGATGCGCCCTTGTTCTCGCCAGCCGCCACAGGGAGGGAATCCGCATCTACGCGGGTGCAGAGAGGGTCATTGGCTAGTGGAAACTGCCCACCTTCCTAGAGCTGTGAGACGACCTCCAGCCTCAGCCCGGTGAATGGCTCTTCGTATCGGCAGATTCCGCCCGAGCAAACGATCCCACCGCGCTCTTTGCCAGCCTTCAGGTGCACCTCATGATTCATTCCTATTGCCCAGGAGATCTCGGCCACTGGCCAGGTATCTTCCATTGCGTATTCATGGACAGGCTGTGAAGCCTTTGTGAGGCTCAGAACCAGCGAAAGATTCTGCCCCAACCCTATTGTCGCTTCGGCGTGTGTTTCCGTGTATTCGTCTTTGTAGGTGCCAAGTGAATCCGTCCGGGCCGTGACATGAAGCCTCAGCTGCACGCTACGGGTTTCCGAGACGTAGATGGTTGCCTCGAGTCTGGGGCCGGTGAAGGTGCGCTCTGCGTGGCCCTCCAAGCCTTTTTCCTTGGTTGCTTCGAAGCCTATCTGTAGCGCTCCCTTGCCCCACCAGTCCTTTCTCGCAGAAATCTCTACCGAGCGCCTGCTCTGCTCGGAGTCCTCTGCTTCGGCGTAGGAAGCATCCAGGTTGAGAACGAGGTTGCTGCCTGGGCTTGCCGTAGCCGAAACCCCCAGGCCTCTTTCGTCCCGGCCGCTGTTAAGAGGCATTCCTGCCTTGTTGACCGGCGGCGGTACAGAGTATGGGAATGTGAAGCCCCTGTAGCGCTTTCCTTCCAAGACAGCCATTAGCCCACTGGCACCCGCTGTAAGGGTTCCATACCAGGCGCTTCCGTCCTCCTCGTTGGTGCCGGTCCAGCCCGATCTCGGATCAAGCATCCCGTGCTTGTACAGCTGGGCGTGTTCAA
>CAYMBA010000130.1:0-7795 GCA_964388535.1 uncultured bacterium | reverse complement strand
AGCGCTTCCTCAGCTGCACGAAGATTGAGCTCTTCTCCGCCCTGCCAACCACCACCGACTCGCCCGGACGCAGGTCCAAGAACACCTGTCCATCCACAGCAACATAGGTGCCTTCTTCACGCCCTTCGAACTCGATCCTTATCGTCTCGTACGAGGGCACGATCAGGGGACGGATGGCGAGTGTGTGTGGACAGATCGGTGTAGCGATTATGGCGTCGAGGAGCGGCTCGACGACCGGCCCCCCGGCGGAAAGCGAATAGGCCGTTGAGCCCGTGGGTGTGGCCACGATGACCCCGTCTGCCTTGAACAGCCCAACGCGTGTCTGGCCGACGTACATGGCGATTCTGAGGATCCGGTGGCCGGACTCGCGGATGACGCAATCGTTGAGCCCGTAGAGCGTGGCCCGCCGTCTGCCGTTGCGCCCCACGATGGAGATTCTGAGCATCATCCGGCGTTCGACACCGTAGTCGCCCCGTAGCGTCTGCTCAAGCGCAGGGATCAGATCCTTGACACCCACGTCCGTCAGGAAACCCAGGCCGCCGAAGTTGACACCGAGGATGGGAACCTCTTCGGGGTAGAGTGCCCGAGCTGCGGCCAGGAGCGTGCCGTCGCCACCGAGCACGACGACCAGGTCGGAACACTTGCGCAGCCTGGAGGGGGGCAGGGCCTCGACACCCTCAGGCATCCTGGCGCCCGTGCCTTCGATGACACAGACATTGCAGCGCTCGGCCTGAAGCCAGTCGACGAGCTCGCGGAACGTCTTGCGGCAGCGTCTCTTGGCGAAGTTGGGATAGATACCGACAGAACGAATCGTCCGCCTTGGCACCTCAAAGCCTCCAAGCACAAATGCCCGGCCCCGTGGAGCTGAGGCCACTAGTCGGCATTGCCGCGTTCCCGAGTAAGACTCTCGCGTGTGGCCGTATCTACGTCCACGGCGCCGCGCCCGAGGATCTCGATCTCTCGCTCGACCTGGCTCAACCGCTCGACACAGAATGCGTGTAGCCGCTTCGCCTCCTTGTACAACTCGAGCGACTCCTCAAGGTCCAGGTCCCCCGCCTCAAGTCGCGCAGCGATCTCTTCAAGCCTTCCAATCGCCCGCTCCAGGTTCAGATTCTCCGAGGCAACAGAACCTTCACCCGTGCCTTCCTGCGGCCCACGGTCATCTGAGCTCGAAGGATCCGCAGCTTCGGCCTCTTCAACCGCTCCGGTTTCGGCGCCGGCCCCAAAGAGATCGCCGTCCCTATTGCCCCTCTTCGACTTCTTTGCAGGCACTTCCGTTGTTCCTCCGCAGTTTCCCCCCACAGTACCCACAGGCCTTTGGGCCCAGTAGCGGCCCACGCGAAGCGCAGAGTCCCCCGTGCTGCCTCTAGCCCTCCACTCCGCGGCCTTTTTGGATCGCCTCAACACGCACGTCCAGCGCGCCGTCCGACAGTGCCACCGATAGCTGTTCGCCTACACGCCGCCCCTTCACACTTCGCACCGGACGGCCCGCTCGGTCGAGAACGAGCGCATAGCCCCTTCTCAGCACGCCCTGTGGGCCAAGTGCCTCGATCCTCTCTGCCAGCCTCGATACCCTCTCGCCGAGGAGCCGGTGCAGAGACCCGACTGAGCGGGCTATCCTGGCCAGCAACTCGTCGGCTCGCTGGGCCGACTGTCGGACGCGTTCGAGCGGACTCTGCATCGCATGGCTCTTCTCGAGCGCCGAGAGTCTCAGCTTCAACCGCTCGAGCTTGCTGCGCAAGGCGGATTCGCAGCGCCCCACGAGAAGACCGGCTGAGGCAAGGACCTCACGGTAGTCGGGCACCACGAGCTCGGCCGCAGCCGACGGTGTCGGCGCCCTCAGATCGGCCACCATATCAGAGATCGTGAAGTCCACCTCGTGGCCCACGGCCGATACGACAGGAATCGAGCAGGCCGAGATCGCTCGTGCCACTATCTCCTCGTTGAAGGCCCAGAGGTCCTCAAGTGACCCGCCGCCGCGGCCCACGATCAACAGATCCACCCGCTCCTCAGCCGTCTCGAACTCCCCTATGGCACGGGCTATGTCTTCCGCAGCCCCTTCACCCTGCACCATCGCGGGCCGCAGGATGATGCGGATCGGGGGCCACCTGCGGCGAAGCACGCGCACCATATCACGCAGGGCGGCGCCGGAGTCGGATGTCACAATACCGATCGTCTGGGGAAATTGCGGAAGCTTCTGCTTCCGCTCCGGATCGAAGAGCCCCTCCTCGGCCAGCCTGCGCTTTAGACGCTCGAAGGCTATCTGAAGCGCCCCCTCGCCCGCCGCCTCGAGGCGCTCGACTATTAGCTGATACTGCCCGCTGCGCTCGTATACGTCGATTGCGCCCGTCGCAACACACAGCATGCCGTCCTTCGGCATGAACGAAAGCCCACGGGCGGCCCGACGGAACATCACACACCGCAACTGCGACTCAGCATCCTTCAGCGAGAAGTAGAGGTGCCCGGAGGAGTGCGCCACGAAGTTCGAGATCTCACCCTCCACCCGCAGCGGCGGCAGGCTCTCACGTAGCGCCTGCTTGACCAAGCGGGTCACCTCGGTAACTGAATAGGTTGCTTGCACTACCTTTTCCGATCCTGATGACTCAAGCAGCATGCACTGCTGCCCGTGCTCTGCTACCCGCAGCCCGACTCCCACGCGCTCAGGCGCAGGCGCCAGGTACTCACAGCCAGGTAGGTCGTGCTGCACCCTTCACAGCAGGGCTTCACCTCGCAGCGCCTCTGCAGCCTCCACAGTATTCTCCAGAAGGCAGGCCACGGTCATCGGTCCAACCCCACCCGGCACAGGGCTTATGGCGGAGGCCTTCGGCTCCACTGAGATGAAGTCCACATCCCCGCACAGCCGGCTCTTCCCAGGGCGTTCGGGATCCTCTTCACGGTGGATTCCTACGTCCACCACCACCGCACCGTCGGCAACCATCGAGCCGTCGATCATCCGTTTGCGGCCCGCAGCTACAATCAACACCTCCGCTTCCTGGGTCACCGACCGCAGATCCTTCGTCCGGCTGTGTGCGATGGTCACGGTGGCATCGAGGCCATCCCTGCGCATGGAGAGCAGGTTTGCCAGCGGCCTGCCCACAATCCTCGAGCGGCCAACGACGACGACCCTTCTGCCCGTCAAATCCACGCCGTAGTGCTCGAGCAACCGCAGGATGCCCCGCGGTGTCGCAGGCACGAAACGCGGGCGCCCCGCACAGAGCAGCCCGAGATTGAGCGGATGGAAGCCGTCGACGTCCTTGCGGGGATCGATTGCCTCTATTGCCGCATCCTCGTCGAGGTGTGGCGGCAGTGGAAGCTGAACGATGATGCCGTCCACGCTGGCATCCGCGTTGAGCTCCTCTATCCTGTGCCGGAGGGTCTCCTGTGTAGTGGACTCCGGAAGGGCTTCTGTTCGTGACTCGATGCCTACCTTGGCCGCTGCTTTCTCCTTGCTGCGCATGTAGACGATCGAGGCTGGGTCTTCCCCCACCCGGACCATAACGAGGACAGGCGGCCGCCCAAGGCGCGCACGAAGTGATTCAACCCTGGGCCTGAGCAACTCCCTAAGTGCTGTGGAAGCCTTCTTGCCTTCCAGTAGAAGCGCCAACCCGCTCCCCCTCTCGCCGCAGACCTAGCGGGCGTAGTCGATGGCGCGCGTCTCTCGAATGACGACCACCTTTATCTGGCCGGGATACTGAAGTTCCTGTTCGATCTTCTTCGCAACGTCAGATGCAAGCCCAATGGCTTCTTCGTCGGTCACCCTGTCGTGCTGCACCATGACACGCAGTTCGCGGCCGGCTTGGATGGCGAAGCACTTCTCCACGCCCGAGAAGGATTCAGCCAGCTGCTCCAGTTTCTCCAGGCGTTTGATGTAGGCCTCCAGCGTCTCCCGCCGGGCTCCAGGGCGGGCTCCGGAAATCGCGTCACCAGCTTGTACGATGTACGCATAGACGCTGTCGGTTTCAATCTCGTTGTGATGTGCGCCGACCGCCGTGTAGACGACTTCCTTCTCGTTGCAGCGCTTGGCCAGCTCCATTCCGATTATTGCATGTGGCCCCTCTACCTCGTGGTCCACCGCCTTGCCGATGTCGTGCAACAAGCCAGCCCGCTTGGCAATCGAAGCATCCAGCCCCAGCTCAGAAGCGATCATGGCCGATAGGTTGGCGACTTCGATGGAGTGCTTAAGCACATTCTGCCCGAAGCTCGTGCGGTACCTGAGCGCTCCAAGATGCCTGATCAGCTCTGGATGAAGCCCGTGAATGCCCAGATCCAGTGCCACGCGCTCGCCTGTTTCCTTGATCTCACGCTCGACCTCGCGCGAGACCTTCTCAACCACCTCTTCGATCCGTCCTGGGTGAATGCGGCCGTCGCTGATGAGCTTCTCCAGGGCCAGGCGCGCCACCTCCCGGCGCACCGGATCGTAGCCTGAGAGCAGTACCGCCTCGGGCGTATCGTCGATTATGACATCCACGCCTGTCGCGGTCTCGAAAGCCCGGATGTTTCGGCCCTCCCGGCCGATGATGCGGCCTTTCATCTCGTCGCTGGGCAGCGAGACCACCGTCACCGTGCTCTCAACAGACTGCTCGGCAGCAAGGCGCTGGATCGCCGTGGCGATGATCCTGCGGGCATCGCGTTCCGCGTCGCGCTCGGCCTCCTGCATGATCCTCCGCGCACGGATGGCGGCCTCGGCCTTAGCTTCGTCCTCGAGGCTCTTGAGCAGCTCTGCTTTCGCCGCCTCCGCCGTAAGGCCGGAGATCTCCTCGAGCTTCGCCTGCTGCGCTTCAATCAGCTTGTCTATCTCGGCCCGGCGCTGCTCCAGTCTCTCGGCCTGCCGGTCGAGTTCACGGGCCTGGGTTTCCAGTTGTCGCTCCCGGGCGCTGAGGGAGTCTGCCTGGCGCTTCAAGGCATTCTCGCGTTCATTCGCTGCCCGACGCGCCTTCTCCAGTTCCTGACGGGTGGCCCAGACCTCCTTGTCGAACTCTGCCTTCGCCCGATACCACTCCTGCTTGGCCTCCAGCGCAGCGGTCTTCTTGCGCATCTCGGCCTCTTTCTGGGCCTCTTCCAGAATCTGATGCGCTATGGACTCAGCGTCCTCCCGCCGGGCCTTCGCGATCTGCCGCTGCGCCCAGAAGCCCAGGGCGAATCCGAGGGCTACCCCGATCGCCCCGACAACTACGTATATGATCCATCCACTCACTTCGGGAACCCCCTGGGCCCGTCAACACTTACCGACCAGTCCGGGTTTCGACCACAAACAGAAATCCCCGCCAGAGCCGTGGGGTGCGGAACCTTGAACCTGGTCTGACCAGGTGGGGTCCTTCTCCGACCGCATCGAGCCACCCGGTATGCCGGGCCACCTCTATCGGCCGGCCCCCGGACCCCATGGAAAGGGTGTTGGCTCAAGCGCTCCCTCACACCCCACGAGCAAGGCAGGGAAATCTGCTCGGGAAACTCTCTATGTGCCTCTGTTTGCCTCCGGATGGCCCTCCCGACCGCAGCCAAGGGTCAATGGATCGTGGCGCGGCCGCGCTCTGTTGTACCGGTGTCAGCCAGAGCGCGGTCGATCGTGTTGCCAATCTCCCTGGCCCGCCTGCGTATCCGCTCGATCAACTTCGCTCTCAGAGCTCGTTCCCGAAAGAGCTCGTCGGCAAGGTTCAAGGAGGCCAGCACCGTAAGGCGCTTCGAATCCACCGTGGCCCCCGCTCGTTTGACCTCGTCAATCTTGCGGTCCACATAGGCAGCCAGCTCGGGAATGGAGGCACCCTTGGGTTGCCCCACTATTTTGTACTCCTCCCCGAGGATCTTGACCTTCGTGTATGTAACCTCGGCCATGGCTTTCGAGGGTCCGTTGTGCAATATCGGCACGAGGAGCAGCAGATCATCCCTGATCCCTGCTCGAGCGGGCACCCTGCCCGTCTGTTCCTAGTCTACGGTGCCCTCTTCGAGGGAGTCAACCTTCTCGATCAGAGCCGAAAGCCGCCTGGCGACTTCCTGGCGCTCCTGCTCGAGTGCCTGCAGGCGCGACTCGAGCTCGCGTACGCGCCCCAGCTTCTGTAGTACCTCCTCAGTGCTCGTGGCCTTAGCGGCATCGAGGATGCGCTCGCGGTCCTTCCTCAGCACATCCCGCTCCACCCTGAGCGCGGTCCTCTCCTTGCGAAGCTCGGCGATCACCGAGACTGCCAGGTCCATCTTCTCGGCCAGCCGATCGATCTCCTCAAGCAGGCCCTGCTCAGCCATCTCCTCGCCTGTCCTGGTCTCCATGGCTGTCCCCCGTCTTCCGCCGCCTCGAACTTCGGCTCAAAGCTGGCCAACCGAACACACCACGCTATGCGCCAGAGGCCGCCTTCACTTCCTCGACGATCCTACTGAAGGCGGCAGGATCCCGAACCGCCAGGTCCGCGAGTACCTTCCTGTTCAGATCGATGTGGGCCCTCTTCAGCCCTGCAATGAAGGCGCTGTAGCTGATGCCGTTGGCCCGGGCAGCCGCATTGATCCTCTGGATCCACAACCTTCGCATCATGCGTTTACGCACCCTCCGGTCCCTGTATGCGTACTGAAGGGCCCGCATGACATTCTCTTTGGCCACCCGATAGAGCTTCGAGCGGCCCCCGAAGCCGCCCTTGGCCCGCTTCATTATCTTCTTGCGCCGAGCCCTTGAGGCTACGGCACCCTTTGCTCTAGGCATGGTCTACTCCCCGTCTTGGTGGAAGTCCCTTAGTCCCTACAGCCTCACCTCAAGCCCAGCTGGCGCAGGACCTTCTTCTCCTCCACCCGGCGCACCAGCGCCGACTGCCGCAGCCGCCTCTTCCGCTTGCGGGTCTTTCCCGTGAGAAGGTGGCCCTTGTAGGCCTTCCTCCGCGCGATCCGACCGCCGCCGGTTATCTTGAAGCGCTTCGCGGCAGACTTTCTTGTCTTGATCTTAGGCATGACTCGAATCGCTCCTTCTGGCCTCGGATCCTCATCCGCCCGTTTTGGGTGAGAGGATCATCGTAAGTACATTGCCCTCTCGCCTCATGGGCACCTCCACATTTGCCACGTCCTGAAGTTCCTCGATGGCCCGCCTCAGCAGGTTCTCTCCGAACTCCAGATGTACGATCTGGCGGCCCCGAAAACGGACGGTGAACTTGACCCTGTTACGTTTTGCAAGGAAGTCTCGCGCATGCCGGAGTTTGACCTCGAAGTCGTGGTCATCGATCTTCGGGCTCATCTTCACTTCCTTCATCTGGATCTGATGAGCCTTCTGCCTCGCCTTCCGCTGCCGCTTGGACATCTCGTACTTGTAGCGGCCGTAGTCCATGATGCGGCAGACAGGGGGCCTCGCTTGGGGCGCCACTTCGACAAGGTCGAGGTCTTTCTCCCGCGCGAGCTTCAGCGCATCCGACACAGGCATGACTCCCACCTGGTTGCCCTCGTCGTCTATCACGCGCACCATCGGTGCCCGGATGCGCTCATTTATGCGCGTCTCCGTACGTCTGGGTCTGATGGGTGTTCCCTCCCTGGGCGGTTCCAACTCGGCCGGAACAAGAAAAGGCGGCCGGAAGCCGCCTGCAATTCTGTCCCCTGTCCCTGACTCCGCCCTCAAGCAGGGACAACAGACATCTGGCCTCGAAACAACCTCTCAGGGGCGTCGCGAGGCGGAAAGCCGGCGCTTCCTCTTTCCCCCACCGGATCACCACAACAAACGGGCGATCCGCTATGTCGCGAAAAGGGCGCTGGCGCTTTGCCTTTGCCGCCAGCGCCCTTCAACCGTGGGCGATACTGGAATCGAACCAGTGACCTCTTGCATGTCAAGCAAGCA
>CAYMBA010000129.1:0-7802 GCA_964388535.1 uncultured bacterium | reverse complement strand
AGCCGCGATCGCCGATCAGGCTTTGGCCGAGGCATTGGAGTTCTATCGATGAGTAAACGTTCATAGGTTCTTATGCTGATTTGCTGCTTGGCGCCTGTCGCCGCACTCGGGGATATCCTCTTTCTCGATTTGCAGGTTGGCACCACTCTGCTCTTGGCCCTGGTGCTGATATGCCCTCTCAGCCATGTTCTCATGATGCTTTTCATGGGTCGTGAGAATGCTTGTGAGATCGACAGGCGCACTCGCCATATGGCGTCGTAGGACGCGGCCCAGGTCTCTGGACCCAATCATCTGGAGATAGATCATGATCGCGGATATTGGCCTGGTAGCGCTGATTCTTTCCTTCTTCGTGGGCCCATACATCACCATTGTCTCGTTTATGGACGGGCGGATGAAGGCGCAAAGCCTGGTTGAGAGCGGGCGGATGCGAGTGTGGCTGCCCTTCGCCCTGCTCACAATCTCGGTGATGGCGTTGGTCTATAGCCTCATTCGCATGGACTTTTCGCCGGCCTATGTCTCCGATGTGACCAGCCGGTCGATGTCCACATTCTTGAGGATCACCGCTCTTTGGGGGGGCAGGCGGGTTCGATCCTTTTCGGAGCCTGGTTGATGGCGGGGTTTGTAGCCGCAGTATCGCTCAAGCACCAGAGAGAGAACGAAGAGCTCATGCCCTTCGTCATCGCCATATCGATGGTTACGACCACCTTCTTCATCGGGCTGTCGCTGTTCGTTTCAAATCCCTATGTTCGGTTGTGGCACCTACCGGCATCACAAGAATTGACGCGGGCGCTTTTTCGCCCGCTTGGGGCCGTCCCTTACCTCCCAGCGGATGGCAGCGGGCTTAACCCCTTACTGCGCCACTTTGGCATGATCGGTCACCCACCCACTACCTACCCGGGCTTCACGGGTTTTGTCATCCCCTATGCTTTTGCCATGGCCGCGCTGCTTACAGGGAAAGCCGACCAAGACTCCTGGATCCGCAGCACGCGGCATTGGACCCTCTTTGCATGGGGCTTTGTAAGCATAGGCCTCGTGCTTGGGGGACGTTGGGCCTATGATGTTCTCGGATGGGGAGGCTTCTGGGGCTGGGATCCGGTGGAGAACGCCATGCTCATGCCCTGGCTTACAGGCACGGCATTCATTCACTCCGTGATGATCCAGGAGCGAAGAGGGATGCTGAGAGTCTGGAATATGATTCTCATCATTCTAACGTATGCCTTGATCCTATTTGGCACCTTCATCACACGCACAGGGGTTATTAGTTCGGTGCATGCTTTCGCCAAATCGGCACTAGGGCCCGCCTTCTTTGCCTTCATCGGGCTGACCTTCATCGGCTCGATTTCCTTGCTCCTCGACCGTTTAGGAATGTTGAAATCAGAACATGAGGCGGAGAGCTTCCTCTCTCGCGAGGCCATCTTCTTGCTTCAGAATGTGCTTTTTCTGGCCATCACCTTCTCCGTGTTTTGGGGGACCGTCTTTCCCATGATCTCTGAACTCTTCACCGGCACCAAAGTCACCGTGGGTCCGCCCTTCTACAAGCGCGTCACCGGACCGCTTTTCGCGGCGCTGGTGCTCATCATGGCGATTGCGCCATTCCTGGCATGGCGAAGGCAAGGGGGGCGCAGCCTGGCCAGGGTGCTTTTGGTACCTTTCGCCTGTTCGTTGGTGGTCGGTGGCATCTGGGGCGCGATTCATCGCCAACACCCATCTTTACTCCTGGCCCTTTGGATAGTGGCTTTCGTCGTGGCTGCCATCCTGCACCAGTTCGGCCGTGCGGTTCGCGTGCGGATGCGTAAGCGTCGAGAATCCCCAATGGGAGCACTCCTGCGGGTCATCGCCAGGAATCGCCGACGATATGGGGGCTACATGGTGCATCTGGCCGTGATTATGATCGCCTTGGGCTTCATTGGGGACACATATTTCAAAGAAGAAACGCAGGGGACGGTTGGGGTAGGGCAGCGATTGCAAATTGGCCGTTATGCGCTGGAGTTTAATGCATTGCGGGAGTATCCGGGAAGCGATGGGCGGATCGTACTGGAGGCCACAACTACGCTATACAAGGATGGGCAGCCGATCAGGGTGCTGATGCCACGGCGTAACTACTTCGTGGTGCAGAAACAACCCGTGACCATCCCCGGCGTCTATGGCACGCTGGGTGAAGATGTATACGTGTTGCTCGTTGGCTGGGAGGAGATCGGTCTTAGCGCATCGACCTTTAAGATTTACCTGAATCCACTCGTGAATTGGACCTGGGCGGGAGGTGCCCTTCTGGTTATCGGGGTCCTTGTTGGCGCATGGCCGGGACGGGAGCAGCCGATCCGGAAGACGTATGGGTTGATCTCTCCCCGTATGACCTCGAGATCTCTGGCCGGGGACTAAGAAACCATGAACCGAAGAATGGTCATCCTAATGCTCTTGCTGGCGGCGGGCGCGATCCCGGCCTTGCCCGCCTTTGCCTAGGGGGGGCGGCAACTTCCCCACAGATAATGACGTGAACGCCATCGCCAAGCAGCTCTATTGCCCGGTTTGCCCCAACACGCCGCTGGATGTCTGTGAGACCCAAGCCTGCCAAGATTGGCGGGCCCAGATCAGGACGCAGCTGGAACAGGGGTGGACGGAACGTGAGATCATCGACTACTTCGTCCTTCAGTATGGGGAGAGAGTGTTGGCCGAGCCGCCGCGAAGGGGTTTCGCCGCGCTGGCCTGGATCCTGCCGCTCATTGGGCTCCTCGCGGGGGCAGTCGCCCTTGCACAGGTCCTCAGAGGTTGGAGACAGGCCTCCGAGCAGATCGCTCCAGTGAGCGCCGAAATCGAATTGGATCCGGAGGTGGAGGCGCGAGTCGAAAGGGAACTCAAGAAACTTGGATGATCAGCCTGCGCTCAATCTAGGAGGCATTGGATAGATGCGTATCGACCCTGGTGTTCTGCTCTTCGGCCTGGATTTATTGATGGTATGTCTTGCGGTCCTGTTTGAACCCTTCCGCCAAGCCCGTGGTGTGCGAGCCACCTCGCTTGGGGGCAAGCATACGAGGGTGAGGCAGGCCAGTCGGGAGGCATTGATGGCATTGCGGGATCTCGAGACCGATAGGGGGTTGGGCAAGGTCAGCGAGGAAGATTATGGCCTGGCCCGGGCAGCGCTCATCCAAGAAGCAGCCGAGGCGTTGGCGCGGGTTGAGGAGAGAGACCGCGCTAGAGGAGCGCCTCGAATCTGAGGTTCAGCGCCTGCGTGGGAAGGGGTCCGCGAATAGCTTCTGCGGTCATTGCGGATCGGCCGTGCAGGCAGGAGACCGTTACTGTCCGCGCTGCGGGACAGGGTTTGTCAGAAGGACCGTGGAATGATTTTGCGCGCCCCGGGCGGGCCGATACGTATCGCACATTGGAGCTGGCCTGAACTGGCCGGACCGGAGCATGGAGGTGGTATGCGGGTCGTTCTTGCCCTTCTGGGGATGGTGGTGGCGGTCGCGCTTGCGAGCATGCCGGCACGGGCCCAGGAGATCACTCCCACACCCGAAGGATCCCAAATAGCCGTGCGGGGAGTAATCACCAACCGCAGTGAATCGGGGGAGGTGCGCGCGGGGATCGAGGTCATGCTTCACGCCTGGGATTCAGAGGGAGCTGCCCGCATGATGCTGCATGGCACGTCGAATGCAGATGGCAGCTTCGTGTTCGAGGGCGTTGAGCTTGAGCCGGTCCTCACATATGCAGTCATGGCCACCTATCAGGACGTGGCCTATTCTTCGAACCCCGTACAGCCCATCGCAGGAGAGCTTCCATTTATTGAGGTGCCGGTTTACGAGACTACGAGTGACATCGGCGGAGCCGTGATTGATCTCCTATACATTGTGATTGGTACAGGGCAAGGCGGCCTGGCAATAAGTGAGTTCTACGCCCTATCCAACAGCCTGGATCGGACAATTTCCGAAGCCCTCACGCTAGAGGATGGCACCTCGGCGACGCTAGTGTTCGCACTCCCGCCAGAGGCTGCGAATGCAACCTTCCCCCCCGCACCTCGTGAGCGCTTCAGGGTCTTCCCGGGGGGCTTCGCTGATTTGCAGCCGCTCATTTCCCGGGAAGGGGACGGGTGAAATCGCTGTCAACTATGTTTTGCCTTACGAGGATCGGTTGGGTCTCGAACGACGAGTGCCGCTCGAGGCCGGGGAGATCTTGGTCTTCCTGCCAGATCAAATGGGGATAGAGCTGGAGATCCCGGGGGCCCGCTATGAGGATGTGCAACGCGTCGGGTCTAGACAAGTGCCCTATGGGGTGCACAGGCTTGGGCCTCTCCAGGCGGGCGATGTCATCGATTTGACCCTCTCGGGCGAGCTCGAAGATCCACCGGCGGACCTGCGGGAGGTCTCCCCTGGAAGCCCGGGCATCGGATCACTTCGTCCGTTGGCGATGGTGGTCGCGGGAGGGTTGGTGATCGGCAGCGGCCTTTGGCTGTGGCGGGTGTTGAAGGTTGAAGGGGACGAGGAGGATGAGGAGTTGGGTGAAATGAGCAAGCGCGGAGCTGGGTAGCGGTCGGCCCGGGATTTCACCCCCAAGGTCTACCCTGAGGTCTCACTACGAGGATGGGCCACTCACCCACCTGAGTGGCCCGTCCCTTGGAGGAGGAGTTCAGCTTTTCCGCTTGCTAGCTAACCATGATGACCGTGATGTTCATGCCCTTCATGGCTGCCATGTTCGCTGGCTTTCATGTAGCGCATGGGGTCCTCATCGAAGCTCTTCTTGCAGCCGGGCGCGCAGAAGTAGTAGGTCTTGCCCATATGTTCGGACTTCCATTGCGCGGTGCCCTCATCCACCTCCATGCCGCATACAGGATCTTTTGCCATTGCTACGCTCCTTTCTAAGCGCCCTCTCTCGCTTGGGGGTTCACGCGAAGTATGTGATATAGGCAAACAAGGCCAGAACTGCGAGCAGGATCAGCAAGGCCGCAGCCCCAACCGGCGTGCCGGCCATCATCATCATGCCGCCCATCATGCCACCTGTCATGGCTCCGCCGGCGAACAAAAGATCGATCAGCAGCCAAAGCAGGATGGCGCCGACGATAATGAGCAGGACCGTTCCCGTATCGATGGAGCCTTCATGTCCGGATTGCAGCACGGACACGGTGATAGATGGGGCCATCTGTTCCCGCAATACCATCATAGCTTTCTCCTTATTCCTCGTCCTGCATAGGCTACTCCCCCAGACCGCCGGATTCCAGGGCCATTCGGCGCAGAGGTGCCTAAGCCAATCGGCGTGGGGGCAAACTCGCTATTGAAATATGGTGCCCGAGAAGCCCAGGCGGAAAGGGTATTCGTCTTTGCTGGCGTGAGGCGTCTCGGAGCCTGCATCCCTCATCCAATCCCGCCTCCAGGCAGTCTGTTTGGGGCGCCGAGAATGCGGCGACCGGTGTCGATGCGCAAACGGCTGGATCCAGGCGGGAGTGCAAGCGCGGTGCCTTCTCTGCTCTCCATGGAAGGCTCGGCCCGGGCCAATACCTCCCCAGCCTCGTTCAACGCTTCGATCATGAACGCATCCAGATTGCGCCTGGCGGGGCCGTCGATGCGCGCACCCGTTCTCAGGAATTTCGAGCCGTGGCAAGGGCATTCGAACCGATCGTTCGTGGGTGCCCACCGGTAGAGGCAGCCGAGGTGAGTGCATACCTTGTAGAGCGCCCTCAGACCTCCTTGCAATGGGTAATCGCCGGGCTGCCTGGGATCGGAGAGGGCCGCAGTCCCCAGATTGACCAGCCAGAAGCGGCCTTCGGGAAATTCTGCCGGGTCTGCGTCGGGCTTGGGAGCTTGGTCTATGGGGATCATGAAGGTTCCACCGAATTCCCCCTCGCGAAAGCGGGGAAGCGTGAACCATATTGCTGCGCCTCCCGACCCGGCCATGAAGACCACCATAGAGAACGCCCAGGTGTAGTAGAGAAATTCGCGCCGGCTGAGGGGAGGAGCGGTGCGCGTTTCATCCCCGGCCGGTTCAGTTTCCATCGTCCAACACCTCTATCGACGGCGAGCTTCCAAGGGTTCGGGCCCGCCAACCAATCCCTATACTCATCCTAGTCGCCGGCATGGAATGAGGGGAGAGCATTATGGCGCGAATAGCGATACGCTAGATTGCTCGCTCACTGGTGCCGGGATGGAAGTAACTTGCCTGGAAAAGCGCCGCACTTGGGGGCTGGCTGACGACAGAAGATGAACGGGCCTTGATCCAAGACGCGAGCGTTCTGAGTGGGGCCCCCAAGCATCGCCGGTGGTTATCCGCCTGGTGATGTCTAGAGAAGGCGCTGAAGCAATCTCAGCCCCGGTCGCCGAGCTTGCTGCGCGATCAGATTCTGCAACGAGAGACGCATGGAAGGATCGACCTTTTCCAGCCTTTCGAGTAAGGGCAGAACGGCGAGCCTCAGCCAATAGCGATAGGCCAGAGCGGCGTTGAGATCAGGGTCGCGGTCGAAGAGACCTTGCCCCGTCCCGCTCCAGGCATTTCCCAGAAGCAATGACGCCAGCCGAGCAAGTGGATGGCGACCTGGCACGCCCCGATCGAGCAAGTACGAGGCGCTTTCTCTCAATGCGACAAGCGCTTTAGATTTTTGATATTCCAGCGGGATGCGTCGCCATGCGCGCCGAGATTCGAAACAGCGGTTTGCCAGCAGGATGGATGTGAGCCGTAAGCGGGCCGGCCGGCGGAGGGCGGTCCGATCCGCTACCAAACCTTGAAGGGGAAAGAGCATTGGGACAATACGCGTTTCCCAGCCATGGAGCCTGATGGATTCTGGGTTCATGGTTGAAAGCAGATATACGTTCTCCGGGAAGCTTGCGACTTCGTCGGCCAGATCGTTTGGGATCTTGATCAGCCGCCTTCTGGAGCCTGCCTCCGGCGAGGCGAAGGGTGAGAGGAGCTTGATTTCGGCGTGACTTATCCGTTTGAAAACGGCGAAATACGTCCTGCTTTCGCCACTGGAGCTCGAGGCCTCGTCCAGCAATGCGCGCAGGCGCAGCGCCGTGAAACGCTGCTGTGCCTGCGTGAGATCTCCTGAGGTTCCTGGGGTTTGGCCCCACCAGGGGTGCCCCTGGAACTTAAAGATCCGCTGGGGAGCCTCCTGCAGGATGGCCTGGGCAGTGGCCTGTGCGATCTCATCCGCGCGATCCAGATCCTGATGGCTGAAGATGATCGAGGGCGTGGATTTGAGAGCCACCCAGATGGCGATGGCATCTTGGGTCGATATGCCCACATGGGAGAGACGCTGTGCGAAGATTAATACAGCCTTTGTTTCTTCATCAGGCTGCTCCTTGGAGCTGATGGAGAGTTGCAGTGCAGGCCTCAAGTTCGGATCTCCGATCTGGCTCGGCCTCTGGCCTATGCCATGAGGTCGATCGCTTATGCCTCGGCGGGTATGGTGGCCCTCCAGCCCAATGTCTCCTCCAGGCTCCGCTGCAATACCAGGCTCGCTTGCGTCTCGCCATGGACCACAAGAACCTGATCGCGAGATTGGGTGAATTCCCCCGCCCATCGGAGCAGCTCATTGTGATCGGCGTGTGCAGACAGAGCGTCGATACGGGTGATACTTGCACGGACGGGGATATCCTGACCGTGAATCCGGATGTGGGAGGAGCCCTCGAGCAATTGTCGCCCGCGTGTGCCTTCGGCTTGAAAGCCTATGAAGAGCACCCGGTTGCGAGAATCAGACAAACGCCATTTAAGATGATGAAGGATCCGCCCACCCGTGCACATGCCGCTTGCAGAGATGATCACGGCAGGTCCGGGCAGCGTATTAAGGGCTTTGGAGTCCTCGACTGCAGTGATGAAGTGGGTTT
>CAYMBA010000128.1:0-7815 GCA_964388535.1 uncultured bacterium | reverse complement strand
GAACCCATCGGCTCCCGTCTTCTTCATGAGCGCCTCGTGCGCTGTCGGCAGGTTCGCGGACGTCGAGAACGGGGTTTCACTCGCTCTCATCCGTAAGTCCGCAGGCGGTGCCATCGGCACCGTGAGCGCCAGCGAGGTGTCCAGTGTCGATGTCAATCAGCGAGTTTTCTACGGCGTTCTGGATGCGCTCTACCCAGGAAGGAGCCTGGGGCCAGGAGCGCCACTGGGGGCGGCGCTGGCGATAGCGAAGTCCACGCTTCTGCACCCTGCGCGGCAGTATGGGCTCCTTGGTGACCCAGCGGTTCAGATCTCTAGGCCAAGTAGGAAGATGGTGCTTCACCTAGGGGGTATCGCCGCGGTGGCGCAGGATACCCTGCTGCGCGGGGGACCCCTCGAGATCTCGGGCGAAATCCTCGATTGGAGCGGCAGACCGGACACCAGCTTTTCGGGTGAGGGCAGGATCCTCTTTCGCGACTCCCAGGAGATAGTTCACGTAGAAGCCCCCAGCAGCCCTACGACCTACGGCAGGGCAGGAGCGCGCATATTTGATGGCTCTTTCGCGATCGAGGGCGGGCGGTTTTCTTCCGAGGCCTTCGTGCCGCTCAGCCTGCGACTGGGGGAGCGGGGGTGGGCAGAGCTGGTCGTCTACGCGCGCAGTTCCGATGGGTCCGCAGATGCCTCTGGGGCTTTCGAGTCCCTTTGGATTGACGAGCGCGTTGCTCCGTTCCACGACGAGGAGCCGCCGCTGATCACCCTGGCCTGGGAGGACTCTTCGGCTGCCAGCGTACCGGGACGCCGTTTCGTGGCCCAGATGGAAGACAGTAGCGGGATCTATGTGACAGGACTCATGCCCTCTAAGGCAGCAAGGGTACTCATCGAGGCCCCGGGCGGACAGGTCGTCTACGCGCAGGATGTCTCGGCGGAGGTCGAGTTCGGCGACTCTTATCGGGAGGCGCACTTCGAGGGTTCGCTGCCCGAGGGACTCCCTGCGGGCCAGTCCCTCACGCTTCAGCTGCGTGCTTCCGACAATATGGGCAGGGAAGCGAGCGCTGCGATAGAGTTCAAGCCAGCGGAGAGCGACACCAGTGGGGCGTCTGAAGAGGCGTGTTTGATCGATGCCATCCCTCTACCGAATCCGAGTCCGGGTCCTGTACACTTTCTGGTCCGGGCCGCAGAGGGGGCCGCAGTCGAAGTTTCTCTGTTCACGGCCACCGGAAAGGAGATCTGGAGGGGTTCTGGGCATGCCACCGAGTGGCCGGACGTCGTGCTTGTGGCCTGGGATGGTAGGGACTCCGACGGGGATCCGGTGGCAAACGGGACGTACTTCTTCAGGGTAGTCGGGAGATGCGGTTCTTCCTCGAGGGTCCAGGAGTTGTTGGGGAAACTCGTCGTGGCGCGCTAGGTGAGGGGGAACCAGCAGCGGCCGGAGATGTTCTGGGTGCAGAGCTCGACGGCAAACGGGTTCGCAGGAGGCAGGAAGATGACGCCAAAGAGGCTGCTACGGAGTGTTTTCCTATTCGGGGCTCTGGCGTTCCTTGGCTACGGGATCGCTGAGGCGCAGACATACGGGGGCACAGGCATTCTGAAGATCAAACCTGGTGGCCGGGCCAGTGCGATGGGACAGGCGGGGGTGGCCGTCTCGCAACGGGCGCACTCGGTGTGGTGGAATCCGGCCCTTCTGGGGGTGGCTAGCGAGAAGGAGCTTTCCTCCACGTTCGCCCAGCTCGTCCCCGACCTTGCCGATGACGTCTACTACCTCAACTTTGCCGGCGTCTATCCGGTGACAGATGCGGCCCTGGCGGTGGACGTCATGTACCTCACCTACGGCTCGACCTTGGCGACCAAGGAGTCCGGAGACACCGTGGGTTCCTTCAACAGCTATGAGTTCGCGCCGGTCCTCGGCGTGGGACTGAAGGTCGCCGGCGTTCCATTCGGCGAGGGTGGCCAGGAGCTCGGCATCTATGCCGGGCTGGCTGCAAAGTACGTGTGGGTCGATCTTGTGCCCGGTTGGGTATTGGACGAACTGGATTTCGGAGAGCACGCTGCTGACGGAGCGCAGGCAGATGCTGTGGGGCTCGACGTGGGATTCCTTGGGCGGATCGAGGACCTGGTTCCCGGGACGGTTGAGGCGTTGTCTGTAGGCGCGAACGTTCAGAATCTGGGCACCGAGCTGTCCTACATATCAGGGGGAGCCAGTGATCCATTGCCCAGGAATCTCAAGGCTGGGGTCGCTCTGGAGCTGTTCGACGGCGATCCTGCCCGAGTCACGTTGGCTTTCGACTACAACAAGTCCCTCACCAAATGGGATGTGGGAACGACAAGCCCGCCCGACAGCGCGTCGCAGGAAGACGTGCGCCGCTTCAAGACCGCCTTCAAGTTCGGTTGGAGCAGCTACAAGCCGTTGCTGAATGCGGGCATGGAGGTATCGGTTGCACAGGACCTTCTGAATCTGAGGCTTGGCTACATACATGATCCCGAAGGGGAGATAACGGCCTTCACCTTCGGCGGAGGGCTCAACGTGAGCCTGGGTTCGACGCTGCTGCGCTTCGATTACTCCAGCATTCCTCAGGCCAAGGGTCTGGACCGGGTCAGCTACATCTCGGTGGGGGCGGTGCTGTTGTGAGGCGCAGGGTAGATTGCCCCGAGGCACGCCCGGGTTGGATGCTCTTGCTTCTGGCCTCCGTCCTGGTGGCTGCTAGCTCTGCTGCCTCCGTCGTGGATGATGCAGAGATTATCCGCCGGCGGGCCGAGATCCCCGGCTGGTCTCCCGGGCACCTTCCCTGGAGTGCGCCGGTGGCGGACTCCTACGCAAGTCCGTCTGAGTACCAGCCTAGACCCTTCCCAAGCATCCTGGGCGAAGACGGACCAAGGAAGGGGGTGCTCTATCGGCGCCTCTCAAGGGCGGTCCCGGCTCTGGCCAGGGCGACGGGTCTGGATAGGAACCTGTTCGAGAAGCTTCAGGCATTCCAGCGATCGCGAGGCGGGCCGGATACTGTCCGTATCGTTGCCCTAAGGGTGGATTTCTTGAAGGACTCTGCAGGTTCCGGGACCACTACACCGGACGGGCGTTTCGATCTGCGTTGCCCTGATTCAGCAAGGGTGGCGGTGGACCCCCCTCCCCACAATAGAGCCTATTTCGAGGCACACCTCGAGGCCCTCCGCCGGTACTACTGGCGCCAGTCCAGGGGGCAGGTGTACCTCACCTTCGATGTGTACCCTGTCGAACCGGACAGTGCCTACCATCTCGAGGACACAGCCAAGTATGGACCGTGGGACATCCACGACATGGAGAAGGTCGTCGAGATGGCAGAGCGCTTCGTCAGGGACAGCTTCGCAGCCGCGGAAAGTTCAGGTGCAGCCCCCAACTTCGGCCTCTACGACAGCTTCATCATCTTCCATGCGGGCGCAGACTTCCAAGGCGACATAGACCGCGACTCGCCATACGACATACCCAGCTTCAACATCAGTCTGGCCGAGCCCGTAGCGGTGTGCGACTCCACCGTCTTTCTCGACTATATCATGGTCGTGCCAGAAACAGTCTCTCAGGACCGCTTCCTTGCTGCACTGAACGGCGTATTGGCACACGAATACGGACACCAGCTGGGTTTCTTCGACTTATACGACACTTTCACATTCTTTCCGGCCGTGGGGATGTTCAGTCTGATGGACTCGGGGGAAAGCCTCTATGGCCGGCTCTGGGATCCGTATCAGCAGAAGGAAGTGTTCGTGCGGGGCCTGATACCCGCTAGCGTGGACCCGTGGCACAAGATGCTTTACTTCGCAGGTGGTCTGGATGTGACGTGGGCCGAGGATGGAAGCGACACTTTGGATCTGACCCTCGAACCCGTGCAGACTACCGGCCAGCTGGTGGTGATTCCGTTGGGAGGACGGCTCCAGTATGACGCCGAGGGCAGCGAGGTGCCAGACTTCCCGGAGTACTTCGTGCTGGAGTCGAGGCCATTCGACCTCAATGGCGATGAGGCTGTCTATCTCCAGGCTGACTCCGCTACCGGCGTGGTCCTGGGCCCACGCAACGCACCCGACTCGCTTTCTGCCGGCTCGGATTCGCTGGGGGCTTTCGAGCAGGACTATCTGCTCCCAGGATCGGGGGTATTGATCTGGCACATAGACAACATCGCCGCCTCTGATGCCTTTAGCCTCTCGGGCTATGTCTCGCCCAACATCTCCCCACAGCGGCGTGGCGTTGACGTGGAGGAAGCCGACGGGATAGAAGACCTGGGGGATATCTACAGCAGCGAATGGACCGGGGGTAGGTTCGATTACTGGTGCCGGGACGGATACTGGCTCTTTGGACCTCAGACCCACCCAAGCACTGCGTCCTCGGGAGGCGGAAGGACGGGCATCTCCGTCACTGTTCTGGACTCTGCTGGCCCCTGCATGCGGGTGCGGATTGTGACAGCGAACTTCCCGAAGGGCTGGCCGACCTATGTGGGCACACCTGAGGATGACGCCGGCCTGCTGATATGGGACCTCGATGGAAATGGTTCCGAGGAGCTGCTCACAGCCTCGGGACCGTACGTTGCTGTGACGAGTGGGGACGGTCGGGCGGGCCTGCTTCTCTCCAGCGAAGAAGGCTTCTTGCCCGCCCTTGCGGCTGGCGGAAGGAACCGGGTGCTCGCCGCAGCTGAGCGGCGGAGGGCGTGGTTCGTGTTTGGCGGGGGTGGCGCGCCCCTAGAAGCCTTCGCTTATCCATCGCCGACCTTGGAGGTGGTGGGCTACGAGTTCTCTGCGGGGCCTATGCTCCTAGATTCCGTGGTGGTCTTCGGCTGTTCGGATGGCAGGCTGAGGGCGTTTGATCCGGTGGACCCTCTCTCGCTGGGTTGGAAGTCGCAAGCCTTTGGTGCCCGGGTAACGGCCTTGGCCGCAGGGGACGTGCTTGAGGGCTGCGACGAGGAGGTGGCTTGGGGGACTACCTCGGGCGAGGTGTTCCTAGCGAGGTGCAAGGAATCTGGCGAGGTGGGCGTCGCCGATGGTTGGCCTGCGGTCGTAGAGTCCGCGCCCATTGTTTGGTGTTGCCTCGTCGAAGGCCAAGAGCCTCTGGTGCTTGCGGCGTCGGCAGACGGCCTCATTGTGGCATGGGCCCCGGATGGTAGGCCTGCTGATGGCTTCCCCACGCCTGTGAGCGGACATTTGGCAGGATTCCCTGCTGTGGGCGATCCGGATGGTGATGGGGAGCTCGAAATCGCTGCCACGACCGAGCAGGGAGAGGTCCACCTTGTCGATCTCCGAGGCCGGAGGCAGCGGGGGTGGCCACGCTCTGTTTGGCACCCAGACGCTCCGGCGCGGAAGCCCGTTCTGTCTGGTCCATTGCTCGTGGATGTCGATGGGGACAGCCACGCCGAGGTCCTCCAGTCCCGCGGGGATGGTTCTATGGTGGCCTTCGACGGGATGGGCAACGTCCTGGATTCCTGGGCGCGGGCAGCCGGCTTCAGGGTGGCTGCGGGGCCCGTCGTCGGGAATCTGGGAGAAGGGGCAGGAGTGCGTGTACTGTGGATCGACGAAGGAGGCTATGCAGGATCCTTCGCGCTGGCCCATGGGGGCTCTGCTCCGAAGCCCGGTGAAGCGTGGGCTCCCTGGGGCGGGCCTGAGAGGCAGTGGCGCTTCGTGGCCTCGAGCGGTATCTCGCCTGGCGTGGGGGGCGATCTGTTGCCCGAGGGTGCTGTCTTCTTTGCCCCGAACCCCGTAGTGGGAGCTTCGGGAAACCTCTGGATCACACTGGCGCGTTCGGCCTCCGTGCGTCTCGAGTTCTTTGATACGAGCGCTAGACGTGTTTGCGAGATGGGACCGCTGCTGCCCCACTCTGGCCCAGGCGGGGATGTACTAGAACTCGATCTGCAGGACCTTTCGCCTGGGCTGTACGTCGTCAAGGTCACTGCGCAGGCCACCGAGAGCGGCGAGGAGGTTACGCGGTGGCTAAAACTGGGACTCGTGCGATAGGGCTGCTGTCCAATCGCGGCCCGAAAGTACGAAGCAGGCCGTCTTCCCGAGTGGATGCAATAGCCCTCGCGGGAGGGCTTGGAATCGGCCTGGCGGCCCTCGCTTTGCCCATCGCCGGGGCCTGGGCATCAGCGCTCGAGGGGCGTACTCCGATTTGGCGGCCCGGACGTACGGCCTTGAGGGCTCAGTGGTTGCAGATCGCTGAAGTGAGCCGAGGGCGCGAGAGTGTGGCGGGATCTAGAACCAGCAAGCCGGCTACTGGCTCCGGAACGAAGCGGCTCGAAGCCTTTGCATCCGCGCTCTGCCCGGGACTAGGACAGGTGCTGCAGGGGCGCTTCCTGGTGGGCTTGGCGTTCTTCGGGGCAGAGATTGCACTGTGGACAGCGCGCGAGGCGTTTGCGCAGGGCGCCTCGAGGGCGCTTGGCAACATGGACCGGCTGGCGAGCTCATACTGGGACTACGACCGGCTGGTTGAGAACATGTCCGACTTTCCAGATTCCTGCGGCGCCGGTGAGATGACCCTTGAAGTGCAAGAGAGGATAAGGGTCCTTGAGGCGGCGGATCACACTGCATGGCTGGAGGCACTGGCAGAGACGAGCTACAGGTGTGGCTGGGACACAGACTTGAGCAGGCGGGAGTACTTGGAGGTGTGGAACGATAGAGAAGGCTCGAAGAGCGCCATCTCCCGTGCGACCAAGATCTTGATCCTGAACCACGTCTTTGCCGCGCTGGAAGCCTTCTTTGGCGGCAATGGGGCCGGAAGGAAGTCACATGTGGCAGTGGCTGCGGACCCTAGCGGGCGGCTGCGGGTTGCCCTTCAATGGAGGCTGTAATGACAGTGGGGCTTTCGGCTGACAGTCTGCGCAGGTGGCTGCATATGGGCGCTGCGGTCGCACTGCTTGTGGGTGCGACGGGTGCGGCGGAAGGGGCGGAACACTCGCGGCACGACATGAGGGCTTTTCTTGCCTCCCTTCTCATACCTGGGGCAGGTCAGCTGCTGCGTGGCGAGAAGTCTGCGGCCCGCGTCTACTTCACAGTCGAGGGTGGACTGGTGGCGGGTTACCTTGGGTTCCAGGTTCAGGGGCGCGCGCGAAGGGCAGGAGCGATCGAATACGCCGAGGTTCATTCTGGCACGGGCAGCCTGACGGGGGCCTCGGAGGACCTCCTGGAATACTTGGGCAAGTTCGATACGCGAGATGACTTCAGGGAACACCTGGCGGCAACGGCCAGGGCGATGTATGGTGACGACATCGCCAGGCGCGAGGCCTTTGTTCGGTACAATCTGCCTGTCCAGGACTGGTCATGGGAGAGCCGGGCCGCACGCGTGCACTACAGGCGTCTTCGCAGGCGCTCGGAGAGGTCGTTTCAGCATGCACGCCAAGTGCTCATGCTGGGTCTTGCAAACCGCGTGCTGAGCGGACTCCACGCAGGGGGTTTCTTGCCTTTCCTGGGCCACCACGGGGCAACAGCGAGTGCCGGACCTGGTCCCGAGGGCGAGGGCGTTTCAGTGTGCCTGCGAGTTCCGCTGGACTGAGGTCTATCCCTCGATCGGGGTACTCGCTTTCTGCTCTTCTCTTGCTTCTGTTTTCCACGATTGTGCTCCCGGGCCTTCATCTTTCCGAGACTACGGCGTCACCTCCGCGGGGCACTTTGCCCTCGTTTCCTGGCAGCAGGGTGCGCTTGGCACCTGACTCGGTTCTGCAACTGCCTGTTGGTCTGCGCGCGGCCCGTCTGTCCGTCGGTTCAAGCGGTCGTCTATGGTTGCTCGATGCGACAAGCGGATCGGTCAATCTCCTTGATCCATCCCATAGCGGGCGACTCCGTACTGCTTCTGCGTGCACGGACTTGCCCGCTGAG
>CAYMBA010000127.1:0-7820 GCA_964388535.1 uncultured bacterium | reverse complement strand
CTGCCGCGATCGATCAGGACGGGCTCGACCCGATCTACCAGGGCCTCCATCTCACTTGCTGGAATGGGTCTCTTCCCACATGCCCGCATCACGCCGCCAAGCACCTTTTGCCGCTCGAAAGGCTCTCTTCTACCGTCGCGCTTTACCACCAGAAGCGGAGCCCTTTCTATGTACTCGTACGTTGTGAACCTATAGCCACAGACGAGACATTCCCGCCGCCTGCGCACCCCCGTGTCATCGCGCACGGCACGCGAGTCGATCACCCTGTCTTCCGTAGCTCCACACTTAGGGCACCGCATCTGTGAGCTCCCTGGCTCCCGGCCCGTGTTCAAGTTGAATGAGACACCAAAGGCGGCAAAACTTCAACGACCTTCCCGCTCCGCACAGTCTCCACTCCGCCATCCTCCTTCTCGATCACCAGTTCTCCAAGTGGACCCACATCCACGGCCCTACCTACGACCGCCATCCCGTGTTCCACCTCTGGCTCGATGCGGACAGTCCTACCGAGAAGAACCATCCTCCGGCGCAAGGAATCCCTCAGACCTCGAGTCCCCCATGTGTCCACCGCACCGATCCAACTGTCCATTTCAAGCAGGAATGACCAGAGGACGATCCGAGCTGGTATCACCCTTCCCGTCTCAAGGAACACGGAAGTGGCCGAGCCGCGGAGGCCTTCTGGGAAATCGTCCGCACGGTGATAAAGATCAACGCCCACTCCCAGAAAGACACGGTCCCCATACACCTCCGCCAGGATCCCTGCTATTTTCCGCCCGTTGCACACTACGTCGTTGGGCCACTTTATCAGGCACGAAATCCTGGCCGTCTTCTCCAGAGCCCTACATACGCTCAGCGCCGCCGCGGCAGTAATAGCCGGCCACGATCCTTGGGGCCATGGCAGCCGCAGGGCAACGGTAAGCCAAAGTCCTTTTGCGGCCTGCGAGTCCCACCTGCGGCCGTGGCGGCCACGTCCACTTGTCTGCTCATTGGCGCAGACGAGTAGGCCCACGTCATCCCGTTGAAGGAAATGCCGGGCAGCATCCTGCGTAGAAGTAGTCCGCGCTAGGAAGATCGCCCGGTCGATGTGTCTGAGGGCGGAAAGCATCTCGTCTAGGAGACGCTGTGAAAGTAGTCTTGTGGAGTCCGCCATTGCCCCTCGCCTTGTGAAGCCGCTTATGGCAGAGGCTCTATTGACATCGAAAGGTCCAGTGCGGGCGCTGAGTGCGTGAGCGAACCCACCGACACGAAATCGAGGCCAGGAATGGCGAAGTCCCTAGCGCTAGCGAGCGTGATTCCACCTGAGGCCTCGATTGTCACCTCACGCCCACGATCGGCTGCCCGGACGGCCTGTACACACTCTGCTACTTCCTTGGGAGCCATGTTGTCCAGCATGATCCACCTAGCCCCTGCTTCCACCGCTTCCAAGGCCTCCTTGCGCCCCCTCACCTCGACGATTACCACAAGGTCCTTGCCGTCCGCCTCTTGCCGCTGCCGCGCGTTCGCGATTGCACGACTGACCACCTGGCCGAGCTTGCCTCCAAGGCGGACATGGTTGTCCTTGAGCATGATTGCGTCATAGAGGCCCATACGGTGGTTCACCCCACCGCCTGCAGCAACAGCGGCTTTCTCTAGGAAGCGCAAGCCTGGCGTGGTCTTGCGGGTATCCAGGACGCGCACTCCTGAGCCCGCCAGCTGCTCAACGAAGCGAGAGGTCAGCGTCGCGACACCCGAGAGATGCTGAAGGAAGTTGAGAGCAGTACGCTCAGCAACGAGTAGGCCCCGTGCCCCGGCCTCTACTTGAAGCACAGTCGTCCCAGCCTCCACACGCGCCCCATCGCTGAGCTGCTGGATCACCTTCAGCTCATCGCCACAGAGTAGCTCAAAGGTAAGCAGCGCAGGAGCCATACCAGCCAGAATCCCGCCTTGGTGGGCCTCTACGCGGGCTTCTGCCCGCAGACTCTCGGGCACGACGGCCGAAGAGGTCAGATCCCCAGCCGCCATCTCATCCGGGACCTCAAGCCCCTCTTCCGTCCACCTCCATCCCAGATCCTCACCCAGGGCATTGAGTACTGTGAAGAAAAGGTTCAGCTCGACAGGCTCAAGCTCCTCAGCCAAGGCGCGCCTCCTTTTCTTGGCCTCTCCACCAGCGTCCGCGGCGTGCAGGCAAGCACGAGCCCCAACGGCGAAAGGCCAGATCACCCGTTCACCCAGACTTACCTCGTCCCCTGCGACCGCTCGCCTGTACTCCCGGCCCCGCTTCTTGACCCGCACTCAGTGCTGCCTGAAGCTCGAATATTCGATCCCTCAAGGACGCCGCCCTCTCGAACTCAAGGCGCTCTGCTGCCATCTTCATCTCCTTCACAAGCGCCCGTATCGTCTCCCGTGGGTCGTCACTTCCTATCATGGCGGCGATGTCGTCACCCGCACGTCTGGGTTCCTCGTCGTCAGCATCGGCTACGACGGTCGCCCCAAGGATCTCGTCGGCAGATTTGACGATCGAGCGTGGCGTTATTCCATGCAGTCGGTTGTACTCCGCTTGCTTTCGCCGGCGCCTCTCTGTCTCCTCGACCGCAGCCCTGATCGAGTCGGTTATCCTGTCCGCATACAGGATCACCGTGCCGTTGACGTTCCTAGCTGCCCTTCCCGCCGTCTGAATCAAGGACCGCTCGGAGCGGAGGAAGCCCTCCTTGTCGGCGTCGAGTATGGCGACTAAGGAAACCTCGGGCAGGTCTAGTCCCTCTCGAAGGAGATTGACACCGACCAGTACGTCAAACTCCCCCAGACGCAGCGCTCTCAGTATCTCGACCCGCTCTATTGCATCGATGTCAGCGTGGATGTATCGCACTCTGACACCAAGCCCTACCAGATAGTCAGTGAGCTCCTCTGCCGTTCGCTTTGTCAGCGCCGTCACAAGGCACCGTTCGCCGCGGGCGGTCACTTCTTTGATCCTGCCAAGCAGGTCGTCCACCTGGCCACTGGCCGGCCTCACGACGACCTGCGGATCGAGCAGACCCGTCGGCCTTATGACCTGCTCGACCACGACCCCACGTGACTTTTCCAGCTCATAGTCACCCGGCGTTGCCGAGACCATGATCACCTGGTTGATCAGCGACTCGAACTCGTCGAAGTGAAGCGGCCTATTGTCCAAAGCCGAGGGGAGCCTGAAGCCATACTCAACAAGCGTCTGTTTCCTCGAGCGGTCACCCTCGTACATGCCACGCAGCTGCGGGATGGTTACATGGGACTCATCAATGATCAGAAGGTAGTCGTCGGGGAAATAGTCGAGCAGGCAGGCCGGCCTTTCTCCCGGCGCCCTCCCACTCAGGTGGCGCGAGTAGTTCTCGATGCCCGGACAATAGCCGAGCTGTCGCAACATCTCTATATCGTAGCGAGTCCTCTGCTCGAGGCGCTGGGCCTCCAGCAGCCGTCCAGCAGAGCGCAGCCCCTCAAGGCGCTCAGCGAGCTCCTTCTGGATCCCCGCGATAGCCCGCTCGATCCGGTCCCCAGGTATGACAAAGTGGGTCGCGGGAAAGAGAGCAAGCCTGTGCTGTTTGCGCACCGTCCTTCCTGTGAGCGGGTCGACAGCCGTAATAGATTCGATCTCGTCGCCAAAGAGCGAGATTCTGAAGACCTCCTCGGAATGCGCGGGGAAAACCTCTACCACGTCGCCACGTACCCTGAAGCGTCCGCGGCGGAGTTCGACATCGTTGCGCTCGTAGTGATCCTCGACCAGACGCTGGAGGATCTCCTCTCGACCTATCTGTTGGCCTGTGTGCAGCAGGATCGTCTGGGCTTTGAAGTCTTCAGGCGATCCCAGGCCATATATGCAGGAAACGCTCGCAACGATTATGACGTCCCTGCGCTCCAGCAATAGCCCTGTTGCCTGAAGTCTAAGCCGGTCTATGTCGTCGTTGATGCTGGCGTCCTTCTCGATGTAGGTGTCGGTTTGCGGAACATAGGCCTCGGGCTGATAGTAGTCGTAGTAGCTGATGAAGTAGCCAACACCGTTGTGGGGAAAGAAGGAGCGAAACTCTCCAAACAGCTGGGCCGCTAGCGTCTTGTTGTGCGAGATGATAAGCGTCGGCTTCCCGACGCGGGCTATTACATTAGCGATCGTGAAGGTCTTCCCCGAGCCTGTCACGCCAAGGAGGGTCTGGTACTTCTCACCTCGCTCTATCCCCGCCACGAGCTGCTCGATCGCCTCTGGTTGGTCCCCGAAGGGCTCGAATTTGGCGACCAGCTTGAAGACGCCCATGACAGTCCGATCCTATTCCAGCCGCGCTCCGCGCGCCTACCAGCCAAATCGGATCGTATAGGTCACACGCTTGCTTCCCTTTGCACCCACCTCTACATGAAAGACAAACTCGTCGGCCTTCTTCTTCTCGTACTCCATCGAACTCTTCCTGATCTCCCAATAGCCGCGTATGCGTCGCTTCACATCGACGCTCACGGGCACATCCTTGTGGTTGCGGACCTCAAACTCGACGTCCTCTTCCCTGGTATGGGAGTCAATCTTCCGGGTATCTGCTACCGTCTGCTCCACAACAATGTCAAAGGCCTTTCCGACACTGAGCTTCACCTCTTCCTCCGACGGCGTGTGCTCTATGCGGTCCTCGCCTATGAACTGAAGCCTCCCGCCGCTATCGCGCTTGTAGCAACGCACATTTCCCGCGGGCAGTGGAATGCCGAGGCCGCTTTTGGAGTCGTTCGTGAAGGAGACCAGCACCGAGGGATTCGTCTTTCCGCTGTGTGCTAGGCACTCGTAGCGTTTCTCCACCGCGACACGCGCGGGCTCAAAGAGCGCTATTTGTTTCTGCTCCCGATCCCGGATCGTTGTACGTCTGGGCAACGTATAGAGGTGATACTCGAAGAAAGCCTCCTCCTCGAATGGCTTGCCCCTCGGTGCAGCAGCTGCCTCCAGAGCCATTACTTCGTCCCTGTACCGTGCGCGAGCAGGAGCCCGCCTAACGTCACCCGCGACGAGCTGGAGCTCAGCGTCTTCATATGTGGCACCAGAGTTGTTCTCGACACTCACCCAACCTGCGAACTCCATAGCCTCCTCATGAGGCTCAAGTACCCCGACATATTCGGCGTGCCAGCCGATGCCATCTGTGAGGTAGCCCACTTCAACCTTCGCCTGACAGGCCCTCGGCGACTCGATCAGCCACGCCAGAGTAGGCCGGGTGATCAGCCCACCTGGAAGGTCCTTGCAGCCGATGTCGATAACCTTCTCCCGCCGTAGCATCTCTATGCCGCCGCCATCGAGCTGAAGAACGATCTGGTCGCCTCGGGCGCTCAATAGTCTGCCCTCGCGCAGCTTCTGATCTTCCATCAGGATAGTCACCAGGCGGTCCACATATCGCTCGAGTATCTTTTCGGAGCTGACCAGATCGTAGCGGTAGTTCTGCTCGAGGAGCACTATCCCTGCTCCAGAGCGGTCCCTCAAATAGACGCTTGTCCTGTCGATGCGCTCGGGCACATCAGTACAGCGCACCCATTGTTCTCCCTCCTCCAGATCGAGCGCGCGCGTCTCCCTGACCAGTCCATAGCCCCCGTTGTAGACGGTGACACCCACGTCCTTCCGAACTGCTTCCACGTATTCCTCCTTAGCAGCCGCATCGCAGGTGCCCGCTCCAAGAAGCGAGACCAGTACCAGGGCGGCGCTCGCAATGGCCTTCGGACGAGGGACAGGAAAAGCGGGAATCATGGAAACCTCCCTCCCCGCACGGATGGGCTGCTGCGGAGCGGAGCACCTGCAGGCGCCCCCCCCCACAGCAAGACGATCGGCAGTGAGGACGCAAGGAACTACATCCTGCCGACTACTCTTCGAGAGCAGCCAAGGCTCTCTCGAGCTTCGCGCGCGTGCTCTCCAGCTGTCTCAGCCTGTCTTTCTCTTTTTGAACAACCTCCGGCTTGGCCCGTTCCAAGAAATCGGTGTTCGAGAGCTTCTTGCGCGAACGCTCCAGAGCGGCTTCGACCTTCTCCATCTCCCTGCCCAGGCGGCGCCTCTCGGAATCGAGATCTATCACACCCTCAAGCAGGACGTAGATCTCCGAGCGGCCCGCCACCGCCGAAGCGCTCAGCCGTGGCTTCTTGTAGTCCGCATCCACCTCGAGTTCCGAGACCTTAGCCAGCACCCCGAGAGTAGCGCTGTTCTCAGTCAGAATCCGAGCCTCGCGGTCCTCAGCACGCACCCCTACGCGCACAAACTTGCTCGGCGGTATGTTCATCTCGCTTCTCACATTGCGTATGGCAACCACCACATCCTGGAAGAACTCCATCTCACGCTCGGCCTTCTCGTCCACAGCCCCCGGATCCGACTCGGGCCAGGGCCCCAGGATGAGATCCTGCTCTTTCTCGGGCAAGTAGCTCAGGATCTCCTCGGTGACAAATGGCATCATCGGGTGTGCCAGGGCAAGGATTTGCTTGTACACATCGATCAGTATCCTGCGCGCCCTGTTTGCCTCCTCCGGGCTCCCGTCCCTGATTCTGACCTTCGCCATCTCGAGATACCAGGCACAGAACTCCTTCCAGGCGAAGTCGTAGATGAGATGCGCCGCATCGCTGAAACGGTATTTCTCCAGATGCTCGGTCATCCCTTCGACAACGCGGCTCAGCCGACTGAGGATCCAGCGGTCTTCCAGCGTCGGCTCACCCGGGGCCTCACGGGGAACGGACTCCACATCACGGAGGCTGAAGAGGATGAATCTGCCCGCATTCCACAGCTTGTTGGCAAAGTCCCTCCCCACCTCCACCTTCTTCTTGCCGAAGAGAACGTCGTTACCCGTGGGTGTAAGCATGAGCATCGTGAAGCGCAGGGCGTCGGCACCGAACTCTTCGATGAGCTCTATTGGATCCGGCGAGTTGCCCAGGCTCTTCGACATCTTTCGGCCTTGCTCATCCCTCACCACGCCGTGCAGGTAGACATCCCGGAAAGGCCGCTCGCCCATAAACTCGTAGCCGGCCATCACCATCCGGGCCACCCAGAAGAAGATGATGTCAGGGGCGGTCACCAACGTGTCCGTGGGATAGAACTCCTCGAGGTCCTTCGTCTTCTCAGGCCATCCCAGTGTGCTGAAGGGCCACAGCCACGATGAGAACCATGTATCTAGCACGTCCTCGTCCTGCCGCCAGTTCGTGTCCCCACACTCGGGGCATGGCTTCTCATGTTCGCCCGAGAGCACGGCGTGACCGTTCGAGCAGTACCAGACCGGGATCCTGTGCCCCCACCACAGTTGGCGGCTTATGCACCAGGGTCTTATGTTCTCAAGCCAGTGCAGGTACGTCTTCGTCCAACGCTCTGGGATGAAGCGCACCTCCCCCTTCTTTGCTGCCTCGATGGCCTTCTCGGCCAGGGGTTTCATATTGACGAACCACTGCTTGCTCACCATCGGCTCGACGATCGTATGACACCGGTAGCAGTGGCCCACAGCATGGCTGTGCGGCTCTATCTTGACTAGCAGCCCTTGCTTCTTTAGCTCCTCCACCACTGCATTGCGGCACTCGAACCTGTCCATGCCCGCAAACCTGCCGGCGTTCTCGTTCATCTTGCCGAGGTGATCCATCACAGAGACCACCTCGAGCCCGTGTCGTTTGCCGATCTCGAAGTCATTGGGATCGTGCCCGGGCGTTATCTTGACCGCACCGGTCCCGAATTCCGGATCCACGAGCTCGTCCCCGATCACGGGAATCTCCCGTCCTATGAGCGGCAGGATCAGGCTTTGGCCCACCATGTGCGCATAGCGCTCGTCACCTGGATGGACCGCCACGGCCGTATCGCCCAGCATGGTCTCGGGCCTGGTGGTGGCCACGACGATCCCCTC
>CAYMBA010000126.1:0-7942 GCA_964388535.1 uncultured bacterium | reverse complement strand
CATGGTGGGTGTGGGGCTGGAGGCGCCGCGCCTATGGAACAGCCTAGAGCCGTACCAGAGGGCGCGGCTTCGTGCCTTCATCGAGCCGGGTCGCGATCCTACGGGTTCAGGCTACCAGGTGATCCAGTCCGAAATAGCCATCGGCTCTGGTGGGTTGGCCGGCCAGGGCTTCGGGAAGGGGTCCCAGAAGGCGCTGGCTTTCCTTCCGCGGCGGCATACCGATTTCATCTTCTCGGTCGTTGGCGAGGAGATGGGTTTCCTGGGGGCGGGCCTGGTGCTCGTGTTGCTTTTCGTGCTGCTGGCTGCGTGCATCGGCCTCGCGCGCCGGGTGCGTAGTCGGTTCTCGTGTCTCGTGGCCGTGGGGATAGGTGCCCTGCTCGGGTACCATGCGATCGTCAACATTGCCGTTACTGTCGGGCTGGCCCCGGTCACCGGGCTGCCGCTTCCATTCCTCAGTTTCGGTGGTTCCTTCATGGTCACCTCCTGTGCGGCGATCGGAATAGTGCTTGGGATAGCCGCCCGGCCTGGAGAATACTAAGCGGTCATGGTCTAGTTGCGTGGTCCTGGAGGAGTCGTGAGGCCGATACTTCTCGATCTGGGTCCCCTGCAGGTTCATGCCTACGGGCTGGCACTGGCTTTGGCCTTCCTCGTGAGTTCTTGGTGGGTCGTCAACAGAGCGCGCCCCCTCGGCTACAGCGAAGACGAGATGATGCGCTTGTTCTGGTGGATTCTGATAAGCGCGATGGTGGGAGCGCGTGTCTACTACGCCATCCAGCATCCGGAGGAGTTCGAGGGCGACTGGCTGGAGGTGTTTCGGGTCTGGAGAGGGGGGCTGACGCAGTATGGGGGTGTGGTCACAGCGGTGCTGGCAGGCTTGCTGTTTCTCAGGGCTCACCGCTGGAGGTTCCCCGAGGTCTCCGACCTTCTTGCTCCCGCCCTGGCCCTTGGTGAGGGAATAACGCGGATTGGATGCTTCCTCAATGGGTGCTGCTTCGGGAAGCCAAGTTCCGTTCCGTGGGCCGTTTCCTTCCCACCTGGCTCACCGGCACACGCGACCATGGGTGATACGCCCATCCACCCGTCCCAGCTGTACCTCAGTGCGGGCAACTTCCTTCTGGCATTCCTGCTGGCGCGGCTTTCACGTCGCTATACCGGGACGGGGCGCCTCTTCGCGCTCTTTCTGGTCGGATCTGCCACCATCAGATTCCTGGTCGACTTCACCCGCTACTATGTGCCCAGCGATATCATCCGGATTCTCGGCCTGAGGCTCGTTCACAGCCAGTGGGTGGGCATTGGCTTCGTCATAGCAGGCGTGGTTCTGTGGGCAAGGGCGGAGTCTTCCGGCTTGAGCGGGCCGGAGCCGTCGGGCCCGGCTGAGGAAGGCGTCGAGGAGAAGTCCTGATGGCCTAGGCTGGCACGGCCCGTGCTTCCTCTGGGTCGTGCCCATAGAACCGACGAAGTGCCTGCAGCCTGTTCTACACCGCGCATGGGTCCTGAGGCAGTGCGTGCTGGACCTGGTGGCGCCTCAGGTGTGCCCTCTCTGCGGCCGGAAACTCCGGGGCCTGCCCCCGGGGCACGTGGCCTCCCATGGGGGCACCGCCCTTAGGAGCATTGCCGTTCTTGGAAGCGAGCCGGTTCTGCTCCTTTCGGGCGGGCTGCTCGTGGGGGACTATCGCCGGCTGGTGCATGCCTTCAAGTTCAGTGCGGATTTCGCAGCTGGTGCCCTCCTTGCCGAAGCCATGGTGGCCACATTGCCGGCTGCAGGGCTGTGGGATGCGGTCGTGGCGGTGCCTGCCCACCCGGCCCGAGAGAGGGAGCGGGGTTGGGTACCGGCGGAGTGGCTCGCAGCGGAGGTGGCGAAGGCCACCGAGCGGCCCCTGCGCAAGTTCCTGCGGCGTATCCGGTATGAGGGTGCTGCCACGGGAGCAGGGGCGGCCCTGCGCAGAAGGCTCGTCGCGGGGGCCTTCGAGTCGCGGAACGCCCGGGGCAGGCTGCTCCTCGTAGACGATGTCTGGACCACCCTGGCGACCTTCCGGGAGTGCCGGAGGGCCCTACTTGCAGCCGGAGCACTCAGCGTGGACCTGTTGACAGCCGCCCATAGGCCGCGGACGCGGAAGGAGCTCCAGTATGGCTGAGATTTGCAATCGAGTCTCAACCCTGGGATACTGCCCGGTCGTTGTGTTGTATACGCCTGCGAGAGAGTGCTCGGGGTGTGAGTATGTTTCGAGAGATTGTCATAAACGCCGACCCAGTAGAGACTAGGGTAGCCGTCCTGGAGGACGCGACACTGGTCGAGTTCTTTGCCGAGCGTGCGGGGGAGCGCCGCCGTGTCGGCGACATATACAAGGGCCGCGTCAACAAGGTTCTGCCCGGGATGCAGGCAGCCTTTGTCGATATAGGCCTTCCCAAGGCGGCCTTCCTGCATATCTCCGACATGCCCGCCTCCATGGTCGATCCTGAGTCTTTCGACATCGATGAAAAACCGCGTTCGAAACCTCGGAGCGGACCGCCCGAAGTGCCGATCGAGAAGATTCTTACCAAGGGCCAAGAGATCCTTGTTCAGATGATAAAGGAGCCGATCGGCAGCAAGGGAGCGAAGGTTTCGGGCCGGATAAGCCTTCCGGGACGCTACCTAGTGCTCATGCCAGGGCTGGATCATACGGGCGTTTCCCGAAAGATTGCTGACAGGGAGGAGCGCACACGCCTGAAAAGGACACTGCGCGACCTGAAACCCCCCAACGCGGGGTTGATCTGTCGGACCGTGGGCGAGCAGCAGAGCCGTAAGGAGTTCGAACAGGATGTCAAGTACCTCGTCGACCTGTGGAAGGAGATAGAAGAGACAGCGCGGAACACGGAGGCTCCTGCACTGATACACAGGGACATGGGGCTTACCCGCAGCCTCATGCGGGACATCTTCACGAGCCAGGTAGACCGCGTGGTCGTCGATTCGAAGGATGCGTACAAGGAGATCCTCCGGTACCTGAAGGTGGTAGCGCCCGAGCTGAAGCAGAGGGTGAAACTCTATACAGGCGAAGGTCCCATCTTCGACGAGTATGGGATCGAAGCTGAGATCGAGAAGAGCTTCGAAACGAAGGTCTGGCTGCGCAAGGGTGGCTACATCGTGATCCAGCCAACTGAGGCCATGGTGACCATAGATGTCAACACGGGCCGCTTCACGGGCAGCAAGTCGCACGAAGATACCATCCTGAAGACGAACCTGGAGGCGGCGCGGGAGATCGCCCGGCAACTGCGGCTGAGGGATCTCGGCGGGATAATCGTGATTGATTTCATAGACATGGAGCAGGAGGCGCACAGGAGGGCCGTACTCGATGCCTTCAAGGGGGCGCTGCGGAACGATCGTGCGAGGACGAAGGTCTATCCGCTGAGCGAGCTGGGCCTGGTGGAGATGACCCGCCAACGCGTGCGCGAGCCGCTTGTTTCCTATTTCAGCGAAGACTGCCCTGTCTGCGGCGGTACGGGCAAGGTTCGCTCGCTGGCCTCAGCTGCCATGAAGGTGGAGCGGAGCCTGCAGCGGGTCGGTGCCCACTCGGGCGAGAAGGAGGTCCAGCTGAGAGTCCATCCCGCCCTGGCCGAATACCTCTTCGACCAGCGGGGCGAGCGGCTCCAGCGGCTCGAGCGACAGTACGGTCTGCGGATAGACATCAGGGAGGATCCCCGGCTCAGGCGTGACGCCCTCAACATATACTTCCCGCGCATGAAGAAGGATGTCACAGCCGATTTTGCCGTCTAGGGGAGTGGCCGGGGTTGACTGGACTGCGGGAAGGTAGTAGCATCTTTGTTTTCGGTTCGGAGGCATGGGTCTCTGACTATGCGCGGAGGAGCGCCGTGTACGCAATCGTGACCATAGGTGGCTACCAGTTTAGGGCCGAACCGGGCCAGAGGCTCCAGGTCCCGTTGCTTGAGATCTCGGGGGGTGAAGAGATCTCGTTCGAGCAGGTGCACCTGCTGGCTCCCGGTGACGGGAGCGCGCCCATTGTGGGGCGGCCCCACGTGGAAGGTGCACGGGTGCGGGCTCGTGTCCTGGGTAGTGGGCGGGGTCCCAAGATCGTTGTCGGCAAGTACAAGAGGCGTCGGGACTACCACCGCAAGAAGGGGCATAGGACTTGGTTCACCGAGATCGAGATTCTGGAAGTAGTGGCGCCTTGATAGGGGGGCGCCTGGAGGGTTTCCGAGATGGCTCACAAGAAGGGCGTTGGCAGTTCGCGTAACGGCCGGGATTCCAACCCACAGTACCTGGGTGTGAAGCGCTTCGGCGGCGAGAAGGTGAAGGCAGGGAACATCCTTGTCCGACAAAGGGGTACCAAGATTCTCCCAGGCCGCAATGTCGGCAGGGGCAAGGACGACACCCTGTTCGCACTGATAGACGGCAGGGTCCTCTTCGAAAGGAAGGGTCGGAACCGCCGTAGAATCAGTGTCGTGCCGCTTGCCGAGTAGTTGCTTCGGACCATGGAAGGAGAATCGGTGTCGCGCCTGCCATTTGGCAGGCTTTTTCTTTGGCGCGGCCTTGAAGACTAGCGCGGAAGGTGATGAGCGGAGTGCAGGAGGTTTCCCCCATCGTGGTGATTCCGGCCCGGCTCGAATCGAGCCGGCTGCCGCGCAAGCTCCTTATTGAAGTGGGAGGCCGCAGCATCATCGAATGGACGTACCGTAGGGCTTTGGCGGCTGAGGAAGTGGCCGGGGTGGTGATTGCCACCGACAGCTCCGAGATCGCAAGTGTTGCCAGGGGCTTCGGTGCAGAGGTACTGGAGACTGGCCCGGCTCGCTCGGGGAGCGACAGGGTCGCCGAGGCAGCCCGCCGGCTGGGCAGGCGCGCCCATTTCGTGATCAACCTTCAGGCTGATGAGCCTCTCATAGATCCGAGGACGATATCGGCGGTTGCCAGGGCGATGCGTCGCTGGCCTGAGGCCATCGTGACGGCTGCCCGCCCTATCCGGCGTCCCGAGGAGTTTCTCGATCCTTCCTGCGTCAAGGTTGTGGCTACTCCGGAGGGCCGTGTCCTCTATTTCTCGCGCTCGCCCATCCCGGGCTCTAGGACAGGGCCCCAAGGAGTCTTCGAGGCTCGCCGGGCCCCTTTGGCCCACGTCGGTCTCTACGGTTATCCGGAGGACCTCCTGCAGCGCTTCTGCGCTCTCCCAGCTTCACAGCTGGAGGAGATTGAGGGGCTTGAACAACTACGGGCACTAGAGGCGGGAATGGAAATGCGGCTCGTCCTGGTAGAGGATGCTTCGCCTTCTCTCGATACGCCGGAGGACCTTCTCAGGATAAGGCCGGCTCTCGAGGCAGGCGGATGAGTTGCGCTGGAAAGGAGCCCTGCTGCGGTCCTCTGGGATCCCTGGGCCGAACTTGAGCGGGTAGCCCCGGGGTCTTACCTTCCCCCCCAGTTGAGATAGTGGACGGTTGATCCCAAATCGATCTGGGGAACAGAAAGCATGAGACGCCACATCTTCATAACTGGCGGAGTCGTTTCGTCGCTGGGCAAGGGGATCGTTGCTGCCTCCCTGGGACTTCTGATGAAGCAGAGAGGCTTCAGGGTTACCCTGCAGAAGTTCGATCCCTACTTGAATGTCGATCCAGGGACAATGAGCCCATTTCAGCACGGAGAGGTTTTCGTCACCGACGACGGAGCCGAAACCGACCTCGATCTTGGCCACTATGAGCGTTTCACGGATGCCAACCTTTCGGGGCGCAACTGTGTTACGAGTGGACAGATATACGACACGATAATCTCGAAGGAGCGCAGGGGCGATTTCCTCGGTAAGACCGTGCAGGTGATTCCGCACGTTACCAACGAGATCAAGCACAGGATGCTCGAGACGGCGGAAGTTCAGGATGCGGACATCAACATCGTCGAGATTGGTGGCACTGTGGGCGACATCGAGGGCCTGCCCTTCCTGGAGGCCATAAGGCAGTTGCGTCTGGAGAGGGGCCGGGACCGGGTGCTCTTCATCCACTTGACCTTGGTGCCCTACATCAAGGCGGCCCAGGAGCTTAAGACGAAGCCCACGCAGCACAGTGTGCGGAGGCTCACGGAGATAGGGATCCAGCCGGACATTCTTGTCTGCCGCAGCGAACGCCCACTTTCGGAAGGGCTGCGCAAGAAGATCGCGCTCTTCTGCAATGTTTCCCCGGAGGCGGTGATCGAGGATGGAGACGTATCCAGCATCTACGAAGTGCCGTTGATGCTCCATCGCGGTGGTCTGGACTCGCTCGTGCTGGCTATGATGCACATCGAGGGTCATCGGGATGTGGACCTCTCTGCCTGGGAGGAGATGGTGGAGACGATTCGCTCCACCGAGAGAGAGGTCGAAATAGCGGTTGTTGGCAAGTACACCGACCTGACCGATGCGTACAAGAGCATCATCGAGGCCTTCACACATGCGGGAGTGGCTAACAGGGTCAAGGTGCGCTTGCGATGGGTGGAGTCGAGCCTACTGGAAGCCGAGCCGGCTGAGCGTTATCTGGAGGGCGTAGATGGGGTTCACGTGCCCGGGGGCTTTGGTATACGTGGCATCGAGGGTATGGTGAAAGCGATCCAGTGGGCGAGGGAGAACAGAGTCCCGTTCTTCGGGATCTGCCTGGGTCTCCATTGTGCGGTGGTCGAGTTCGCCAGGAATGTCTGTGGGCTATCTGGTGCGCACTCCACGGAGTTCGATCCTACGACTCCGCATCCGGTGATCGATCTGCTGCCCGAGCAGCGCCAGACGGAGGCCATGGGCGGGACGATGCGGTTGGGGTCGTTCCCATGTCTGGTGGAAGAAGGTAGCCTGCTGTGGGAGGCCTACGGGTCGGACCGCATCGAGGAACGACACAGGCACCGCTGGGAGGTGAACGCTGCGTACCGGGGCAGGTTGGAGGCGGCGGGCCTGAGGGTGACGGGCGTGAATCCGGAGCGGGATCTGGTGGAGGTCATAGAGTACCCCGAGCATCCGTGGTACATCGCTTGTCAGTTCCATCCGGAGTTCAAGAGCAGGCCAATGAGGCCGGCTCCCGTCTTTCGGGAGTTCGTAAGGGCGGCGGTGGAGCACCGCACCGGCGGGGGAAGGCACTTTGGCTCCCTCTCCGGGTAGACGGTGGAAGCACTCTCGGCCGTCTGGGGGGCGGGCATGATCGTGGGGCGCGGTACAAAGAGGCCATTCCTCATCGCGGGTCCGTGTGTGATTGAGGGTCGGGAGATGGCCCTCGAGGTGGCGCGAAAACTCTCATCGTGGGCCGCAGAGAGAGGAATGCTTTTCATATTCAAAAGCTCCTACCTGAAGGACAATCGCTCCCGCGCAGACTCCTACACGGGTCCGGGCCTGGAGGAAGGGCTGAAGGTCCTTGCCGCAGTAAGGGAAGAGACGGGCGTACCACTGCTCACCGACGTCCATTGCCGCAGCGAAGTGGAACCGGCTGCCACAGTGGTTGACGTGCTCCAGGTGCCGGCATTCCTGTGCCGTCAAGGCCGCCTTCTTGCGGCGTGTGCTTCGACGGGCAAGGCAGTCAATGTTAAGCGGGGCCAGTTCCTGGGCCTCCGGGATGTGGCCAACGCCCTCGAGAAGATCCGGCGGGCCAACCCTTCGACGGAGGTCTTCCTGACCGAACGAGGCAGCAGCTTTGGCTATGGGGACCTGGTGGTCGACATGCGATCGATTGCCTTCATGCGCACGCTGGAGGCGCACGTGGTCTTCGATGCCACCCACTCGCTGCAGTTCCCGGGAATTGGTGGCAGCCGGGAGTTCGCGCGGGCGCTGGCCCGTGCCGCTCTCGCGGCCGGTGCCCAGGGCATCTTCGCTGAGGTTCACCCAGATCCTCCGTCCGCGCTGAGCGACTCGACCACGCAGCTTTGGCTGGACGTGATGCCGTATCTGATGGATGAGTGGCTCACCCTGGGTGCGGCCGTGGAATCGCTGGAGCGTGAGAGCCGTGCCCTATGGGAGAACGA
>CAYMBA010000125.1:0-7992 GCA_964388535.1 uncultured bacterium | reverse complement strand
GCCAACTGCAAGAGCTGCCATGAGGAAAGCGCGGAGGAGTTGACCGACTGTGGAGCGTGTCATTTGCGCCAGGGCTGGGCCTTTGAGGCCTCAGGCCGCCCCAGCCTACGGGCACCTTCGGAGGTGACGTTCCCTGTCTCCGAGGACATGCCAGGTGAGGTCGTATTCGATCACGCCTTTCACGCGGGGGCGGACCTGGGGTTTTCCTGTTCTCAGTGCCACCACGGGCTGGACGCTGACGAGTGGTCGGCCATGGAAAAAGAAAGAAACTGCCGGGCCTGCCACTACGAGATGTCCGACCGGATCGAGGCCGAGGGCGACGGCATGCACGAGCGGCTCATCGGGTCAAGTTGCACCGAGTGCCACGGCGATGAGTCGTGCGACTACTGTCATGGGGGCGGACAGGACAACTGATTCTGCCGCGGCTTTATCGGCTGTGGGGTAGGGTGCAAAGATGGGGCTTGAGTCTTTCTTTGGAATACTTCCTCCAAGGCTGTTCTATTCTTCCGAGCGCCTAGAGCCAGAGAGCCTTCCGATCCCGCCAAAGGTGACGATGGTCTGGCGGGGAGCACGCAAGGATGCGCTATCGGTGCGAGTTGGTGCGAGCGTGTTGACAGGTGAGAACATGGCCAAGGGCAGTTCCGTCTTCGTCTCGCTGGCGACCGGGGGTGTAGAGGCTGTGGAGGAAGCCAAGGACTACGACGGCGTGCCGGTGGTTTCCGTGAGTGTAGCAGCAATGGCCAAGGACCGGATCCATCCGGACTTCAGCCCGATCGAAAACCCGCTAGAGATGGATGGTCCGGATCTTCTTGGCGCGCTTCTGCGCGCTGGTACTCCGGGGCTTTCACTTGCGGCTGCATACGAAGTCCGCACGGTGATACTCAGTGCCGTCGATCCCGATCCCGATGGCCTTGCGCCTCTGCAGGCGTTTGCGGAGTGTGAGGATCTCGCCCTGGTCTGTGAGGTCTTCCGGAAAGCCCTCGGCGCCTCCAGGGTGCTCGTGGCTGTGCCAGCAGGCCTGGCAGGGGGTGTCGCTTCGGTCCCTGGCGTGGAAGTCGTGGATGTTCCCCTCCGGTATCCCTCCGCTATACCGGCCCTGCTGGCTCAGCGCGCCGGGGGAGTGCTTCTGGAGGAGCGCTCCGGCGGCGTGGTGGGTGAAACGTTTGTCATTGGCTTCGATGTGGCCGTGGAGGCCGTAGGTGCCTTGCGTGCGGGCAAGCCGCTGCTGGAGAAGATAGTGACGGCGGTTCTGCCCCGGGGACAGCGCAGGAACTTCAGGCTCCGCATCGGGTCGCCCCTCTCAAGGCTTTTTGAACAAAGCGGCACGGAGATACCGGCAGGGTCCAAACTGATCGACGGAGGGGCACTCCGTGGAGTAGCGGTCTATTCCGGCGAGCAGCCCGTACGGCCCCAGACCAGTTGTGTCGTTCTTCAGGATCCTGAGGATGTCCACTTCTACTCCACGGCCAACTGTATGGCCTGCGGAAAGTGCAATGAGGTCTGCCCGGCCGGGCTTGACGTGAGCATGATGGCGCGGATGGCGCAATACGGGCTATTTGACTCCGCCGAGCGGCTCCGCCCAGAGGACTGCCTTGAGTGTGGGCTGTGTGCCTATGTGTGTCCCGCGCACCGTCCCCTTCTGCAGTTGATCCAGAGGGTGAAGATGGCGCTGCGCGAGCGGACCCTTGCGGGGGCTTCCCTAAGCTAGGAGGCGTTGAGACAGATGAAGCCTGCTGGTTTGATCGTTTCTCCTGCGCCGCACCGGCACCTCGGCGGCTCTGTGACCTGCCGTTGGTACAACATTGCCCTTGCGCTCCTGCCGGCGGTGATTGCCGGGATCGTCCGCTACGGGTGGGGCGGCCTTGGTGTGATCGGCCTGGCCGTAGCCTCGGCTATGGCTGGTGATGCACTCGGGCAGCGGCTTTTCGGCAAGGCAATCACCTTGGCTGACGGAAGTGCCATCGTAAGCGGGCTGCTTTTCGGGATGCTCCTTCCAGCGGGCACGCCCATGCACATGGTTATCGTAGCTGGGGTTCTTGGAACATTTGTGGTCAAGCAGATCTTCGGGGGTCTCGGTGCCAACCCACTAAATCCCGCCCTGGTTTCGTGGGCAATTCTGAGGATTACGGGTGCGTGGTCAGCGAACTTGGATTTCGACCTTGCCCTGGTCAATTACGACCTGGGGTTCCCGCTCAAGTACCCCCTGGCTGTCGTCAAGCAGCTCGGAGCCGCAGGGGCTGCGGAGTTCTCGAAGATGGACTTGTTCCTGGGCCGCCAGACAGGAGGGGTCGGTTCGACCGCGGTCGTGTGGTTGCTGATTGGGGGTCTCTATGTGTTGCTGCGAGGTATTGTGCCCTGGAGGATTACGCTTGGCTTTCTATTGGGGGTCTTCTTCGCGGGCGTCATCTTCCACGCAGCCTCGCCCGAGAGGTATCCCGACGCGATATTTCACTTGCTGGCTGGGAACGCTGTCTTTGGTGCTTTCTTCCTAGCTACGGACTATGGGAGCTCGCCTGTGAACAGGTGGCCGATGTTTCTCTTTGGACTGGGAGCCGGGATGCTAACAGTGGTGCTTCGCTCTTGGAGCACCTATCCCGACGGAGTGGTCTTCGCGTGCTTGCTGATGAGTCTGTTTGTGCCTCTGCTCGATAGGTTAAGACCTAAGGGCCGTGTAGCACCAGCCGCAGTCCCTAGGGCCCCCGCGTCTGCGTAGTTGCGGGAGACGGAGGCGAGTCGAGATGAACGAACAGGTACGCATGGTCGTAGTGCTAACGCTGATTGCCGGGGCCTGTGCCCTGGGATTGTCCGTGTTCAAGAACGCTACCGCCGAAAGGATCGAAAACAACATTCTGAAAAACGTCCAAGGGCCGGCCGTTCAAAAGGTCCTCGAAGGATCCGAGAACGACTTGCTTGCGGATCGGAGAAAGGTCGAGATCGACGGATCCGAGCTGCTTGTATTCGTTGGCAAGAAGTCGGGCAGACCGTGGGCAATCGCCTATCAGTGCGAGGGTACTGGCTTTGGGGGCGAGATTGGGGTCATGGTCGGGTTCGATCTCGGGAAAGACATTCTGACGGGCATCCAGATCGTTTCCCACAAAGAGACTCCCGGGGTGGGCTCGAAGGTGACGGAGCCCCAGTTCACGAAGGGGTTTTCGGGGTTGGGGCTGGACACGAAGTTCTCGATAAAGGCCGATGGGGGTGATATCGAGGCGGTCACGGGGGCAACCTATTCCAGCCGCGGGACCTGCGAAGCGGTCAGAAAGGCTGTGGGTCTCTACCCCAAGGTCAAGGCAAAGGTTGTGGGCGGCTGAGGTTTTTCCGCCATCGACGGGGTTGGGTCATGTCTGTTCTGAAAGAGTTCACGAAGGGGCTTTGGAAAGAGATTCCACCCTTCCGCTTGGTGCTGGGGCTGTGCCCGACACTGGCGGTGACGAAGTCGGCGAGTGGCGGGTTTGGCATGGGACTGGCGGTGATCTTCGTTCTTACCATGTCGAATATCATTGTCTCCGCCCTCAGAAAGGTGATTCCCAGGAAGGTTCGCATTGCCAGCTTCATAGTGATCATTGCGACTTTCGTTGTGATTGTCGAGCTGGCAACCCAGGCGTTCTTCTACAGCATATACAAGCAGCTTGGCATCTTCATTCCGTTGATCGTGGTCAACTGTATAATCCTCGGTCGGGCGGAGGCTTTTGCCTCGCGCAACGGCATCTTTGCTTCTGCCTTGGACGGCCTCGGAATAGGACTCGGTTTCACGCTCTCTCTCACGTTTCTCGGCTCACTGCGCGAGATCTTGGGCAATGGCACGTGGTTCGGCCACCAAGTGATGGGCCCTGCGTATCAGCCTTTCTCCTTCATGGTTGAGGCGCCGGGGGCGTTTCTGTGCTTAGGGTTGCTTCTTGGGATAATGAACTTCATTTCCAGCAGAACCTCGAAGGCGGGTGCATAGTCCGGAGGAACCGAGATGGACATTATCATTCTGATAATCACGGCTCTACTGATAAAGAACATACTGCTTATCCAGTACCTCGGAAATTGCCCGTTCCTCGGTGTCTCGAAGAAGATGGATACCGCCATCGGCATGGGCCTTGCTGTGATCTTCGTGATGACAATCGCTACTGCGGTCACTTGGCTGCTACAGCAGTTCGTGCTCAACCCACTCGATCTAGGCTATCTACAGACGATTGCATTCATCCTGGTGATTGCAGCCCTGGTACAGTTCGTCGAGATGTTTCTGCGTAAGAGTATGCCTACCCTCTATCAGGCCCTGGGGATCTTCCTACCCCTGATTACGACGAACTGCGCAGTGCTTGGGGTTGCGATCCTCACGATACGAAAGGGGTTCAATTTCGTAGAGGGAATAGTCTTCGCGCTGGCTTCCTCCGCGGGTTTCACGCTTGCGCTCATTCTGATGGCCGGCATCAGGGAGAAGCTCGAGGTGGCGGATGTCCCGCGGCCGATGCAGGGAACGGCGATAGGCCTGATCATGGCGGGGCTCATGGCCTTAGCGTTTTTTGGTTTCGTTGGCGTCGACAGCGCACTGAGCGCCTTGACCCAGCATTGAGGGCGCCGGCCTGGGGTCGTAGATGAGCAAGAACGAGGTCTTCTGGAGATGATCGAAGCAACACTCTTCCTGCTGCTCCTGGGGCTCGTGGCTTCTGTGATGCTCGCGGTGGCCTCGAAGGTCTTCTATGTGAAGGAAGACCCACGGGTACTGGAGATCATGGACGTGTTGCCCGGGGCCAACTGCGGCGGCTGTGGCTATGCAGGCTGTGCCGCCGCGGCTGAGGCGATTGCCGCGGGGAAGGCACCGGCCAACGTATGCGTGGCAGGCGGGTTCGAGGTAGCTGTCAAGGTTGGCGCCATCATGGGGGTTGAGGTCAAGGAGCAGGAGCCAGAGTTCGCTTGGACCAGCTGCAGCTATGGGGTCGAGGATGCCGACAGGCTGTACGACTACAACGGTGCTCTTGATTGCAAGGCTGCCATGGCGCTCTACGGAGGAAGCAAGGTTTGTCCCATTGGTTGCCTTGGCCTGGGCACCTGCGTCCAGGCTTGCCAGTTCGATGCCCTGCGGATCGGGGATGAGGGGCTACCTGTCGTAGATACCTCGAAGTGCGTAGGCTGCGGCGCCTGTGTAAAGGCTTGCCCGAAAGGAATCATCACCCTTACGAGCGCGACAAAGAGAATAGTGGCCGAGTACACGGTGGATGAGTGCACTGCCCCGTGTCAGCGAGCCTGTCCCACTGGAATCGATATCCCTCAGTATATCGCCCATATTCGTGAGGGTCGCTACGAGCAGGCGGTTCTTACAATAAAGGAGAAGTGTCCGCTCCCGTTGGTCTGCGGCCGGATCTGCCCGGCTCCGTGTGAACTGAGCTGCCGGAGGAACCTGGTCGACGAGCCGGTGGCGATAAACGGTTTGAAGCGCTTCGTCGCTGACTACGAAATGCGCACGGGGAAGCGGGTAGATCCTTACAAGGCACCCGATACGGGTAAGAGGGTGGCCATTGTCGGAGGCGGGGCTGAGGGCCTCACCACGGCATACTACCTGGCGCGGCTCGGTGTTTCTCCCACCATCCTTGAGTCCCGACCGCAGCTTGGTGGCATTCTTCGCTATGTGATCTCCGAGGACAGGCTTCCCAGGGACGTCCTGGATTTCGAGATCCAGGGCGTGTTGGGAATGGGTGTAGAAGCCCGGACAGGGCAGGCCCTTGGTCGGGATGTCACTTTGGGTGAGCTCCTCGAAGAGGGATTCGATGCCGTTGCGCTCTGCAGCGGCGGTTACGACAGCCGCAAGCTTCTCCAGCCGCTGGAGGCTCCCGCTCCACCGGTCGGTGGCGTACAGCTCCTCTTCGACTTCTTGATGGGGTCTAGCAAGGGCCAGCTGGATCTGAACGGTCGGGGTGTCCTGGTGGTGGGAGCCGCGCCCTCCAGTCTCAAGGCTGCTCGTGCCTGCAAGGAAGCCGGAGCGAGCATGGTGACGATCGTGACAGCGAAGAGGGAAATGGATCTGGAATGGGGCGTTTCCCAGAAGGACCTTGAGGCAGAAGGTATCCACCTGCGGACCGAGACGGTCGTGGTTGGACTTTCGGGCGAGGCCGACCGGCTGCAGACTGTTGAGATGGCGCCCCTAGGGGATCTGAGCGCCATAGAGACGATTGAGGCCGCGCTCGTAGTCCTCGCCGCACCAAGGTTGCCTGAGCTGGTCTTTGCGAAAACGGGCCAGAATGGTTCTTGGGAGACAGTGCGGCTGTTCGAGACCCTGCCCTCTGGCGGAGATATGGGCCTCTTCAGTACACCCGAGCCTGGGAGGATCAGTGACGCCGAAGCAGTAGTGAAAGCGATCCTTTCGGGCCGGAGGTTGGCCAGGGCGGTTAGTGGAGCATTGCTCGAAGGCAGGGTCCCGCGGGTGGAGCGGCTCGTGGTTGAAGCCCCGGCGATTCTGGACGTGGACTCGGTGGGCGGCGTGAGCACCGTTCCCAGAGAGCGCCCGCAGCTACGGGCAGCCGAAACCGGCACGGAGAACGACTGGCTCGAAGACTCGGAGATACCGGGTTTAACGGAAGAGCAGGCACGCCGTGAGGCAGAACGTTGCCTGCAATGCGGGCTGATATGCTACAGGAAGACGGCCACAGAAGAGGCCGGAGTGGTTGCAAGCAATGCCTGAGAATACCCTGACGATCGACGGAAAGGTTCTCGAGTTCAATCCGGGTGAGACGATCCTTCAGGTGGCCCGCCGCAACGGGATTTTCATCCCGACGCTGTGCTATCTGGAGGGTGCCCCACCGACGGGCGCATGCAGAATGTGCCTTGTAGAGGTGAAAGGAGCCCGGACCCTTGTGGCGTCTTGCGCCATGCCCTGTTCACCGGGGATGGAGGTGAAGACCAACACCCCGCGGGTGCTCAGAGCCAGGCGTACTGTACTCTCCCTCCTGCTCCAGTCAGGACACCACAACTGCAGCGTCCGCCGCAGAGATCCCGAGGACTATGTGGACTTCCAAGAGAAGGTGGCCGAGTACGATGGTACGGACGATCTGTGCCCTGTGTACGGGGATTGCAAGCTCCAGTCCCTAGCGTACAAGTACCAGGTCGAAAGCGGCGGGCTCTTCCCGATGGAGGCTCGCTATCCGATTGAGATGGCGAGTCCGCTGATAGTGCGCGATTTCTCCCGTTGTATCCTGTGTGGTCGTTGTGTACAGGCCTGCAACGACATACAGGTCAACAACGCGATTTCCCATGGTTTCCGGGGAGCAAGGGCTAAGATTGTGGCAATGGGCGACGGGTCTTTGGAGCGCTCGCAGTGTGTCTTTTGTGGTGAGTGCATCCAAGCCTGCCCTGTGGGAGCGTTGGTAGAAAAGAGAGTTCGCTATCAGGTCAGGCCGTGGGAGGTTGAACACGTTAGGACAACATGCGGCTACTGCAGCGTTGGTTGCCAGCTGGTGCTTCATGTTAAGGGCGGAAAGATAGTACGAGTGACCGGTGCCGAGGGCGTGCGTCCTAACCTGGGGCGCTTGTGTGTCAGGGGCCGATTTGGGTTCGATTATCTTGGATCGGAACGGCGTTTGAAGAGGCCCCTCGTGAGAAAGAACGGTTCGTTTGAGGAAGTTTCATGGGAGGAAGCCCTTGACCTGGCTGCGGAGAAGATAAGAGCCGCGGTGGAGGAAGACGGGCCAGACGCGGTAGCCGGTATAGCAGCCGCGAAGCTCACCAACGAGAGCTTATACAACTTCCAGAAGATGCTGCGGGCTGGGGCGGGTACGAACCATGTCAATGCTACTTTCGCTGCGCCGGGGATGACGAACTCGATCGAGGAGTTCGAGAGGGCCTCCACGATCCTTCTCGTTGGATCGGATGTCACTGAAGAGAATCCGGTTGCTGGGACATTCATCAAGAGAGCGGTCAAGAAGGAGGCGAGGCTGATTGTAGTCGACAACAGGCGCACGCGGATTTCGGAGTTCGCGACGCTCTTTGTGCGCATCAACGAGGGGACGGCGG
>CAYMBA010000124.1:3174-8061 GCA_964388535.1 uncultured bacterium | reverse complement strand
GCAGCGCCTGGTAGAGGCTTTCCAGCGCCTGGGAGGTGACGTCGGCGGTGAAGTCGGGATGCTGGCGGAAGCGGGCATCCAGCAGCCGCGCCCCCACATCCTTAAGGGCGTCCTGCAGCGTGGCGCCGGCGGACACGTTCTCGCCGATGCTGACCGAGGCGCTGAGCTTGCCCTGGCCGTAGAGGGTGGTGAGCCCGGCCAGGAGGCTCTCCCGCAACTGGAAGGCCGCCGCCGTCCAGCTTTCGGTGAGCTGGCGGCCCTCCTCGCCGCTGTATTTCTCGGCGACGTAGGCCTTGCCGGCGGGACTCTCGGTGAGGAAAAGGATACGGGCCAAGTTGTCCAGTTGCCGGCGTAGCTCGTCGCCGGCCTCCTTGGGAATCCACACGGCCCCGGGCACGCCGTTCCTGGGCGGCTTCGGCGGCGCCGGATCGCCGGCGAAGCGGGGGAAGGCGACCCAGACGGCGAACTCGGCTTTGGCGTCGGGCAAGGGCAGGTGGCCCGCGCCGGTTTCCACCGCCTGGACCGTGCCGGAGCGGCTGGTGCCGCGCCACTTGATGTTCAGCTTGCGGCGGCCCTGCAGTTTGTCGGTGCCGAAGAGGTTGTTCAGCAGGCCCAACACGGCCTGACGCCGTTGCTCGGTCACGTCCTGAGTCACCTTGCGCAGTTCCATCATAGGATCGAGCCCCAGGGTCAGCTCCACCATCACCGCCTCGCCCTCGCGTTTGAAGGTGCCCAGGAGCCGGTCGCAGAGGAGGTCCACGATCTCCTCCAGTTGTTTGCGGGCCAGGATGACCACTTTAGCATTGAGCACGGCGGCGTTGAGGGCGGCGATGACGGCGGGAGTCATGCGGCCGCGCAGGGGTGTTCCCTTGTCCGTCAGTTGACCCAGGATGACGCTCTCCGCCACGGCCCGTCCCCTGGCGATGCGGCTGGTGCGGCCCAGGAAGTGGTCCTCTAGCAGGGGGACGACCTTGTCGCGCATGATGGCCTTGGCAGCCTGCAGCGCGGGCCGATCTTTGAGCTCCCCCTCCGAGGCCTGCTCGATGAGGTAGTTGAAAGCACGGTGGTAGGGGATAAGCGTCCCCAGGGGCTCATCCGCCAGGTCGAAGAGCATGTCGTACATCACGCTGATGGCCGTGCGCTCGCGGCTCAGCAGGTGCGTGACGGAGACCAGGGTGTCTACGATGGCCGGGTGGAAGGGATAGAGGGCGCGTACGGACTGCTCGAAGTGTTTCCGGCCATAGAGTTCGTAGAGGACCTCCAACTGCTCGCCGGGGATCTGGCTCAGGCTAGCTTTGACTGCCTCATCCAGGGTTTTCTTCTTGCCCTTGACCGGCTTGAGGACCCGCTTCCCCAGCACCTCGTACAAGTCCACGTCCTGGATGTCCACGTCCTTGCTGGCGAAGCGCCCCTTGACGTTGTCCAGGATGTCCTTGCCCACGTCGCGCACCACGTCCTCCAGCGGGGCGTGGCGCACCACCAGGGCCCACACGGGGAGCGCGGCGCCCTCGGCCTCCAGGAGGGCCTTGAGCTCCACCATGGGCCGCGTCCGGTCTTTGGCGTTGATGAGGAAGAGGGTGAGTTCGTCTATGAGAAACGTGACGGCAGCGAAGCCGTGCTGCTTGAGGTGGGCGGTGATGCGCCGGACGCCCTCGGTCATCTCCACGGCGAAGGTCCCGCCGCCCACCTCGGCGGACAGGGCGATATGCGCAGCGATCTCCTGGGCCAGGGCTTCCTGGCCCTGAGGGGTGGCTTTGTGGTCCTCATACTCCTGGCGAGAGGTCACCACCAGGCTGCGGTTGAACAACGTGTCCCAGAGGGCAGGCGTGTCGGCGGCCAGGTTCTCGAACCATTCGATGACGCGCTCGAAGTAGGTGAGTTCCACGGGAGGCAGCCCCTGGCGCTCCAGCTCGCGGGTCACGGCCTCGTAGAGGCCCAGGCGGAAGTCATCAGGCCGATCCAGGCTGTTGAAGGGCACGACGAAGACAGGGCGCTTCTCCAGGATGGCGCGTACATCGTCCCCCAGGCCGGGGATCTCCCGCGCCCAGGCGGCCGGTTCTCCGCGCAGGAGCATGCCAGCGAAGGAGAGGAAGTGGGACTTGCCGGTGCCGAAGGAGCCGCTGACCCACACCCCCTGGCCGGGGAAGCCCTTGTCGGCGGACTCGGCCACGCTGCTCACCACCCGTCTCAGCCCCTCGGCCACGGTATCGGTGATGACGTACTCCCGGGCGTGGAACACTTTGCGCTCCTCATCGTTGATCTCGCCGACCTTGACCACCAGGGGTGGTTTGACGGGCGGGATGTCAATCACATCGCGGATGCGAAGGGTCATGGCGCTTCCTCCTTCGGCAGTTCAAGCCTTATGTGCGACTTTCCAGGGCTCGCATCACGTTGTCCAGAGTGAGCAGGTCCGGATTGGCACCCGGCTCGAGCAGGGGGCGCACGTCGTCCACCACCCGATCCCAATTTAGCCCCTGGAGCCGGTCGCGCAGAACGTGACGCCAGTTCTCGCCGGTCAGGTAGGGGCCGGTCCAGCCGGTCTGCTGCAGGGCATTATTCAGCAGCGTCATATTAGGTAATGGCCAGTCCGGGTCGCTGAGATACCACAGCAGGTCGTAGAGGTCTCGACCTTTGGTGTATGGTCGCTGGAGGAGGGCATGCAGTTTGCCGGCGAACAACGAGGCACGATCGTGATGTTGGAGCTGCAACATCACGTGGCGTCGGATCACGGTGGTGGCCAGCCCTGCCCCGGCCGGCGGGTTCGTATCCACCTCGATCTTGACGGCCAGCACCTCGTTCCGGTGCGGCGAAAGGCCCAACTCGTAGGGCAACCCTGGAAACCGGACAAATGCGCTATGCACTGTCTTCTGGTCGCTGACTTTGAGGGTCACGGTGTAGCCCTCAGCCTCGAACTCGGCCCAAATCGCACGCAGATAGGTGCGAAAGTCATACTGGTCCCTGGCCCGCTCCAGGGCGAAGTCCAGGTCTTCGGAGTAGCGGGGGCTGGCGTACAGGAAACGGAGCGCCGTGCCACCGTGGAAGGCCAGCGGGATCATGGCGCCAGCCCGCTGCAATGCCCCCAGGATCCTGGCTTGCAGGTACTCACGGGCCACGTTGCGCCCATGCGCCGGTGTGGGAGCAGCTTGGACCAACTCAGCTAGGTGCGCTTTCATAGCGATTCGTACTCCTCGGCTTCCGCGCCCGCCAATTGCGCCACGTACTCGGCTACGCGCTGTAGCTTGGGCTTTCCAGCCCGTTCAGCCATTCGTTGCAGCTCATCCAGATCGAGACGCTCCAGATTCTGCAGACGCAGTTCTTGCAAGTACGCCGGGCTGTCCCCGCCGGGGTGCAGGTAGGTGAGATCGAGTAACGCTTTCTCCGGCGTGGCGACGAAAGCTCGTTGACCGGGGCTCACCTCAACCAGGCGATAGCCGAAGAATAATTCGGCTTTGATGTGGCGGAACTCGTAGGTGCCCAAGGGTGTCTCCCACCGACCGGGTCGCGCCGTGGTGACGCTGGTGACCATGGGCACCACCTCCGGGATGAGGCCGTGGTAGGCCAAGGCGGATTGCAGGCTGACGTAGGAGCCGCGCACCATGCGATTGGCGATCACGAAGGGATGCGGCTTGACCTTCTGGAAGGGTGGCGCCAGGGCATAGAGGCCCCGGCGCAACTGGTACAGCCGCCCAACCTTTACCCAGCGTGACAACTGCCGCCGCACATCGCTGGGGTCCGCATCCCCCGCCAGGAGCAGGCCAGTCTCGAACACTGGCTCATCACCAACAACCTCGATCAGATGTGTGAATTCCATGCGCATATTATGCCATAAATGGCAAATTATTGCAACACAACGGATTGGTCACCACCCGCCGCAGCCCCTCCGCCACGGTGTCGGTGATGATGTGCTCGGGGGCGTGGAAAGCCTTGTGCTCCTCGTCGTTGATCTCACCAACTTTGACCACCAGGGTGGTTTGGTGGGTGGGATGGCGATGACGTCGCGGATGTGTAGGGTCATGGCTATGTTCCTCCATGGGACTTTTGAGAAAGTCTACGCATTCTCTTCCTCATCACTAACAATCACATTTCTGTCCCCTGTAATAATCAAGCTGCCCGACACATCACCGCCTATACTTACACTCCTGGTACCTGTCACTTCCTCAGTGGCTAATCTCAGGTATTGCGGAAGATATGGGGCCAGCGCGGCGAGGGCACGGGCTCGGTTACTTTTGCTCTGGATTGCCCGTGCTGCGGCCAGCGCTTCCTGGAGCAACGGTTCGGGGAGTTGCGGGGCCAGCCCGGCCAGCACATGCGCCCGGGCCTGCTCATTCCAAATAGCCTGTGCGGCATTCAGTGCGGCTCGCAGCACCTGCTGCGCCCCTTCCTTGTCCCCTAGCTGGGCCAGGGTGTGGGCCACCACTGCGAGCGCCTGTGCACGAGCCTCCTTAGCCCCGATGCCCTGGGCGGCAACCAGGGCGCTTCGCAGGACTTGCCGAGCCTGCAAAGTCTCTCCTACCTGGGCCAAGGCTTGTGCCACCTCAGCCAGCGCCTCGGCACGGCGCCGCTCATCCTCCATCCTCCCTGCGGTAGCCAGGACCTGCTGCAGCGTCTGCTTCCGCAACTCGGGGGGAAAGTGAGGCGCCAGTCCTACCAAGGCTTTGGCCGAGTATCGGCGCACATTTGGATCGGCATCTCGCAGGGCTTCCAGGAGAGGTGGCACCGCCCGAGGATCTCCGAGTCTTCCCACCGCTTCCGCTGCTGCCTGCCGCACATCTGGATCGGTATCCCCCAGGGCTTCCAGGAGGTATGGCACCGCCCAAGGGTTTCTGAGCCTTCCCATCGCCTCTGCCGCCGCCTGTCGTACATCCCCCTCCGAATCTGTTAGCAACT
>CAYMBA010000124.1:2824-3074 GCA_964388535.1 uncultured bacterium | reverse complement strand
TCTGCCGCCGCCTGTCGTACATCCCCCTCCGAATCTGCTAGCAACTCAGCCAGGCAAGCTAAGATCTCAGGCGTAATTGCCGCTGGGGTCAGGATTCCTGCTGCTCGCGCCGCGATCTCGCGCACATGCCAATCTGGAGCTCTTAGTAGGGCAATCAATTGAATCAACACTTTGGTATCTGGCGCTTTGTCTAGTTTGTGCAATACCTGGATTAGATTACTAAGATCTCGAGCAACAGCATGATGCTGAG
>CAYMBA010000124.1:0-2724 GCA_964388535.1 uncultured bacterium | reverse complement strand
GACCGAAGGTAGCTTCATCGATGCTCAGCGCCCGTTCATAGCAAGCTCTCGCCCCTTTATAATCTCCCAAAGTCTGTAGCGCTAGACCTAAATTGTTCAGGTCACGAGCCACATTGGGATGCTGAGGACCGAAGGTAGCTTCATCGATGCTCAGCGCCCGTTCATAGCAAGCTCTCGCCCCCTCCAGATTCCCTAATTCGTGCAGCACACTTCCCAAATTATTGAGGGTAGCAGCTACAGCAGAATGATGTGGGCCAAGAATTCGTTCCGCAATTTGCAGCGCCTGCTCAAATGCCTCTCTTGCTTGCTCAATCTCTCCTGCATCCAGGAGTACAGAACCCAAGTTATTAATGCTGTTTACCATCGCCAGTTGATCGCCCAATGCCTCCGAAATGCTCAAACTCTCTTCATACATATGACGAGCCTCTTCCAAGTTACCAAGTACACGATCTAAGTTCGCTAATTCGAGAAGAACAGCGGCCTTGCCCTGACGATCTCCCATTTGTTCCATTACCTCTAAACATTGCAAGTAGAGCTCACGAGCCCTTGAATAATTTGCTTGGGCCTGTTCCAGTGTTCCCATACTGTAAAGTGTTTGTGCGATCCCCAATTGCTCTCCTAGTTGAATCCTAATTTCCAAACTCTGCCGGTAGAACTTGTGTGCTTTGTCATAGTTTCCCTGTGCTTGCGCTATGCGCCCTAGCTCATACAAAGTGGCAGCTATTCCCTCACGATCTTTTACTTCTTCCTTGATTTCCAGGCTTCGGTAGTAAAGCTCATATGCTCTCTCGTAATCACCCCTAGCTTGTGCAAGTATCCCCATCTGGTGCAGTACATCGGCTCTTGATTTCGTCATTCCTAACTCGTTAAACACGCTCAGGGCTTCCTCATAAAGTCGTTCCGCGGTCTTATAGTCACCTTGCTCATATGCGATGACCCCAAGCGTGTATTGGAACTGTGCCTGGCCTTTAATATCGCCACTTTGACGGGCTGCCTCAATCGCATACTCAAGGTATCGCCTTTGATCTTTCCAATGACCACGGGTGTAGAGGAACTCGTTTAGTTCCCATACCAGGTCCATCACAAGTTGCCAATCGCGAGCTTGATAGGCCCATTCAATGGCTGCGCACAAGTCGGCGTAAGCCTTCTCCAATTGATTCAGAGTTTCTACACTGCTCATTTTGCCTCTCCTCTAACCGTCCGCACCCACTTCAGAAAGTACCGTGCATGGCGATGGCGCATCTTCTCAAGCTCGCTGTCTTCCGCCACGCTCCGTGTATAAGCGCGTATGAGAGGATGAACCCGATAGGTCTGACCCCCGCTCCGGGAAACGAGTGAACGGTTCACCAAACTATCAAGTAGATTCTCTACTATTCCCTTGTCTCGTGTGCTCAGCAAGTGTGCTGCTCCTTCGACATCGAAGTCTCCCTCAAAGATGGAAGCGGCCACCAATGCTCTCTTTTGCTCGTCCGTTAGAGACTCGTAACTCGCAGCAAAAGCGCGTGGGATACTCGAGCCAGGCGTATCCGCTCCGGGGAGTTCGAGCGTGGATACCTGCAGGTTCCCCAACAAAGACTGCATATTCCACCCTCTGGATCGAGCCAAGCGCCCAGCGATTTCGATAGCTAGAGGATGGTCGCCAAGCAATTCACATATTTCTAAGGCAACTTTCTCGGCTGATGAAACACGCTGGTATCCTGCTGCTCTCCGCAACAGGGAAAGGGAATGTCTTCTAGATAAGACATCTAAGAAGATCGTCTGTCCCAGACGTTCCAGTTCAGAGAATCGTGCACGGGTGGTAATGATTACCGGACAACTCCGTGTTCCAGGTATTAGTTGCTTCAGTTCGCTTTCGGACAGATTCTCCGCCGAATCCAGGACGATAAGGGCTTTCTTGCTAGCCAACAATGACCGTATTTGGGCGGCTAGCGCCTCCGCTTCGGTGTCTGCTAATTCATTGCCATAGCTCAACGCGATGTGATGAAGAACATTCTTCAAAGTTATGCCCGGTTCGAGAGCGATCCACAGGACACCATCGGGAAATCTACCCCTCATCCCATGGGCAACCTTGACAGCTAGTGCCGTCTTCCCAACGCCTCCCATGCCAACAATCTGAATCAATGGAACACCGGCGTCAAGGGCCTGCCTGATGGCTCGCAATTCCGCCTTGCGATTCACAAAATACGCAAGCTCTGGAGGGGGCTCAAACGGGCCGGACGGCGGAACGGGCTCTTTGGGCTCCTCAAGGACAGGCGAAGCAGGAACCCGACGCACCCAAGTGCCAAGAGAGAAATTCTGATTAAAGCGATATCGTTCTTCTGTGCCTTCCTCGAGCAGTTGAAATACGCCAACCTCCAGCATTGCAGAGAAAAACCTATCGTAGTGTTCAGCTAAAACCTGTTGCCATAGTCCGCCCTCAGTATCCGTTCTTCCCCTGTCAAAAAGAGCCTCAAAGGAGAATACCGCCTCTCGTTCTGCTACCATTAGCCATTGATCCGTGCAGCGAACTAAGGCATCTCTCACCTCTGAAGGGAGTGTTTTGGGAATCTGAGAGTTCACTTTATGGACGTGTGGAAATAGATGGTGGAAAAGACCTTCTTCTTGGTGTACCTCAAGGATGGGTTTCCCTTCTGCCCAGCGTACAAACCGAAGAAGTTGCCGGAAGAATTCTCTCGGTGTTCCCATACAGTGCAATTTGATATGCTCCAGCAAGTTCCTGAGATC
>CAYMBA010000123.1:0-8169 GCA_964388535.1 uncultured bacterium | reverse complement strand
TTGTGGGGCGACTAGCGCCTCTAGTGATGTGTCCCGGGCCGGTTAGAGATTGCTTCTAGTCCGAGGCTAGCTCCCCATTGCTCCCCGCTCGATGAGGAACGCAGAGGGTTTTGGTCATGCGTCGTCCGTCGCCCCTAAGCAAGAAGCACGTTGTCCTGGGCGTGACAGGTAGTGTGGCTGCCTACAAGGCGGCAGAGATTGTGAGGCTGCTCTCCCGCATCGGCATCCAGGTGCGCGTCGTGATGACGCGCGCAGGGGCGCGGCTCATGTCGGCCGAGACCCTAGCAAGTCTCACTAGCTCGCCCGTGCTGCTGGATCTCTTCGAAGGTTCCAGATTCTCCGCCGAAGCTAGCGCCGTGGCCCCACCAGCGCCGTCGGCGGCTTCCGGTGCGGAGGGGACCGCGGCTTACACGCCGCATTCGCACAATGACTCGCTCGCCGCTGGCTTCGGGCACATTGAGCTGGCCAACTGGGGCGACCTCTTCCTGATCGCGCCGGCCACAGCGAACGTCTTGGCCAAGGCGGCGGCCGGACTTGCAGACGATGCCCTGACTACGACTCTAGTGGCGTTTGATGGTCCGGTTGTCTTTGCTCCTGCGATGAACGCCGGGATGTGGGCGAACAGAGTTGTTCAGAAGAACCGGAAGGTCTTGGAGGATCTTGGCTGTCGTTTTGTGGGGCCCCAGAAAGGCGATCTGGCATGTGGCGAAGAGGGATGGGGTCGGATGGCGGACCCCGAAGCGATTGTGGATGCGGTGGTCAAGCTGCTCCTTGAGAGCGAGGAGCGCCCTAGGGTCCTCATTACGGCTGGCCCTACCTTTGAGCCGTTGGACGCAGTGCGTGTGCTTGCCAATCGCTCCAGCGGGAAGATGGGTGTGGCGTTGGCTGAGGCGGCGCGGGATCGCGGCTATCAGGTAGTTCTTGTTGCTGGCCCGATGGCGGCAAGCGTACCGCCGGGCGTGGAGCTCGTGCGGGTGGAGTCGGCGGAGGAGATGCGCAACGAAGTCCTGCGGCGGCACGCCGATGCGGAGATACTCGTGATGGCTGCGGCTGTGGCTGACTACAGGCCGGAAGTGCAAACGGAAGGGAAGGTACCGTCTGGACAAGAAGGATTCTCCATACCCCTGGTGAGTAACCCTGACATTCTGGCTGAGGTGGCAGGGGCTCGGCAGAAGAAAGGTTTTGCGACTGTAGGGTTTGCACTGGAGGTGGGCGATGGTGCGTTGAGAAGGGCCAGGGAGAAGATGAAGCGCAAAGGAGCAGACCTTATTGTGCTCAACGACGCTACCGGGGCGGGCTCGAAGTTTGGGGGTGATACCCTGGAGGCAACGCTTCTGTGGAAGGGCGAGAGAACCGAGCCGCTGGGTCTGCTGACGAAGCGGGAGGTGGCCGAGCGGATTCTGGATGCGGCCGAGAGCCTCCTTGCCGGCGACTGATGATCTGCCACGAGCGTGGCCGGAGCCCGGAGCCTTGAGCCGCCCAGGAGCCAATCAGTGCCGGCGGGGGATCCGGGAGAGGGGGCGCCTCATGGGGAAGCCAGCAGGAGGCACAACTGGGGAAGGCTTCGGAGAGGGAGAACGACGCTTTGATGCGTTGTCGCTCCTTCAGGCCCTTGAAATCCAGATGCGCCTGGAGATCGGACGAGGCACCACGCTTTGGGCTGACCCGGAGTGGAATCGGACGGCAAAGGAATTGCTTGTCTTTTTGAGGAAGGGCAGTAGGACCGAGCCGCCCTCGAGGAGGCAAGGTGCGCGGCCTCTGGTAGGCGGGGCGGCTTCCCTGGGCCATGGTGGCGTTCCTGTCCCTGGCCGGCAGAAGGCGCGCCAGGCGGGGGATCAGGAGGTGAAGCACTTGAATGCGTCTTCTGAGCGGCTGAAGAAGCACTACGGGCCGCCCCCTGAGGCCAAGGGCAGGAGCCGCGATTGGGTCAGGCAGCTTAAGGCCCTGGAGGAAGAAGCACGGCGGTGCACCCGCTGCCCGCTTCATAAGACGCGAACCAATATGGTCTTCAACTCGGGCAGTGGGAAGGTGCCCCTTGTCTTCGTGGGCGAAGCGCCGGGGGCCGACGAGGATGCACAGGGAGAGGCATTCGTGGGACGTGCGGGTCAGCTGCTTACGAGGATCGTCGCGTCTATAGCTCTGGATAGGAAGGACGTCTATATCTGCAATGTGCTCAAGTGCCGGCCACCTGGTAATCGGAATCCCCTTCCCGAGGAGATAGAAGCCTGCGCGCCGTTTCTCTATCGTCAGCTCGAGATACTGAAACCGCGTGTGATCTGCACGCTTGGACTCTTTGCAAGCCAGCTTCTTCTAGGAACAAGCGCTCCCATAGGGAAACTGCGGGGGCGAGTCTTCGAGTATGGTGGTGTTCCTCTCATCCCCACTTACCACCCGGCTGCGCTCTTGAGGAATCCTGGGCTCAAGGAGACCGTTGCGAGGGACATGGATCTTGTCCGGAAAGTACTTGACCACGGCCCGAATGCGGAGGGTGTGAAGATCGAGCAAGCCCCGGCACAGGCGCGCCGGAAGCGGGGAGACACTCTGACAGGGGACCTGTTTGGAGCGGGCTGATCCTGCTTGGGGGAAGTCGTAGCCCAGATGCCGTTTGTTGGGGGTGTTGGGCGTGGCGTCGAGACAAGAGCAGAAGAGCGATTCGCTACGGGTGCCGCCGCAGAGCATCGAGGCCGAAAGGGCGGTCCTTGCTTCCATGCTCCTCGACCCTTCTGCTGTGGACAAGGTGGAGGAGCTTCTGGATGAAACCGCGTTCTACAGGGAGAGCCACCGTAAGATCTTCCGGGCCATAGAGGCCCTCAGCCACAGGAATGAATCGGCGGACCTGATCACTGTCAGTGAGGAGCTCAGGAAGCAAGGCGATCTGGAGAGCGTGGGCGGAGTTACGTATCTGCAGGGGCTATTGGACTCGGTTGTCTCGGCGGCCAATGTGGAGTTCTACAGCAAGCTTGTTCTCGAGAAGGCCGTACTCAGGGAGCTAATCTCTATCTCGACTCGGATCATCGAGAAGAGCTACAAGGCCTCGGAGCCTTGGACGAACATACTCGATGAGGCGGAACGTCTCCTCTTCGGACTCGGGCAGGTGCGACTGAAACAGGACTTTGCGCCCATAAAGGAGGTGCTGGAGTCCACATTCCAGATAATCAGCGATCTCCACGAGAACAAACGAGCTGTGACAGGGGTGCCGACGGGGTATCCGGACCTGGATCGGCTCACTTCTGGCTTCCAGTCGTCGGATTTCATCGTGATCGCAGGGCGCCCTTCAATGGGCAAGACGAGTCTCATGTTGAACATTGCCGAGAACGTGGCCCTCGAACATGGCATTCCTGTCGGGATTTTCAGTCTTGAGATGTCGAAAGAGCAGATTGTACAGCGCCTGCTCTCTTCGCAATCGCGGATCCCGGGCAACAGAATAAGGACGGGTTACATCCGGAAGGATGAATGGGACGCGCTGCTCCGCTCGGCGAGCCGTCTTAGGGATGCGCCGATCTTTATTGATGATACGCCTGCGATCGGTCTCATGGAGATGCGTGCAAAGGCCAGGCGCTTGAAAGCCAGGCACAATCTCGGGCTGCTTTGCGTAGACTATCTTCAGCTGGCGCGGGGCCTTGGCAGCGCGGAGAACAGGCAGATGGAGATATCGCAGATTTCCCAGGGGCTGAAAGCGCTTGCCAAGGAGCTGAGCATACCCGTAGTGGCGGGCTCGCAGCTGTCAAGGGCTGTCGAGAGCCGCGAGAAGAAGCGCCCGGTTCTTTCGGACCTCAGGGAATCTGGGGCAATAGAGCAGGACGCTGACCTCGTCATCTTCATCTATCGTGAGGAAGTGTACAATCCCTCCGACGACGTGAGGGGGCGCGCCGAGATCATCATTGGGAAGCACCGGAACGGGCCAACCGGAACAATCCCCATGATTTTCCTGAGCGACTACACGAGGTTTGAGTCGGCAGCACCCGTGGACGACGCGTATCTTGGCGCGGACTATGTCTGAACCGCCGGCGAACGGCTGCGTGTGTTTTCGTTTGGGGGCGCGCAGGCTGGATCCTCGATGCCGCTTTCGCTTGATTCCTACTTGGGGAAGGATGGTGCAGAGGCGGTGGGGAACCCACGCTGTGGGGCATCCTTCTTTGGAACAAGGCGAAGACCACGCGAGGGATCGTAACTCCTGATCGTTACATTGATGCTCCGACAGTCTGTAGGCACAGCCAGACTGTACCATTCCTGGCCCTTCTGCGGGTCCCAGGGGTTCCATGTAGCCAAGGCCGGCTCCTCGCCGTGACATCCGACAGCGAGCCGGTACCTTGCCCCGGGGGACAGGAGAAGATCGTAGAATGTATGAAACTCGTCACTTGCGGGTGAGGGTGTAACCCTGCGTCTTTTGGATTCTACGAACAGGACCGGCTTGGTGAACCCGAACTCGCCGCAGCCCTGGGGAAGACCCAGGTACTGGATCCGAACGCGGACCAAGGACTGCCTCGTCCGTGTCTCTGTCGTCTGGCGTGGGTGAGGTGGAGCACCCTCTGTGCGAACGGAGACGACCAGCTGTTCCAACGGCCGGGGCAAGGGGAGACGCTCCGAATAGACAGTCTTGCCGCCAGACTCGACTTCCACGAGCACTTCCGGAGAAGTGCAGGCTAGCGAGTCTCCGGGGCAGAACTCAGTCTCAAGCACACCCGAGGTCGGTATGGTGCCCACCTGCCTTCCGTTGATTCGCACTGTGGCGTTGGGAGGGCCGCTGAGCTGAAGCATGCGTGTCTGTGGCTCAACCTTGGTAACCTTATCGGCCTCGGGTGCAATGAGCCGCACAACACGTCCTGGCCATTTCTTGCCGTGGAGCTTGTGCTTCAGGTCGGACTTGCGGACTAGGCCGTCCATGGAGAAGAAGGTGTAGCGACCCCTTCCTCCGTAGGTGAGTATTTCGCATGTCGTCTGGTCGAACCTCTTGTGTTTCGAGCCGCCTGTGAAGATCTTCCTGAAATCGAACTGTCTCGGTAGCTTCAGGTGAGCACCTTCTACGAGGACGCTTCCGTCGGGCCCCGACTCACCGACTTTGATTTCTTCCTGGGCTTCAGTGACGTAGTAGACAGCAACTCCTTCGATGGGCTGCCCGGAAGAGTCCTGGAAGATGAACTCAAACCGCTGCTTGCCACATCCAGCGGCCAAGAGAAGGCATGACAGGAGCACTGCCGCGTGAGCGCGCGCGCAGTGACGTTGCGATGAAGTAAGCCTGCACATTTCGATCCGGAAGGATAGGGGGCCGGCTACCCAGGCGCAAGCCCTGAGCCCGAAATGTGCAACTGCTGACGGACGGACAGGATCAGTTCCCCGCCCGGGGGCTGGATCTCAGGTTCTGGGAGAGTCGGGAGCCCGGCGCAGCGGTGGCAGACCCAGTACTCTATAGAGGGTGCCGTCGAAGGTGACCCTGAACTCCACAGGCCTGGCGGCGCCGTCCGCCGATCCGGGGAATCTGACCCAGACCTGGAATTGGAAAGGGTCCAGGATCCTTACGCTGTCCACCGAAGCACCGCAGCAGATGGCTCCCGCAGCTACATATCGAGCGAGGAGGTTGGCGATGGCCGATCTCCCCGGGCCCCTGCCTGGAGTAGAGATACTGGGGACCGCCTCGGCTCCTTGGGGCTGTAGCCAAGCTACCGGTCCTGCAAACAGGCGTGCGGCTTCCGAGTAGCTTCCGCTACAGAGTGCCGCGAGGAAGTCCTCCACCGTCTTGCGTGCCATTGGAACGCGCGAGTGGCCCTCGACCTCGGCAGACCGGCTGCAGCCGCCGAGAGCCAGTGCGCACGCCACTGCAAAGCCGAGCGCTAAGACGGCTGCGCGTGTGCGTCGCGCCTGTGGGCATGGGTGAGGATTGAGGGATGTAACGCCAGGCGATCCTCGGCGCCCAGCCCCCGTGGGCCGCGTGCCGGGAGTTTTCCAGGAGGCCGTAGATCGTTCCATACATTGAACCTGGTGCCTGCAAAGCATCCGTGGTCTTGTCTGCCCGCTCTTGCTTGTCGCTGGGCTTAGTGTGTTCCAATAGAGCATATCGGCCGATCGCTTGGCTTCGTGGAGGCTGCGGCAGGGCAGGCGTCATCATCCGATCGGCTGGACACGCGTGCGGGCGGGTGCTTGAATGCCCAACGTAAGATCCGGACGCCGCGAGCTTCGTGCTGAAAGCGGGCGGGAGCTTCGACGTCGCGCTTACACCCGCGAGGCAGGATGGTCGCGATGGGGCCCTTTGGGACAGAGGATATGCGGAGGGTTGTCGACCTCGTGCGGGAGGCCGGTATCCTGAAGAGAACGGCCAGGTCGGGATGGAGCCACCTCGGTATTGCGCAACCTGAGAGTGTCGCGGAGCACTCTTTCCGATCCTCGGTTATTGGCTACCTTCTAGCGAAGATGTCTGGGGAGGACGCCGCCCAGGTGGCGCTGATGTGTCTGTTCCACGATCTCCACGAGGCGCGAACCACAGACCTCCACCGGGTGGCCAAGCGATACGTGGGGCTGGAGGACTCGGAGACGGGGGTTCTGGCCGAGCAGGTTGGGCGGATCTCTGGGGCCGAGGAGATAGTGCGCTTGCATCGGGAGTTTCACGAGGGAAGCAGCCTTGCGGCTAGGCTAGCGCGTGATGCGGATCGTCTGGAGCTAGCCTTCCAGGCGATTGAGTATGTGGAAGTAGGTGTAAGAGGGGCACTTGAGTGGGCCCGGGATATCGAGCGGCGCTTGGAAACCCAGGCCGGGAAGGCTCTTGTTAGGGCTCTGCTGGCTCGGTCAGAGGAGGGGAATCGCTAGCAACCTGCTTGGTGTTTCTTTCCTGTGAGTGCCTTTCCGTGCTTGGGCGTGGCGCTCTGAGGAGAGGTGGCGGAGGGACTGTGTCTTTCAAAAAGGAGGCAAGGTGGTGGACGCCCCTGCCCAACGGGCGGATTCGGTGTGAGCTGTGCCCCAGGTACTGCAAGCTCGCCGACGGCCAGACGGGCTTTTGCGGCGTGCGCCAGGCCCTGGGAGGGCGACTTGTAACCCTTGTTTATGGGAAGCCGGCCGGGCTTGCGGTGGATCCCATTGAGAAGAAGCCCTTGTTCCATTTCCTCCCCGCTTCGTTGGTCCTGAGCTTCGGAACGGTCGGCTGCCAGCTGGGGTGCCGATATTGTCAGAACTGGCATCTCAGCAGAGAAAGTATGACGGAGTCGAATCTGCAGTATGTCGAACCTGGCGAGATCGTGCGGGCTGCCGAGGCAAATGATTGCCCTTCTATCGCCTACACCTACAACGAGCCCATCATCTTCGCTGAATACCTTATTGATATCGCGCGCTTGGCTAGGAATCGTGGCCTGCTCAACGTGATGGTGACGAATGGCTATGTCAGCAACGAAGCTAGGGCGGAGGTCTTCGATCTCATAGACGGGGTAAATGTGGACTTAAAGGCGTTCGACGAGGGGTTCTACAGGAAGTACACCCTATCCAGCTTGAAGCCAGTTCTAGAGACTCTGATCTGGATCCGGACCAGGACACGCGCGTGGCTCGAGATCACGACACTTCTCATCCCTGGTCTGAACGATGCTGAGGACCAGATCCTTTCAGAGGTCCACTGGATTCTCGACAATCTTGGCAGGGACGTCCCTCTGCATTTCACGGCGTTTCGCCCAGACTACAAGATGCTTGACCACCCGCCTACTGACCCAGAAACACTCCGCAGAGCACGCGACATTGCGCTACGGGAGGGGATACAGTTCGTCTATGTCGGTAACGTGGCTGATCCTGCCGGCCAGACGACGTACTGCCCCTCCTGTGGAGCGACCCTCATCGCGAGGACATGGCACGCGAGCGACGTCAGAGGCCTGGATGGCAACAAGTGCAAGGCGTGCGGTGCCACTATTCCAGGAGTCTTCGAGCCTTCCCCCACAGGATAGACACAGGTCGGGATCCCTTGTGCAGGTCTCCGGTTGGGATTTGGTGTGCCTTCGCTTGGCACGCGAGTCCGGCCTCAGCGCATGCTCCGCTCCAGGGCGGGCGGGGGGGCCTCCTTAACTTCGCCGCGCTGCTGCGGCGTCTAGGTGCCCCAACGCAGCCCGGCTCGCGTGAGCGTGGAGAGCCGGTGCGCCCCAGTACCCACGCGCCCTGGCTCTCGTGCTTCAACGGGGCCACGCTCGTGTGAACGTGGAGAGC
>CAYMBA010000122.1:0-8198 GCA_964388535.1 uncultured bacterium | reverse complement strand
TTGGGAAGGACAGATCATAGTGTGGGTACGCAAAATCCCCTCGGGATGGCACGAAGGACGTGTTCGAACGGGCCGCACTTGACGGACTCCTCATACCGGACCCCAGGCACCCTCTCTATCGCTTGCTGCACAGTGTCTTTCCATCACGGGGTGTTCCGATGTCGAAACATCCGGGAACGGGTAATCGGCCAATTCTTCTACTCGCCAAACCGGTCCTCCAGCTCGTCTATTTCCAGATGTAGTTCCTTTAGGGCTTCCAGCTCCAACCGCAGGATCTCATCCCGCAGTCTGAGGAACGTTTTCCAGTGCATCCTCGGGGGCTTCTCTGTTATCTCCTCCCAAGGGCCAACGCCGAGGCGCTCGCGCAGTCTCCAGGCCCTGCGGAGGAGGCGCTCTCCTTTCCTCTCCCGCTGGCTCCGGTAAGCAAGATCGTAGCAGTGCCGACACAGAAAGTATTTGCCTCCTGCGTAAAGCTTCCCCACCCGCCTGCTGCACCCGGGACAAAGAAACCATGGACGGTGTCCACCAAAATGGCACGGGGTCCAGGCGAGCCGGACTGCATAACAAACTGACTCCCATTGCCCATCCCAGCCTTTATGACGATATCTGAGGTAGATCTCGTCCTTGAAGCAAGGGATAACCCATATGGATCCCGCTTTCTCCTCCCCTCGGTACCATTCCAGTGCCCTGATCTGCCCAGGCTGCAGCATCCCTTGGCGGTAGAGGTAGTTGATGTCCAAGGACAGGCACTCCTCGACCGTCCGCTTAACCATCCTCCCCCCGGATCGCTGTCGAAATCATCTGCGAAATTCCCCCTTTTTTCCGTGATAAGGAGCAGATGTGCCGTTCGTTTTTGCGACGAAACACCCTGCAGGCGAGATCCTCCCCAAGACATCTTGCCACCAACTCACGGTTGAATCGCTCCAGCGATGGATGCCCTAAAGCATCCCAACGGCGTCTCACCTCCCCCTCATCCGCCTCCAGTACCACGAACCTATCCCCTTTTTCGCCCCCGCTCCGGGGCACCTTGGCTATCAGGCCCAGAGTGGCGAGGAGGTTCAAGGCCCGGTTCGCGACCTGCTTGTCCACACAAGCCCTCTGAGCAACATAGCGGGAGGACGCCTTGACCTCCCGGAACCCAGCTTGAGCGGAAATAAGGGCCTCCCAAACGAACACACCCCATACTCTGGCAAGTGGAGGTAACCCCAACAACTGGAAATATACTTCTCGTAGTTCTTCCAGTTGTTTCTTTCCCATCATTCTCTGAACTAACGAAATACATCTCTCAGGAATCAGCTCTATCTCCACAAGAACCCTTGTGTTTTTTTCGACACGAACCACTAATGTCGAGGTGAGTGAAGTCATTACTTCGGCGTTCAGGGCGAGTTCCGCCAGTTCCCGCGCGGTTTCATGGGGGGAGAGCACTTTGAGGGTCTTCGTCTTCAAAGCACGGTACACCACACCGAGCGGCAACCACTCGGGGGAACCGTACTTGGCGTAATGGAAATCGTGGTAGAAGATGCTTCCATCCGGCATTCGGTAGAAGGCCGCGCTCGGCCTCCTCTCATCGTGTCCCGGCAGGATACAGAGGAACTCCTTCCCGATCGGGACCGGCTCACGACCGGCGATTTCCAGGAGATAAAGCGCGAGCTTTTCCTGGCAAGCGAGGAAATGGGTACCCCCTTGGTCCCTGGAGGACGTGGGGGGCGGTCCGGAAGGCGGGGCTTTCCTCGGCCTGCTTTGGTCCTTTTCGCGCCATTCCGAGATTATGTGGGCCGGCGTTCGGTGGAGGCCGTTGCTCAAGGCTTCCAGGAGGAGGGGCGTATCGTATCGGTCGTTGTCGTGCAGGGCTTTGATAGGGACGAATACCTCTTCCTCCCCGGTATCCGGATGGGGTTGCCCGGGCCACTTTAAGCACTTGGACCGCCTGCCCTGCGGGAAGATCTCGCATGTCCGGCGGTCCAAACCGGCTTTTTCCCGGACGATCCTGGCGAATTTCACCGCCTTTTCCAGCTCCAACGGCTCGTCCGGGAAGATCCACACATGCCAGCCCTTCTTCCCGGACCAGCTCACGAGGGGACATGCCCCTTCCGGGAGCGCTTGCAACACGAATCTCACGTGATCGGGATCCCCCGAGTCGATGTCCCAAGCGATGAAATGGGCCTTGCCCTCCCTGTCAACGGGCGAAACACCGATGGGACCAAACCGTGCGGCCCTGTGCATGTCCCAGCCGTGGAGCGTTCGCCATCCGATGCCCTCACGATACACCGTGATCCGTTCGGGCTCCCACCAGGGGAGGACAAGGGGGCCCTGGGAAGGGGCAGCCGGGGATTGACAGGGGGTCTCAGGAACTATAGGCTCTGACATGCCACTGCCCCCCCAGTGGGCGTGGTAAAGGGAGCGTTGTGGTGATCGCGACCCACCCGGGGCGGCGGGTGGGTCGCCCCTTTTTACCCGGCTTCAACTTATGCATTCCGTCAGTTCCGCCTCCTTCCTTTCGATCTCCCTGCGAAGCTCGTCGATCGCTATGGCGAAGATCCCTTGGCCGTCGTGACAGCGAACGACTTTGGCGAGTTCCGCCTCCCCCTCGACCACCTCGAAGAGATCCCTTCCGTCGGTCACCAGGGTCAGCATCGCCAGGGGGCGGTTGACCTCATCCCGGTGCCGCTCCAGCGCCTCCACCGCCTTCCGCAGCCGCTGCATCGGGAGCCCGTGCTTCCGCAGGCGCGCCACCGTCATGATCTCCACAAGGTTCAGAAGGGAAAACCGGTAGCGCCGCCCACGCCCCTCGCCCCAGGCCTGCTCGGGCTTGATGAGGCCCGTGTTCACCCAGTAGCTCAACGTCGGCACGGGAACCCCGGTAATCGCCGCGGCCTCCCGAAGCCCGATCCGCCCAATCCCCTCCCGCCGCTTTGAACCATTGCCCCGCATCGAGGCTACCCCCTTTTGGAGACAAAAATAGGAATGAACCGGCATCAGTCCGGCATATCACCTCCCGGAAAGCAAGTGTCTTCTTAAACATACCTTGTTATAATAACTAATCGATGATTGGAAGTCAAGCGGCAAAAACAAAATCCTAGGAGGTGAGCCATGGCACAAGTAATAAAAGTGAGCGATGAGCTTTATCGTTGGCTCAAGGAGAAGGCCGCCGAAAGGGGGATCCCCATCAAGGAAGCTATCGGCGAAGAGTTACAGGAAGCCAGGGCTCAGGTGGAAAAGAATCAGGCCCTCCTCGCACAAAAGGAGAGGGAGCTTGAAGCCCTCCAGGCAATGCGTGAAGACGAAAGGAAACGCCACGCCCTGCAGATTGCGAACCTAAAGGGAGAAATCCACAGGCTTCGAGAAGCCCTCTCCAGCTATAGGACCAGGGTAGATGAGCTTTCACTCGCCCTCGAGCTGGAAAAAAGGGGGCGGAAGAAGGCCGAGGAAGCAGGCGAGAAGTGGGAACGGGTTGCCCCCGTCCTCCTTCCCCTTGGTCTAGTGGGTGGGGCGATAGTCACCCCCCTACTCCACAGGGCTTTCGAAGAGGGAGCGAAGGAGCTCTTCCTTCCCCTCCTCGGGGGCGCTATAGGGGCGGCTGTGGGGAACCACCTGAAAGGGGAACTCGGCTTCCTGATCGGTGCGGGTATCGGCGTCCTCGCGGGTGGGATTGCGTGCCATTTGTGGCACAACTGGCAGGAGAAGGAAAAGCGCCTTAGACGTTCCCCCGCTATGCTCATAGGGTACGCTCTGGTAACCCGCTCTGGGTCCGAAACGTAACCGCTGGGTTACCCTTAAGAACGAATCTCGGTCACGTACGGCATGCGCCCCCCTTCGGAATTCTGCTTAACCCCCTTCAAGGGTCTGTAGAACCTATCCCGAAGTATTGTCTCTGTGGTAAACTGACCATTTAAGTGAGCCAACTCCAGTTTGGGCTCGTATCCGCTGCCTGTTTATTTACAGGTAGGGTCCCCGGGATCCTTTACGGCGACGATCGGTATCCGTTCGGTTACTACTACGGCAACGATGCGGACTGCTACGATATTTACGTTGCGGTTACCGTCGCGTTCATGAATGGATTCGATTGGTGGAACCTGGGTTCTAATCTCCCCGGCTACGAAGCCCCCTTTACCTTCAGTGGGGCTATCGATCTCGAGTGCGCGAGGCTGTCCCCAGGTAACCCGCTTTGGGTCTTCAAAGTAACCGGCGGGTTACCCCTAAGAACGCGTCTCGGTTACCGCCTCTTACGCACGGTTACCTTGTGACGGATGTAGTCGACAAGTGAATGAAAACCCTCTTGCTCTAAGAAAGCACTGAGGCCTCCGCTTTCGTCAACCTCCGTTGTTTGACACTCCACCATTGCTCCTGCACTCTCCCCTGCATCCACGGTCTCAACCGGGCTCTCGCGATAGGATTGGAGGAAGCCCAATTCCCGTAGGCTTACCAGGACGCACCAACCTGCGAATCCGCAGGCTTGCTTGAGATCCCGGCTGATGCCCTCGCGGGCGTCCCGAAGCCGTGAAAGGAGTGCCCACCAAAACCGCCGCACCGCGGCCGTGGTGCGGAGGTACCCCCGCTGGAGGGCGCGCCAAATGACGGCTCCGGCGGCGCGAAGGAGTCGCTCGCGGCGCGGTGGCGGAAGACCCCAACGCTCAACTTCCCTTCGCAACCGGAACATTAGCCATCTGAGAGCAGAGGATCGAGATTTAATGGGCAAATCTGACCACGCGGCCCCCAAGGGGGCCGCCGGGGTCTCCGAAGGAGTTCTCCGTGTAGTTCTCTGAGATAGGGGTGTGGGGGAAGAGGGCACACAAGCTTGTGGAAAACTTTGGAGTTGCCATCTGATACGGTATTTCGTGGGCCGGGTTCCCCGCCCGGGCTCGGCTATCTCGACGAGCTTGGTGGCCACCAAACGTTTGAGGGCTCGGCGGGCCTGGGTCACGGATATCCCCGCGCGGCGGGCGAGGAGATGCAGGGGGAGGGCTACCGCGTCGGCGGATGCGGATAGAACCAGGACCGTGAAGACCTTTGTTGCGGAAGGGGGAAGGTGGCTGAGGACTGAGGGGAAGGGGATTTCAGCACCGCCCGGTTGCCACTTGACTACTTCCGCTTGTCGAGCTAATCTACTGGTGGCAATAACAGCCCCTTCCCAGCTGGGAGGAAATGCTCCGGCCCCGCGGTGCCCTCGCGGGGTTTCTTTTTCCTTCCCAGCTGTTATCTCACCGGCTTCCGCCGGAAGTTTGCTCCATTACACTCATGTCAATATACAGTTTGAGGACAGGGTTTTACAAGGTCATCTTGCTTTATGGGGGTCCTTTGTCCGTCCTCATAGTGCCCGAATCCTCACGTAAACCGTTCAAGCGCACCTTCCCGCATGTTCCCTCACCGTTACCCTCTCTGCGGCAATGTACGGGATCAAGGAACTGGCTGAGCATTTAGAGCTTTCGGAGAAACAAGTGCGTCGGCGTCTTTCCCTCATCATGCCGCACCTTGACGGACATTGCCGGAAAGGTCCCCGGGGCAAAATCCTTGTTGATGAGCGAGGTTTGGAGCTGCTCAGGGAAATGATCTTGCGGGAGCGTGCGGGAAGTTCCCTCACGGATGCGGCAAGGTCGGTCACGGAACTGCTTCGCTCGCCGGGCGGCAACGGCCATACGCTCCTCCCCGGGACCTTACCGGAAGGTGCGGCAACGTCCGGTGAGGAACGGGAAGGACCAGGTCAGGGTCGAGAGTTGAACGCGGAACTGGACGACGATGTTGCCTTGCCCAGTCCTCCCGCAAGGTCGGGGAAGGTAGAGATATCAGAACATATCTTGTGGCTCCTGATAACACTCTGTGCCGTTTCAGTGCTTCTCGAGGTTGCAATCTTGCTGGTACTATACTTGACATAAAAGATCAAATGATCCATACTCGTAAGGAGTGGTCAATCACTCTCTGCACCGAAGCTCGTCTTGACGTTTGGGTAGAGATATCTCGTGGCAAAGTTAAGGGTTTTGGAATCACGCTTAATGCAATCAGAGGTGGCCAAGTGTTCCCAGTGATTCGTTACGATACAGCACACAAGATCGTTCATAGGCATACCTTTTGGGGTGGAAAAGAGCGAATCGAAGACAACCCATTCAAAGCGCACTCGTTCAAAGAGGCTTTTCAACGTGCGTACACAGACATCTCGAAGAACTGGGAACGATATCTGGAGTTATATCGAGGTGAGAGATGAAAAGGAACGGCCATGCGCAGCAGGTTTTGGAGCTTGTGGGGCGTATGCTCCAAGATGCTATACGACATCCTGAGCTTTATCCGGACCGATTGAGCGTTGTGCTTCTAGATGAGGAGGCGGAACGCAAAGTATTGACGCCCCAGCGATTAAGGCTCCTCCGCACGCTTCGCCGGCGAGAGGTGGAATCAATACGTGAGCTTGCGGAACTCCTTAGGCGTCCAATCGAGAGCGTCTCCCGAGACCTCAAGCTATTAGAGACCTATGGTTTTGTGCGGCTGGAGCGGAATGGACGGAGTAAGCGCCCGCAGGTTATAAAGGAGCTTATCGCAATACCTCTTTAGCTAAGGGTCATTATGGAAAGAATTGGGCGAGTTCCGTGGCGGCTTGAAGGATTGGTGTTTGTCTTGTTCTTGTGCGGGCTTCCAGGGGTTGGAATGGAAGTGATGAAGTGGCCCCTTGTTAAGAAGCCGCTGGACACTCCTCTTCAAATTGAGGGAATGTTTATACTCACCCCAGGTGGGGCTCTAAAGGGAATAGAGTTGACAATAACAAATCAAGGACTGGAAACAATTTTGCTGCTTTGGGATGAATGTAGCCTTGTTCTTCCAAATCGACAATCTTTGAAGATTATACATACAGCGGTAAAGTATATTGAAAGAGAAAAACCTCAAGCTCCTACCCCTATCCCAGCAAAGGCGTTTATAAGGGAAGCCGTTTGGCCTATAGAGTACATTGAGTGGAGAAGCTCAGGGTGGGTTGAACAACCCATAGACATTCGCACTGGAGACGAAATTTCGTTGCACTTAGCGTGGCAGGGTTCTAAAGGGAAGCATTACGCAATTTGGACTTGGAGAACACCGTCGCTGCCGGAACGACCTCCTCCAGAGGTGTGGTTGAGTCTCTCCGGCATCATTAATTTTTGGATTCCGGACGTTCCTACTTTGATACCTTGGTTTGTTCTTAGTTTGACTGATTATAATAAAAAGGGAGAACTTACCGGATATATTGGAATTAACGTGGGCCTAGGGGTCTCTTTCCGAACTTTTTTGGCAAATGCAATGCAGGCTAATTACTTCAGTGTATATTGGGGTTGGGGAACTGTACTCTTAATTTTACCATATGTTGAATTTGGGGTTATATACCATACTGACTGGGTGGCTATAGATGTTGGGACATGGTGGATATATCCGCGTGTGGGGCTTGTGATGAAGTTTTAGAAATTCTATGTTCATTATCCTCAAGCGTTGAAGAGCCTCATCAGTTCAGCTGAGATCGCGGGTGGTGTTGAAGAGGGTCTCGGTGGAGAGGGTAGCCCCGGGCCGGTGGTAGGGGATCACCACGCGCCGCTTGTCCCTGGAGCGGTAGTAAACGTGGTAGGTGTCCCGTTGACGGTCCAAGACGAATCCATCCCGTTCCAACGCGGCACAGAGGTCTCGAACAGAGACCTTCCGGTGCACGATCCGGAGGATGACCACGTCCTCCCCCTTCATAGGGTTAAGGGGATCCAAAGCCAACCTGCGCGCTTTTCTGCGGGCTTTTGTTTATCTTTCTGCAACGCCTTCCTTTCGCCGCATTGTGTGTAAGATCCCCTTGAAAAGCGAGGGGCTTGAGAGAACGAGAGAAGCCTGGTTCTGGCGTTGGCAGCGAGTTTATCCTTTAAGCCTCAAACCGCCACCTAGCTGTTATTGTCCGAAGTGTTGTTCTCACGTCGGAACGTTCGGGAGAACCCGAACCCAATTCCTGAAGGTTCACCTATCCGCTTCCCAATTTAGAGCTCACCGCGCCGCCGCTTGTTTTTTGAGGGGTTTTTCGCCTCCAAGGGATCTTGCCAGGGGGATTCTCGGTGTGGTCGCTCTGCTATACTTGTCCTAGGCGATTCGATTGGCGGGTGAGATCAGGATCGGTACGTCTGGTTACAGTTTCAAGGACTGGGTAGGGACCATATACCCCCCATCCTTGCCACAGAAGGCATGGCTTCCCTTCTACGCCCGCGAGTTCGATA
>CAYMBA010000121.1:0-8327 GCA_964388535.1 uncultured bacterium | reverse complement strand
GGGCACCCCTGAAACCACGTCGCTAGCCTCTCCTAGCACCCACGGCGTAGAGCAGCGCGCTACTATTTGCCTCCAGAGAACCCGAGCCGTCAGCAGTCGCGCCTGTGGTGCGGGTTGGGAGAATCGGACACGGCCAGATCCAGCCGACCTGAGACACGCTGTCGAGTTCTTGGCTTCGGACCGCCTTGAGGGACGCGGCCTTGGGAGCAAGGGTCTCGAAGAAGCGGTCCGCTGGGTAGCCAAGCGGTTCAGGTACTTCGGCCTCCGCCCCCCCACGGTCGAAGACGCCCACGGCACGAGCCTAGATGCCTACTTGCAGCATTTCACCGCGGACGGGAAATCCACAGCGAATGTAATCGGGATCATCCCCCCAGAGCCGGGGGCGGAACCTCCCTACGTCGTTGTTGGGGCCCATGTGGATCACATAGGAATGGACACAACACTCACGGGCGATCAGATCTACAACGGCGCCGACGACAACGCCTCCGGAGTGGCCGCACTGCTCACAGTAGCCGGGGCGCTGACGGAGGAACTTAGAGCCGCCGCGGAAGAAGCATCACCTGAGGCGATCAGGAAAGCAGCTGTCGTGCATCACGCTCCGCAGCCGCTAAGGGGCGTCATTTTCGTTGTTTTCTCTGGTGAGGAAGCGGGCCTTGTTGGGTCGCACTACTACGTCGAGCATCCCGTAGTCCCTCCCGAAAGCCTGGTCGCCATGATCAACCTGGATTGCGTCGGAAGGATGCGGGGTAACGATGTAATCGTATTTGGGACCGGGACCGCCAGAGAATGGCCTGGGATCCTTGATGGACTGAATCTCTCTTTCGGGCTGGATATCGCAATGCGGCCCGAGGGAGCGGGCGCTTCAGACCACGTGGCCTTCTTTGAAGCTGGTATCCCCGTGCTTCACTTCTTCACGGGCCCTCACGAAGACTACAGCAAGGTCACTGATGAGGCAGCGAAGATAAACTACAGGGGCCTTCATACCCTGTCGACCTACGTCACCGAGCTCGTCAGATATCTGCGCTACTGCAGGCCTCTTCGGTTCGAAGAAGTCGGCAGCGAGGCTGTCAAGACAATGCGTGAGGCACCCAAGCGCAAGGTCTCCCTGGGTTTTGTTCCCGACTTCGAGATGGCCAAAGGGGGCGTACGTGTGGCCAAAGTGTTTCCCGGAAGTCCAGCCCAGGCAGCGGGAATCAAGGAAGGAGACGTAATCAAGTCCGTAGCAGGAACGCCGATCGACACATTGTACGACTATACCGCGGCCCTGGCCGACCTCTCGCCGGGGGACGAAGTCGCCCTAGAGGTCTTGAGATCTGGCACCCTCATACGGCTTAGCGCCAAAGTACAGGAGCGAAAGTAGGACAGAACAAGGCGCAGCTGGCGTTGTTCAACCCTTCAGCTGTGCTTGGTCTCCTCTGCCAGTCTCCCGTCCAAACCCAGTTGATCGGCTATGGAGGCCATCGCGTCTATGACGAGGGATACGTGCTCGTTGAACTCGACCCCCAGCTCCTCCATGCCTTGCCTGATAGCATCCCTGTCGATCGCCCTGGCGAAGGCGGTCTCCTTCATCTTCTTCTTGACCGACTTCGGTTTCACGTCGGCGACCTTCTTGCTGGGCCTAACAAGGGCAATGGCCGTAATGAATCCAGTAAGCTCGTCCACAGCAAAGAGTGCCTTCGCCATGCGGCTCTCTCGCGGAACGCCCGTGTGATTCGAATGGCCCAAGATCGCCTGTATCATCTCCTCCGGATAGCCTCTCTCCCTCAGAATCTCCGCACCGCGGAACGGGTGATCCTTCGGGTCAGGATACTTCTCATAATCGAAATCGTGCAGAAGTCCGGTGACACCCCACTCATCCTCGTCCTCGCCAAACTTTCGCGCGTAGGCCCTCATCGAAGCCTCTACCGCCAAGGCGTGCCTCAGCAGGCTTTCGTTGCTGGTGAACTCGGTAAGCAAAGCCCACGCTTCCTCGCGGCTTGGATAGCCCATGAAGACACCTCCTTCTGCGCCCCTGTTTCGACACCCGGGGCGGCGCAAGACCGCCTGCGCCCCGCGGTCATGGTTTGCATCCTACACCGCTGGAGGACTATTATTCTCCGAACTGGACTCGTATACAAAGGAGAAGGAAGATGACACAAATAGAGGCTGCTCGCGCAGGCCAGGTGACACCCGCCATCAGACACGTCGCTGCGGCCGAAGGCATGGATCCCCAGCTGCTGCGCCGAGAGGTTGCAGCAGGCAGGGTCGTCATACCCGCCAACAAGAGGCACCTGTCGTCGCAGCACGGGGGGACCGACGGGGGTGCCCTCGTCCCCATCGGCATAGGCAGGAGTCTGCGGACCAAGGTCAATGCGAACCTGGGCACCTCGCCCGGCCATTCGTGCAAGGAGGAAGAGCGGCTCAAGATGGAGCTCGCTGTCCGCTATGGGGCCGATACAGTGATGGATCTATCCACCGGCGGAGACCTCGACGAGATCAGGACGTATCTCATCCAGCACGCTACGGTCCCATTGGGTACAGTGCCCATATACGAGATGATTGTGCACAAGCCGGTCGAAGAACTTACGTACGACGACATGCTGGCCATCATCTCCAAGCAGGCCGAGCAAGGCGTCGATTTCTTCACGATCCACGCTGGGATTCTGAGGGAGCACCTACCCCTGGCCGCGGGCCGCGTCTCGGGGATCGTCTCAAGGGGAGGAAGCCTCCTGGCAGCGTGGATGGAGCACCATAAGAAGCAGAATCCGCTGTACGAGATGTTCGATGAGATCTGCGACATCATGCGTACCTACGATGTAACTTTCAGCCTGGGCGACGGCCTAAGACCCGGCTGTGTGGCCGATGCGACCGATGAAGCCCAGCTGGCTGAGCTGCGTGTCCTGGGCGAACTCGTGCGGCGAGCCAGAGAACACGGCTGCCAGGTGATGGTGGAGGGTCCCGGGCACATTCCATTCGATCAGATCCAGAAGAACATGGAGATGGAGACGGAAATCTGTGACGGGGCGCCTTTCTACGTTCTGGGACCGGTGGTGACTGACATTGCCCCTGGCTACGACCACATAACGAGCGCCATCGGCGCAACTGCAGCTGCTTACTATGGTGCTTCCTTCCTGTGCTACGTGACGCCGACGGAGCATCTTGGACTCCCTGGCCCCAATGATGTGCGGGAGGGCGTCGTCGCCCACCGAATCGCCGCCCACGCAGCGGACATCGCACGCGGGCTCCCCGGTGCTCGGGACCGGGACGATGAGATGAGCAAGGCGCGCGCGAAGTTCGACTGGGCAAAGCAGATCCGCCTCTCGCTCGACCCCGAGCGGGCGAACGAGATTCGGAAGAACTCCAGCCCTGACGAGGACTTCTGCAGTATGTGCGGGCGCGAATGGTGTGCGCTGCGGAGGTCTCGGCAGGTGCTTGCAAGCCACAAACAGAAGCAGCAGCTCGAAGACGTTAGGCGCAGCGGAAGTCCGGCGGAGCAGTAGCTGAAACAAGTTCGCCTCCATCCTTCTGCGCTGAGCGCAAGGGTCTTCAACACCTGGGAGGTGCGATGGGCAAGGGAATGACGGGCGGGTTTCCTCTCCTCACGCTTGGGCCCTCGAGTGGGGTAAATAGAGATTCCGGAAGCGCACAATCCCCGAGCACAAGGCAGGACGCTCCAGGAAGTCCCGAGGACGGAACCTTTGTAGGCTACTACCGCTTTCCAACTGTCTACGGCCGAGACATCGTCTTCACGTGCGAGGATGACCTGTGGCGCGTTCCCATCGATGGAGGCATAGCCGTTCGGCTGACCGTCAGCCAGGGTGTGGCGTCGATGCCGATCTTCTCGCCGGATGGGAACTGGATAGCGTACCTCGGCACCGACGAAGGAGCACGGGAGGTATATGTCGTTGCGGCCACCGGGGGAAAGCCAAGACGGCTGACTCACTTTGGCTCCGTGAGTGCGCCCGTGGGCTGGACTCCAGACAGCAAGCACGTCGTATTCATCACAAGCGCGGGCCAGCCTCTGCCATGGTCGGGTTACGAGCTGTACAAGGTGCCAGTGACGGGTGGACCACCTGAGAGCATGAAGATGGGTCCTGCGGTAGCGATAACCTTCGAACCCGAAGGCCATGGGGTTGCCATAGCCCGCAACGGCGGCGATCCAGCACGCTGGAAAAGATACAGAGGTGGCCAGGTAGGCACTATCTGGGTAGACGAGAAAGGGACGGGGCGCTTCAAACAGATCTTGAAGCACCTACAGGGCAACTTCGCGTCACCGATGTGGACGGGCGGTCGTATATACTTCCTCTCAGATCACGAAGGATTTGGCAACATCTATTCTTGCCGTCCAAACGGCACTGATATCAGAAGGCATACAGACCATAGGGATTTCTACGCAAGGTTCCCATCGACCGATGGCAAGCTGATCGTCTATCACGCGGGCGCCGACCTGTGGCTGCTCGACCTACACACCGGCGAAAACAGGAAAATAGATGTCCGTGTTACAACCACTCAGCCTCAGAGGCAGCGACGCATCTTGAGCGGAGCACAGTACCTCGAGGACTATGACGTTCACCCTGCAGGTCACTCGATCCTCCTAACCCTGCGCGGCAGGCCAGTCACGATGGGGCTCTGGGAAGGGCCGGCAACCGAGTTCGGCGTCCCTTGGCAGGGGCGCCATAGACTCGCCCGGTGGTTGAACGACGGGAAGCGTTTCGTGGCAATCACAGACGAGGATGGAGAAGAGTGCCTGGAGATTTTCACTCCACCTGAGGGTCGGGAGAAGCTGCGTTTGCGCCAGAACCTGGGCCGCGTCGTGGAGCTGCAGGTTGCACCCGATCCTCCTGCGCGCCCGCGAGGAAGGAGGAAGGCACGGAAGGCTCGAACAGCAGGCAGGCGTGGCGTCCAGGATCGCATCGCAGTCGCAAACCATCGCTCCGAGATCCTTGTAGTGGATCTCAAGAAGAAGCAGGTGAAGAAGATCGACAGAAGCCCGTATGGGCCAATCGAAGGCTTCTGTTGGTCGCCCGATGGCCGGTGGCTTGCCTACGCTGTCCGCGTATCGCAGCGGCGTGGCGAAATTCGGATCGCTGACGTGAAGACAGGCCGAAAGCGCACGGTCACCAGCGGGGATTTCATTGACTATGCACCGTGTTTCGATCCAACAGGGAAGTACCTGTATTTCCTTTCTCTGCGAACCTATACACCACTCGAAGAGATAGTTCGGTTTGAGATTGCGATTCCCAAGGGCGCACGTCCATACTTGATCACGCTGCGAAAGGATCTGCCGTCTCCACTTGCGCCCGCACCGCGCCCATTAGGTCCCGCCAAGGTAAACGTCTCCCCCATGAGGAATCCGTGGGAGGTAGCAGCTGAGGCCCAATCCGGCGAAGGAAAGGAAGGTAAGCCGAGTGAAGAGGTTTCCGAAGTCACGATAGACTTTGACGGCATCACAGACCGCATACAGGTCGTTCCGATCCCAGAGGGCCGCTATTCGGCTGTACAAGCCTGCGCTGACCGTGTGTTCGTTCTTTCCCACCCTCTGCGTTCGACGGATCCGTGGCAGCACCAGTCGTCTGCTGCGCCAGCGGCATCGATCGAAATGTTTGACTTCAGAGATCTTCGCCACAGCACGTTCGCTTCCTCGGTCGGCTCGTTCAAGATCGGACGGGACGGAAAGACCTTGGCGTACAGGTCCGGGGCACGACTGCGAGCTGTGCTGGCCACCGGGGAACCTCCGAAGGGAGGGCCGAACAAGGAAGAGACAAGCCGCAAGACAGGATGGATAGACCTCGCAAGAGTAAGGTGCGTCGTAGAGCCAGCGCGCGAATGGAGACAGATGCTAGGAGAAGCATGGAGGCTCCAGAGAGACAACTTCTGGACTCCGGATATGTCGGCGATCGACTGGAAGTCCGTATACGAGCGCTATCTGCCACTCGTAGAAAGGGTCCTGACCAGAGGGGAACTCTCTGACCTGATCTGGGAAATGCAAGGCGAGCTTGGCACCTCACACGCATACGAGTTTGGGGGTGACTACCGGAGACCCCCGACCTATCCCGTGGGCTTTCTTGGAGTCGACTTCCGGTATGACAGGAAGCGGAGGGTGTGGCGGATCGCAAGGATCCTCAAAGGAGACCCCTGGAACCCGGAGGTTTCATCTCCTCTGGCTGCCCCCGGGCTAGGGGTGGCAGAAGAGGCAGCGGTAACCTCGATCGCCGGCGTGGAGCTGAGCGAGCAGACGACGCCTTGGGAAGCCTTGGTGCACAGAGCAGGAACTGAGGTGTGGCTCTCCGTCACCGACGCTGCGCGCCCGCGTTCAAGGCGGCGCAGGGGCACTGCGAAGACAGTCAGCGTCAAAACCCTGGCAAACGAGTTCCCACTTCGTTACCGGGACTGGGTGGAACGGAACAGGGCCTGGGTACACGAGCACAGCAAGGGGCGCGTTGGATACATCCATGTGCCGGACATGGGGATGTTTGGCTACTCGGAGTTCAGCCGCTATTTCATGGCTGAAATCGACCACGAGGGCCTGATCGTGGATGTTAGGTACAACGCGGGCGGAAACATATCGCAGATGCTGCTTGAGAGGCTGATGCGAAAGAGGATTGGCGCATCCGTGTCCCGCCACCACGGGCTGGAGCCATATCCAAGCGAGGCTCCCCGTGGCCCCATGGTAGCGATCGCTAACGAAGGGACCGGGTCCGACGGCGACATATTCTGCCACGCGTGGAAGCGATATGGCCTTGGGCCCCTGGTGGGCAAGCGCACTTGGGGCGGAGTAATTGGGATCTGGCCACGGCATGGGCTGGTGGACGGCTCGATAACTTCCCAGCCCGAGTACGCCTTCTGGTTTGACGACGTGGGTTGGAGAGTCGAGAACTACGGTGTCGATCCCGACATCGAAGTAGATCTGACGCCTCAGGACTTCGGGGCGGGTCGGGACCCCCAGCTGGAGCGCGCGCTCAAAGAGGTGATGAAAATGCTGCGGGGCTTCAAGGAAGCAAGGCCAGACCTCAGGCGCCGCCCCAAGTTGAAGCCACCCAAGCTTCCCCCCAGAAAACGCTAGGCACAGCGCCCCGGGCCACCCAGGCGCGGCCGATGGATAACGCCTGTTATCCAGCGAGCGGGCCGGTGTGGTATAATGACCGGGATAGCGTCCACGAGCCCAGGGCAGGCGTGGACGCGCAGTGATGGCAACGGGTTTCCACCAGCTCGGTGAACAGGCAGAGTCCCGTCACCCGACGGGTCTGGAAAGGAACGCACCGAATCTCCACCATCTGGGCGGAGCAGAACTTGGGGGGTTGACCATGACCACATCTTTGCACCGCATCGTGGCGGCGGTGGCCCTTTACACCCTTTGGTTGGCTGCTTCTCCTCTGGGAACAGCAGAAGCAGAGTATCTCTACCTTGACCCCGCAGCCTCTGCGGTGACCCCGCGTTTCGAGGACATCGAGGACTCTGAGAACGGGGTATCCTTCACCTTCGATCTCCCGGCCATCGAAGTCGAGACGGTCAGGATGGACGGGGAGGCATTCCAGATAGTTGACATCCCAGGGGCAGAGCTTTTCGGGGAGCCAGGAAGCCCGGCGCTCCCCTCTTTCACACGGTTGGTTGCGATTCCACCCGAGACGGGACTCGGCCTCTCGGTCGAAATAGCGGAGGAACAGACGCTCCACGGCTTTCACATATTCCCCATGCAAGACCTAGATGGTAATGACTTCATCATCGATCGGGCAGTCTATCAGCACGCCGAGCCAATAGCCGAGCCTACAGTAACCGTGGGGGCCCCAGCTGTCATGAGAGGCCTGAGGGTAGTCCCCGTGACCTTCCGACCACTAGGCTACGCACCCAGCACGCAGGAACTCACCGTCGCTACCAAGATCCGGGTGAATCTGGAGTACGTAGGTGCGGACGTAAGGAACAATCCAACCAGAACGGATCTCCCCAGGACTCCTGCCTTCGACCATGTCTTCGAGTCACTCGTAGTGAACTACGGGGCCCGCGGTCGATCGGAGAACTAATCCCCCTACTTGGGCACATGGGTTATAGTATGCCGTGACGCCGTGGAGTCATACATAGAACCACTGGCGAACTGGCGCCGGAGGATGGGCTACAATGTAGTAGTCGCCACGACCTCTCAGACGGGATCTACAAACAATCAAATCAAATCGTGGCTTCAGAATGCCTACGCAAACTGGGAGTACCCGCCCGACTACGTGACCATCGTTGGCGACGTCAGCGGCTCATTCCCCATCCCGACCTTCTACGAGAACTACACCTACTACCATGGAGAGGGCGATCATCCGTACTCCCAGCTCGACGGAAGCGACCATCTCCCGGAGGTGTTCCTT
>CAYMBA010000120.1:0-8368 GCA_964388535.1 uncultured bacterium | reverse complement strand
GGCTGATGCCACAGAGCGAGAGGGTCTATGGGAGGCTCGCAAGAAGGCCTTTGCTGCCCTCGGGAGGGTCTCACCCAACTACATCTCGCACGACGCCGTCGTTCCGCGTACGGCGCTCCCCATGGTGCTTGATCGGATCTCGGAGATTTCTCGCAGCGTCGGCCTGCCGATAGCGAACATCTTCCATGCCGGGGACGGCAATCTTCATCCCACGATACTCTTCGACGCGGGGGACCCGGACCAGCTGCGGCGAGCCAGAGACGCCGGGGCACGCATAATGCGGATTTGCCTCGACGCTGGTGGGGTTCTCACAGGAGAGCACGGTGTGGGGCTCTCGAAGCTGCACGCTCTCCCGCTCGCCCTCACCCAGCGGGAGATCGAGGTGCTGCAGAGGATCCGCCTGGTCTTCGACCCGCGGCGGCTGCTCAATCCGGGCAAGGCTGTGCCCGAGATAGATCCCGCGTCTCAGGGTGATGCGGGCAGAACGCCGCGATCGCCGGCAGAGGCCGCGCTGGCTCGCCTTGTGGCGAAGTCCAGATTCGTGCGCCCGGTGGGCTCTAGGACACTGTGGATCGGCGAACAGCCAGGTGAGCAGCCCGCGGAGGACGTTGGCGTCGAAGGCCTCGAGCAAATCCTGCGTGTGCGAGCCGCGGATCTATTTGCCGAGGTGGAGGCTGGAGTCCGCCTCGGGGAGCTGGAGGTCGTGCTCAGGAGGCATCGGCTGCAGAGCGCCTTCGAGGGTCCCTCTCCTGATGCTACAGTCGGTGGCGTCGTTGCTTCCGGCTACTGGGGTCGGAAGGCGTGCAGCCTCGGGCATCCAAAGAACTCGATTCTGGGCGTGCGGGCCATTCTTGGGGACGGTGCCATCGTTTCCTTCGGTGCTGGCGTCATGAAAAACGTGACCGGCTATGACGTACCGAGGTTGTTTTTCGGCTCCCGGGGCACGCTCGGCATGCTTACCTCGGTCATCCTGAGGCTCTACCCGCTGCCGGAGAGTATCCGAACTCTCAGAGTGCGGGGGCGTTTCGAGGAGGTCGTGGCTGCGGCTCGTTCCATCGTGGCTCACCGGCTAGGATGGACCTATGTGGAAATCGACTGGGATCAGAGCGGCTGGAGGCTCGAGGTGGGTCTAGACGGATTCTCGGTGGAAGTGCGCAGGCGGCAAGAGGAAGCGGTTCGTCTCCTTGGCTCTAAGTGCGTCTTCGGAACCGAAGACCCCGAGAGCCAACGCGGGGACCGCCCCTGGGAGTCTGCGGCCGAAGTGCTTCTGAGGATGGTCGTGCCGCCTGAGTCGTCCCTGAGCCTTCTTTGGGGCTTGCGGGACCTGCTTGCACGAGCAGTGCGTGAGAGGGCGCTCATGGGGCTCTCGGTCTGGCCACAGACGGGGCTGCTGCGGGCGGGATTCCGCATGCAGCCTGAGGGTGAAGCAGTGCTTCGAGGTGGCCTGCTGGAGGTCTCCGATCTGCTGCGGCGCCTTGGTGGCTACCGAGTGCTGGAGAGAGCACCGCGGTTCCCTCTTTGGGGAATGGATCCATGGGGCAGCAGCCCGCAGCTTCTCCCGTTGGCTAAGAGCCTTAAGGCAGCCTTTGACCCGGGAGGTAAGTTCCTCGGATGTGTCCTGCCGTAGGTGCGGTGAAGGAGGCGCCCATAGTGCGGTCGCTCTCGGATGCTTCCCTGGCCCGCTGCATCCATTGTGGGCTGTGCCTGGAGGCCTGTCCCACCTACCGCGAGACCTTCGATGAGGCACGCTCCTCCAGGGGGCGGCTTGCTTTGGTCAGGGGCCTTCTGAATGGGGAGATAGCCGAGGAGGAAGCTGCAGGGTTGCTGGATGAATGCCTCCTTTGCCGCTCCTGCGAGGATGCCTGTCCAAGCGGGGTTGCCTACGGCCAGATTCTTGAGGCGCTTCGGGCCCGTCGCGGCCCAGGCGAAAGGCCCTGGCTCGCTTTTCTGCTGCGGTTCGTATTTCCTAGGCTGTGGCTTCTGCGCACTGCAGTGCGGCTGATACTCCTGGCCGCCCGCATGGGGCTCGCGGGGGTGGCCGTGCGTACCCTCTTTCCCCAGCGGGAGAGGGCGCACTTCCTTCTACTTGTTGACTCCTTGAAATCGCAGGTCCAAGCGGAGCGGGGATCTGGCACTGCCGGCGAGGTGAGCGCTTCTCCGGGTAGGGCAGGAATGACCGTTGCACTGTTTGAGGGTTGCATTGCACCCGTTCTCTATCCTTTTGTTCTCGAGGCCCTCCGCGGTGTCGTGGAAGCCCTTGGCTTTACTGACGTGATTCCTGCCGGGCAAGGCTGCTGTGGTGCACTTCATCAGCACTTTGGAGATCTCAAGACTGCCCGCCGCCTGGCACAAAGGAACATAGAGGCCTTCGAGGCCCTTCCCGAGGGGACCCCAATTGTTGTCGAGGCGCCTGGCTGTGCTGCTGCCTTGGCAGCGTATCCGGAGCTCTTCGATCCCTCGGATCCCTTCCGGAAGCGGGCCGAGACGTTCGCCGCGCGTGTACGCACTGCTGCGGTCTTTCTTGCTGAGCATGTTTCGGTCCTTCAAGGTGCCCTGGCGCGTGGTAGACAAGCCCAGGCCGATCGGAGTCGGCTGGTTGTTTATCAGGACCACTGCCACGAGAGCCATGTGCTTCACGCAGCGTGGGCTGCGAGAGATGTGCTGGCGCGACTTCCGGGTATCTCGTTTCGGGATCCGGAAGAAGCGGATCTCTGCTGTGGCTCTGCGGGTATCTACAATCTGCTCCATCCGAGCATGGCTCATGCCCTGGGCGAGCGGAAGGCCGATGCCCTAGCTGCGACGGGTGCATCGACGGCTGTCGTCTCGAACCCAGGCTGCAGGCTGCAGCTTGAATCGCGACTACGAAGGCGCGGGCTCAGGGTTGTCCACCTCGTGGAATTGGTTTTTGACGCGCTACGGGAGGGACAGGAGCTTGTCGCTCAGAATGCGGGTTCGGCCTCCGGCATTGAGGGAGAGAAAGATGAGTGGTGAGAAGCAGCAAGAAGTCAGGGATGTGCTCTTAGAGTTTTCGATGACGCCGCTCGATAAGGGCGCCTCAGTTTCCAGGTACGTAGCCCGGAGTCTGGATGTCATCGACCGCTCGGGGCTTCCGTACCGCATGAACCCCATGGGGACCGTACTTGAGGGGACATGGGATGAGGTGCTCGGGGTGGTGACGCAGTGCTTTGAGAGGATGAGGCAGGACTGTGAGAGGATCTCGGTGTCGATAAAGATCGATTACCGAAAGGGACGCACCGGACGCTTGGAGTCTAAGATCCGTTCCGTAGAAGAGAAGCTCGGCCGGCAGGTTAGGCAGTAGAGGGTGGCGCGAACGCCCAGGGGGACTCCAGCGCGGCTGCGGCCCTATCGGCGAGAGCAGGCGAGAGGAGTCGTGCCCAGTTCCGGGCACCACTGCTGGCTCGGGCTCGGCCACGCGCGGGGCGGGATGGATCCCACATGGGGGGGCGGGGTACTAGCGTGTGGAACCCCAGGCGATTTGGGTACGAGAAAGGCGGCCACCTGAGTGACCGCCCCCAGCCCAGAGGGAACCAGGAAGCTTCGCGCACTTGCCCACAACGCTCCGGCGGAAGCCACCGCCCTGGTGAAAGTCCTCTCGGCCAGCTCAACCGGAGGCCATCTGGGACTTCCGTCCCGGCCAGTTGCAGGATCCCGGGGTGCTCAGCCTGCAGCCGAGCCGCAAGGCGGATTGGGACTCCGGTTGCGCGGCTCGCTGAAGCGGACTCCTTCGGGTCCCGGAGGCGACCTGCCGGTCGCAACACTCAAACGTATTTTACCACGGCTGGGCTGCCTTGTCCAGGGCCAAGACTCTCAGGGGAGTTGCACGGGTCTGTGGTCGCGAGAACGCGGGCGGATTTCAGCCAGGCACGAGTTTCAGGGGGTTAGCATGTCGTCGCCGGCAGTTCAGTCCAGACGCCCTGTAGAGATCCTCACTAAGGATCTTTTCGACAGACTGACGGAACAAGCTGCTGCAAGTTCAAGGCTTCGAACCAACTACAACTTCCACGCGCTCTCAGACTCGTTTCAAAGGATGCTCAATGTCGTTGAGCCCGGTTCTTACATACGTCCACATAGGCACAGAAACCCGCCCAAAGGCGAATCCTTCATCGTGCTGCGTGGTGCAATTGCCTTCTTCACCTTCGGGGATGACGGCCGGATTTCCGAGGCGGCCGTTCTGAAGCCTGGCTCCGAGGCGGTCGGTGTGGACATAGAACCAGGCATCTGGCACTGCTTCGCTGCCCTGGAGCATGGCACTGTCGTATTCGAAGCCAAGAACGGACCCTATGATCCCGCCACGGACAAGGAGTTCCCGGCCTGGGCTCCAGCCGAGGGCTCCAAAGATGCACCCTCGTACTTGCAGCGCCTCTTAGAGGTCGTGAGGAGCGAGAGCTGAAATCGTCCAGCTTCTGGGTCTCCAGGAATCTCCGGGGCGCAAGCCGCCCCTCCCACTCTGAAGTCCCCCGCCAGCCTGACGATCTTGTGATGACGGACGTCAGTTCTGCACTTGGGCGTGGTGCGAGCGCGTTTGCGCGGCAGAGCTGCGCGCCACTCTTTCGTGCTCCCGTATCGGGTGACTCGAAAGGAGGCAAGGGATGTTCAAGCGTTCGGGCCTGGGACTCAAGCTCGTTGTCTACTTCGTCGCGGTGGGCTTGATTCCGTTTGTCGTGGTTGGGGCGATCGCAGCGCTTAAGGCCAGGCGGGCTTTGACTCACCAAGCGTTCAGTCATCTTGCATTCGTGCGAGACATAAGACAGAACCAGATCGGTGGGTACTTCGACTCTGTGCACGACAACCTCAATTTTCTTGCCCGCACCGTGGATGCTCTCGAGCAGGCAGCCTTCGAGAAGCTCGCAGCGGTGCAAGAGATCAAGAAAGCACAGGTCGAAACCCTGTTCCGGCGAATGAGGCGTGACGTAGCCACCCTGGCAAGAAGCCGCGAAGCGCAAGAGGCCTTCGAGGATCTCCTTGCTTATGAACGCTCGCAGGGGCTCTCGGCTTCGCAGCCCTTGGACACTGGCAGCGCTGCCTACAAGCAAATCTATGAGCGCCACTATCCCTACCTTGCAGAGTACGTCAAGGAGCTCGGCTACTACGACGTGTTCTTGATCGACGCCGAGACGGGGCGTGTCCTCTTCACAGAGGCCAAGGGGGCAGAGCTAGGGGCAAACCTCGCCATGGGTCCGCTGCGGAGGGAGGGCCTCGGGAAGCTATGGAGTGCGGCCAGGTCCGCGCGGGATGTGGTCATCCAGGACTTCGGACCCTATTCGCCCGGCAATGGCGATCAGGCTGCCTTCATGGGCGCCCAGTGCAGGGACGCCTCCGGGCGTGTGATCGGCATAGTTGCCGTCCGGCTGCCGAGTGAAGCTGTCAATGAGATCGTCCAGCGCAGAGACGGTATGGGCAACACGGGGGAGACTTTCATTGTCAGCCGGGTGGGGGGCAGATACATCCTGCGGAGCAACACCGTCGTAAGGGAAGGCCGCATAGGCGATGCCGTCGAGGCAGAGTACCTCGCGTTTCTGGCGGATTCGCCGAAAGGCATGGTCACTGCGCACGGGCGTGGGGGTGGCCTCGAGGTGGTTGCATACGAGCCGCTGGAGATAGAGGGTGTGAGCTGGACAATAGTCTCTTCCATATCTCTCGAGGAGGCGATCGTTCCCGGCGTGGGCTCGAGCGAAGGCGACTACTTCGCAGACTTCATAAAGGAGTTTGGCTTCTATGATCTCTTCCTTATACACCCAAATGGAGATGTGTTCTACACCGTCTGCCAAGAGTCCGACTACGGCACGAATATGATAGACGGTCCCTATTCCAGCTCGGGTCTTGGGAGGCTGGTGCGAAGCGTGCTTGAGGAGCGCGACTTTGGATTCGCCGACTTCGAGCCCTACGAGCCGAGCGGGGGCGAGCCCGCCAGCTTCGTCGCTGAGCCGATTCTGAATGACCATGGAGATGTCAAGCTGCTCGTTGCTCTGCAGGTGTCGATAGACGAGATAAACGCAGTGATGAACCAACGAGATGGTATGGGGAGAACCGGAGAGACGTATCTCGTGGGGCCTGATCACCTGATGCGGTCCGACTCGTATCTCGACCCGACCTACCACACCGTCAAAGCGTCCTTTGCCAACCCCGAGCGCGGCAAGGTCGAGACGTTCGCCGTCAAGAGCGCACTCGACGGTAGCCAGGGTGAGAAGGTCATCAAGGGCTACAACGACAGCTGGGTGCTCTCGGCCTTTGCACCACTTGAGCTGTGGGGCACACGCTGGGTGCTGATCGCCGAGATCGACAAAGCCGAGGCCTTAGCACCTGTCACATCGCTGCTCTGGGCGATGGGCGTGATCGGTCTGCTTGGTGTGGCGGCTGTGGTTGCTGTAGCCCTCTGGGTGGCGAGGATGGTGGCCAATCCGATCAAGCTCGCCATCGAGAACCTCGCGAACAGTGCCGAGCAGCTGTCGCTCGCCTCCGGGCAGGTTTCCCAGTCGAGCCAGCAGATGGCCGACGGCGCCAGCGAGCAGGCCTCGGCATTGGAGGATGTTTCCTCCTCGCTTGAAGAAATGGCGTCGATGACGAAGAAGAACGCCGAGAACACGGCGGAGGCCAACGGGATCGCCAAGGAGAACGCCAAGATGGCGCGCGAGGCGAGCGAGCTCGCTGGCCAGATGCATGAGGCTGCCGAGAACAGCAGGCAGACGATGGAGAGGATGGTGGAGGCTATTGGCAGGATAAAGGCGTCCTCGGATGAGACTGCCAAGATCGTCAAGACGATCGATGAAATCGCTTTCCAGACGAATCTGCTCGCACTCAATGCAGCCGTGGAGGCAGCCCGTGCGGGCGAGGCAGGTAAGGGATTCGCTGTGGTAGCCGAAGAGGTGAGAAATCTGGCACAGCGGAGTGCACAGGCTGCACGGAATACGGCCACGCTGATCGAGGAGTCGCAACAGAACGCCGAGAATGGAGTCCGGGTCTCCGAGGAGGTAGGTGCAATACTGATGAAGATCGTCGAGGGTGTGGCGAATGTAAGTCGATTGATCGCGAGGGTGGCCGAGGGCAGCGAGAAACAGGTCGCACTTATGGAGGAAGTGGCGGTGGCAAGCGAGGAGCAGTCTAAAGGCATCGAGCAGATAAGCGAGGCTGTGACACAAATGGACCGGGTGACCCAGAGCAACGCAGCGAGCGCGGAGGAGTCGGCCAGCGCGGCGGAGGAGCTCAACAGCATGGCTGTTACGCTCCAGAAAGAGGTTGTCTCCGAGCTCGCGCGGATGGTCCACGGCGACCGCCGAGGGACCGGGCGCAGGGCGATGGTCGAAGAGGTGACTATACACGGGTCCTACGGGGGTGAGCCTGTAACGGTCGAAGGGGAGACAGTCGATGTATCCGAAGGAGGGCTCGCTGTAAGGAGCAAGATCCCGCTGGATCCCGGCGCGCCGATCGAGGTCGAGGCCTCGGGTGCGGGGGGACACAAGAAAGTGAAAGGCGAGGTGGTACGCAGCAGGCCCATTGCTGGGGGAGCCGCCTACGAACACGGGATTACCTTCGAGGAGCCCGAGGAGAAGCGGGGGGCTGCCTGAGCAACGGGCTCGATTCCGCTTGCTCCCAAGACCCGATGAGGCAAGGGCCAGGCTTTACCCTGGCGTTGCGTAGAGAGGCTTCTATGGGAGGCACATCGAGATGCGCACACTGAAGAGTAAGATGCTGCTGAGCTTTGGTCTTCTGGTGGTTTTGGGCTTGGCGTGTCTGGGCTTCGTCATGATGGGGGCGAAGAAGAGCGCCGGGGTTGCCATCAATCTCTCCGGAAAGCAGAGGATGCTCACCCAGAAGATGACCAAGGAAGCGCTGATGGTCGCTTCCGGGGTCTCGAGGGAGCAGGCCAGGGAATTGCTGCTCGAGACAGCAGGGCTCTTCGATCGGATCCTCAAAGGTCTCATCAACGGGGACGAGGGGCTTGGCCTCGAGCCAGCGGAGAACAAGGCGGCCAGAGATCAGCTGGCGGTGGTCTCCGATCTGTGGGATCCCTTCAAGAAGAATGTCGAGACGGTGGCCAAAGCTGAGGCAGGCTCACCTGAATTCGATCGAGCAATCAACTACCTGGTTGCGAACAATATCCGGCTTCTCAAGGAGGCCAACAAGGCCGTCGGCATCTTTGAGAGAGACCTAAGTGCGAAGACCGACCGTTTGAGGCTTCTTACCGGCATCGCTGTGGTGCTGATGTTGCTTGCCATCGCCGCTTCTTGGCTCGTAGTCGTGCACCCGGTCACTCGCACCCTGTATGGGCTTATCGACACGCTGCGGCAAGGGGCTGAGCGCGTTGCGGGGGCGGCACAGACGATCTCGGGTTCGAGCTTGCAGCTCGCAG
>CAYMBA010000119.1:0-8372 GCA_964388535.1 uncultured bacterium | reverse complement strand
TGGGAGGTGGCTCATGAACCTTCAGAAGCTGCTCGACATAGACAGGAGGATCATCTTCCTGGCCATCTCGATCACCATCGTGGTGCCCCTCTTCTTCAGGGTCACGATGCCGATGGGCGTGCAGAAGCCCACACAGGATCTGTTCGATACGATCGACAACATCGACCGTGACCGACAGTGTTTGATGATCTCGACTGACTTCATACCGAATACTGAGGCCGAAAACCAGCCGATGACCATTGCGCTTCTGCGCCACGCCTTCGCGAAGCGCATCCCCGTGCTTCTGATCACCTTGTACATCGAGGCAAGCGGGCTCGTGGACCAGGCGCTGATGCAGGTGCTCGATGAGTTCAACGAGAAAGCAACCACCCACGAGGACAGCATCATCTATGGCAGGGACGTCATCTTCCTCGGATGGCAGCCGCCTCCGATAGTGCCGATTCTCTCCATGGGCGAAAGCATAACGAACATCTATCCGACCGACTTCTATGGCAACCCTGTGGATTCCCTCCCGCTGATCAAGAAGATCCGCGCCCTGCATCCGGATCGTGACCCCACCTACGACGACATAGCGATCGTCGTTGCACTGACATCCGGCGGCTCGCCGCTGTGGTTCGTACAGTTCGCGCAGACGAAGTATGGCGTCAAGGTGGGTGCCGGATGCACGGCTGTCATGGCACCCGACTTCTATCCGTACATCCAGACGGGCCAGCTCTCTGGGATGATGGGCGGTATGAAGGGTGCCGCCGAGTATGAAGAACTTGTGGAGAAGCATTTCGGCAAGATAGGCCGCAGGCGGGCGACTGAGGGAATGCTCTCGCAGTCGGCCGCGCACCTGGCCATCATGCTGTTCGTGGTTCTGGGAAACATCGCCTACTTCGCCGGCAAGAGGAGCAAGGCACGATGACCATCGGTGATACGATATGGATCTGGATCGGCGCATTCCTCACGCTATCGATCCTGTCGTTCCTGTATAAGGACAATCCGTTCTACAGGTTCGCGGAGCATCTCTCCGTCGGAGTGGCAAACGGCTACTTCGTCGCCTTCATGTACCACCGGGTGATCGTGCCGGTGATGCTCAAACCATTCTGGGGTGCAGTGACTCAGGCAGCTTCAGGTCACTTCACCTGGTCTCTGCTGAACCCGATGGCCAAGGAGAACTTCCTGCTCATAATCCCTGGCTTGATCGGTTGCCTGTACTTCACACGCTTCATACCAGGTGCACGTTGGCTCGTGCGCATCCCTATCGGCATCTTCATGGGATACTACACAGGTCTCTCCGTGCCGGCCTACTTCGAGGGAACCATGTTCCCGCAGATGCGAGGATCACTCGTCACCAAAGCGGCCTTTGACCCTGCTGCTGGTGGCTCGGTGTTGAACGGTATCTGGGCTATCGTAGTGTTGATCGGGGTCGTCGGCACGATCACCTATTTCTTCTTCTCGCGCGAGCACAAAGGCATCTGGAAAGTGGGTGCCAAGACAGGGATCGTTTTCGTGATGGTGGGCTTTGGCGCTTCCTTCGGCTTCACCGTGATGGCGCGTGTCTCGATCGCAATCGGCAGGTTCATCTTCCTGTTGCGCGACTGGTTGGGGCTTATCTCCTAGGGTTCGGGAGGCGCAAACAGGGAATCGGGCAGCTCGGGATTGATCACGTATTCGGTCATCTTCAGGTGCCTGATCAGATCTCCTTCATCGAAGTAGCGCTCTTCGAAAGGCAGAAGCAGACCGTCCACCTCCCGATAGTCAGAGAGCTGCAGTTCGATGTGTGAGGGCCCCCAAGCGCCGGTCCCGGAATACTCCATCCCTACAATCAGGTTTGTCTCCGGATCTATGTAGACCACCCAGTCGCGCACTACTTCATCAGGTACGAAGACAGCCTCGTACTTGCCCCCAAGGGCGTCCCTTTCGCCCAGGTACTGCCATCGCATCTCACCAACATGGCCAAGGACTTGGAAGAGCGAGCGCCGCTCCCGTGCGCGCATGTCGGCTATGTCCTCCAGGTCCAAGGGCCTCACCTCACCCGCCATGACTCCCCAGCCCCGATCACCGACTACGACCTGCTCGAAGCTCTGCATGCCGAAGTTGACGACGTCGCGGTGTCTATCGGGCAGTTTCCACCACGCACCCGCCACTGTCTGGACATCTATCGACTGCTCCCTGCTCCTGCCCACCTTCGTCACCACCTGGGCCTTCCAGTGCACGCCCTTGACCGAGGCGAACGCATCCTGGCCCCCATGGGCTTCCGCGGCCTTCTTCATCAGTGCCGCGCCCTTGGAAAGTGACTCCCCCGTGGGCTCGGGAACCTCGAGGGCCTTTGGCGGGGGCGGGATGGTTACGTCCACCTCATGCACGGGTCTGCCCAGGGATTCCAAGGGCTCAGCGAAGCGGTCCACCGGACCTACGATCAGAGTCGTCATCTTGTCGGGATGAATGTGCCGGCGGGCAGCCTCGAGCAGATCCTGTGGTCCGAGTTCCTTGACCTTGCGGATGTAGCGCTCGAGGAAGTTGCTCGGGTAGTCGTAGAACTCATAGCGAGCCCTGCGTCGCAGAACCTCCTGCTTGTCGGATATGTCGAAGACCAGGCGATTGAGGATCGACTCGCGGGCGCGCTCGAGCTCCGCAGGCGAAACCGGTTCCGTGACGACACGCTCGATCTCCCGGCGCAGCAACCGGGCGGCGGTGACAGCCGAATCGCTCTGCACCATCACCAGCACGTTCCAGATGCCAGGAAAAAGCCAGCCCGTCCCAGCCCAGCCCCCCGAGGCATAGGCTAGCCCCCGCCGCGTGCGTATCTCCATCGAAACCCTGCCGGCGAGGCTCCCGGTGAGAACCTCCTGGAGGACATGCATCGCAGCGTAGTCGGGATCGGAGGAAAGCATACCCAGGTGGCCCATTATGATGACCGTCTGACCGGCATTGGGGCGGTCCACGAAGTAGACATCACTAGCCGCTTCGGGTTCGAAATCTCCAAGAGGTGGCAGCGGCTCGCTCGACCGCGGCCAGTCGCCCAGGAGCTCCTCGATCTTCTGCAGCATCGTTTGCGTCTCGAAGTCCCCGTAGACAGTGAGCAGCGCCCGATCGGGGTGAAAGAAACGCTCATAGAAGCGCACGACGTCATCCCGCGTGATGCGCTCGAGGGTCTCGTACTCGGGATACCAGGCCATGGGGCTCTCGCGCCCATAGATCAGATTGCGTATCTCCCGGCCAGCGATCTTCGAAGGGTCGTCGTTCCTCGCCCCGATCTCTGTGCGCATCTCGACCATTGCGACTTCCAGTCGCTCGGGATCGAAACGCGGCTCCCGCAGCACCGAAGCAAAGACCGCAAGCCCCTCATCCAGGACGTCGGTCAGGAACGATCCGCTCACGGTGATCATGAGCCGACGCACGTCGACGGAGAGGCGCGAGCCCGTGGCCTCGAGGAACTCATCCAGCGAGTCGGGCGTCATTCCTCCTGCGCCGCCCGATCTGAGCAATCGGCCGGTCAGCTTGCCCAGGCCGCGGAGGCGGTAGGGCTCATACGCCCTGCCACCCTTTATCATTATTCCTACGTCTACGAGTGGCAGGTCGTGGTCCTCGAGCATGTAGACGACGAGGCCATTGTCCAGCGTAAAACGCTGGGGCTCCGCGGGCTTGACCTCGGGAAGTGGCGGGAAGCTTAGCTTTGCCGGATCGCCGAAGCCCGGCTCTCCAAGGGCCGGCGTACTGCTGGCAGCCATAAGTGCACAAATGGCCGCAACCAGCCGCCATAGACCGCCGGACGGCCTTCCTCGTCTGCTAAAGATCGTCTCGGGCATCCTCATCGTCATTCTCCTCCGGGTGCTGGCACCCCCACGAAGCCAAGCGCACCAGCCATCTAGCGCTCCAAGGCGTCCGACGCCTTCTTGTACACGGCCACTACCACGCCCTTTCGCTCAAGCAGCTTCCGCGCCAGAGCGTGAACGTCTGCCGTAGTGATCTGCTCCATTCTGTCGAACCTCTCGAACATCTCTTCCCAGTCGCCGTAGAGCCTGTCGGCCTCGGCCAGAGAAGCTGCCAGCATGGCCGGCTCGCGAAGCATCCTAATGAAGCCAGCCTTGTTGCGCACCTTCGCCCGGGCCACTTCTGCCTCATCCGGACCTTCCTGCTTGAGCTTCTCGATCTCCTCCCAGACGACTCGCTCGGCATCCTCGGGATCCTGTCCGGCCGCCAAATACACGAAAACGACGCCGAGGGCCGGATACAGGCTTCCCGGCAGACCCGTGAAAGCCCCCACGTCGGCAGCAAGATGCTCTTGCTGAACCAGCCTGCGGTGCAGCCTACTGGTCCTGCCCCTGCCAAGCAGATCGAAAAGGATCTCCGCTCCCACGGAGGCAGGGTCCGAGGCGGCCGGAACCATCCATGCCATGACAAGCACCGGGTTGGCTGGCCCCTCAATGATCAGGCGCCTTTGGCCGGCATGTTCAGGCTCCACGGTCGTAACCGGCCCTGGGCGTTCTCCACGGGGAATCTCCATCAGGTACTTGCGCCCGAAGCGCTCGACCTGCTCGCGCGTCAGATCCCCGACAAAGGCAAACGTGATATTCGAGGCAACGTAGTACTGCCTGAAGAACTCGTAGGCCCTCGGCCTGTGGAAGTTGGCGATGTCCGAGGCAAACCCTATGGTGGCCTGCCCATATGGGTGAGCCGAGTAGGAGATGCCGAGCAGTTCCTCCATGAGCCTGCCGTAAGGGCTATTCTCCATCCGGAGGCGCCGCTCGTTCATTATGACGTCGCGTTCCTTGTAGAACTCCCTGAAGACAGGGTGACTCAGGCGTTCGCCCTCCAGGCGGAAGCACAGCTCGGCGCGGTTGGACGGCAGCTTGTAGTGGTACATCGTACGATCCGTGCCGGTGTTCGCATTGACCATGACCCCGCCGTTGCGCTCCAGGATCTCGACGAACTGGTTGGATATGACGAGCTCAGAGGCTTGCTCCTGGAGCCTCCTGAACTCCTCCTCGAGCTGCTGCAGTTTCGCGCTGTCGGCTCGTGCCCCCTTCCAGCGCTCACGCAGAACCTGGCCCCAGACCTCGTCCATTCGCTTGTGCAGCTTCTTCTCCTTCTTGTAGTCCTTCGTGCCCACTGTCGGTGTTCCCTTGAACGCCATGTGCTCCAGCATGTGCGCAAGCCCGGTGTAGCCGGTTTTCTCATCCACTCCTCCCACGCCGACTACGGACGCATAGGCAAAGGTCGGGGCGTCGTGCTTTTCGACCAGAAGCACCTTCAGGCCATTGGGCAGGTGTATCTCCTGAACCGAAGAACGCACCTCTTCCATGAAGCGGGCCTTCGGCCCGGCAGCGAGCGGAAACAGGAACATGAGGGCCGCAACCAGAAAGGCGAAGGCGCGCAGTCTGAAGGAAGGAGTCGGCCCGCGCTGAAGATTTCGGGCTTCGGAGAAACATGGAGCCGCCATACCGTCCATCCCCCAAGCAGTCGGCCGACACCAGGCCGGCCGGGGTCTCATTGCCAGATCCGCAAAGTTCGATGCATCATACAACCGAAAGCACCTGGGGCGATAGCCCTTAGGCCGCCGGCGTTGAAGCCAACGTGCATCTATGCTACGAGTGCGCGGCATGAGCCACGTGGAGAACCAAATGGCAGATACGGGCAATCCTTCCCGCGCGCCGCTGATGCAGAACCTGGAAGAAGCCGTGGCCGAGGCAGCCGCCTCCGTACTTGGCAGCACCGGCGGTGCAGCCCAAGATCTCGTCTCCGTACAAAGGCCACCACGACCGGAGATGGGAGACGCAGCCGTAGGCGCTTTCAGACTTGCGGCAGCACTCAAGCAGAAGCCCCCCGAGGCCGCAGAAGGTCTCTCGAAGGCCCTGCGCTCCACAATTGAGTCGCGCGTGGCTGAGGGATTGCTTCCCGAGATCGAACGGCTCGTCGTGGCGGGCCCGTACGTGAACGTGTTCTTCCGGCCGGCCTCCCTCATCGAGTTCGTCTGCCAGGACCTCGCCGCGGGCGCCCCCCCATACGGTGGCTCACTCTCCCCCACGGGCCGACGCATCATGGTGGAGTACTCGGCGCCCAACACGAACAAGCCTCTTCACCTGGGCCACGTGCGCAACAATCTGCTTGGACTGAGCGTGTGCAACATCCTGGCTGCTGCAGGCAATGAGGTCATCCCCGTCAACCTGGTCAACGACAGAGGTATACACATTGCAAAGAGCATGGTGGCGTACAGGCGCTGGGGGGGCGGGCGTACGCCCGAGAGCGAGGGAAGCAAGGGTGATCACTTCGTCGGTGAGTTCTATGTGCGCTTCGATCAGGAAATGAAGAAGCAGCGTGAGGCAGTGGCTGCAGCCAGAGGGATCGATCTCTCAGCGCTGGAGGAGCGGCAGCTGCACGAGTTGGACGAGGAAACAGAGCTGATGAAGGAGGCCCGTGAGGTGCTCCGCCGCTGGGAGCAGGGTGACGCTGAGGTGAGGGCTCTGTGGGAACAGATGAACTCGTGGGTGTATGCAGGCTTCGATGAGACCTACAGAAGACTCGGCTGCCGGTTCAGGAAGTGGTACCTGGAAAGCGAGACCTACCGGCTGGGAAAACAAGTCGTCGAAGAAGGCCTCAGCAAGGGCGTGTTCGAACGCCATGAGGACGGCTCCGTATGGGCGGACCTGGAAGATGAGGGCCTGGGGAAGAAGATCCTGCTGCGCTCCGACGGTACCTCCGTCTACATAACCCAGGACCTTGGTACCGCTCTGCTCAAGTTCAGGGACTTCGAGATAGATCGCTCGATCTACGTCGTCGGAAGCGAGCAGAATCTGCACTTCAAGATCCTCTTCGCCTTGCTGCGGCGGCTCGGATACGAACGGCTGGCCGATGGCTGCTACCACCTGAGCTACGCCCTCGTGACACTGCCGCGCGGGATGGGGCGCCTCAAGTCACGCGAGGGACGAAAGGTGGATGCCGACGACCTGCTCGATGAGTTGGCGGCGCTGGCCAGGAAGAAGGTGGAAGAAGGTGGCTATGCCGAGCGTGCCGGCGTGGATGTAGACGCCCTGGCCGAGGCGATCGGTCAAGGTGCTCTGAAAATGATGCTGCTTCAGGTGGGAGCGGAGAAGACGCTCCAGTTCGACCCGGAGGCCACGATCGACTTCGAGGGCGATACCGGCCCGGCGGTCCAGTACAGTCACGCACGCATAGCAAGCATAGTGCGCAAGGCGTTAGAGAGGGGACTGCTCGAGGAATCCGATCTCATCACCTTCGATCCTGAAGATCCCTTTGCCGGACTCGGTACCGGCTCACCCGTACGGGCTCCCGACCATGCCCCCTGGCGTAAGCACCTGCCTGAGGTCAAACCCGATGCACCGGCGCGGGCGTGGGGGCTGCGGGGAAAGATGTCATCTCGCCTCGGTGAGCCCGCAGAACGTGCCCTGGCCCTCGAGATAGCGTGGTTCCCCCAGGTGCTACGGACGGCTGCTGAACAGCTCAACCCAGCTCCAGTGGCCAACTACCTGCTGGGGCTAACAAAGGCCTTCGCCCGCTTCTACCACGAGCATCCCGTGCTTCAGGCCAGCGACGAGGAGACCCGCCGTGCACGCCTTGCGCTCTGCCTGGCCACTGCGGGCACGCTGCGGCGGGGCCTTGCCCTGCTGGGCATTGAGGCCCCGGCTGCGATGTGAGTAGGGTAGGACCCCTGCGAGATGCAAGCGCGATTGGGCCTTCCGGCAACCCCGCTCGGCTCAGCGCTTCCTTGGTGCACGGTGCCGGTCACGAGGCCGAAAGAGTGCGCCGGTGATCGAGTACTTGCCCTTCTTCTTCCGCCGCCCTGCCACCGGCTCCTCAACCACCCTCTCCCTCACGGCGGGCTCACGTTCCTCCTCTTCCTCCGTCTCCCCAGCTTGCTCAGAAGGCGGAGAAAGGACCGCGAAGCGGGGTGGTTGGGGCCGACCCTCCTTCTCGCCAGACCGCCCGGACTGTGGCTTTCGCCCATTGGAGCGAGAGCTGGTTCTCCCAGTCTGCGCCGTCCTCGTCGCAGGTTCAGATCGAGGGGGCTCGCTGGACGCACGGGCTCCCGGTGCTCCCACAGAGGGCGCCCTGCGGGTATCCGGCTCCGCTGTCGGACCCTCGTCCGCTGAGGCTTGCTCCGGCGCCGGTGCAGAGCGCTTCTTGGTCCTGCGGGATCTGCGCCTAGGCCGGCTCTTCCTTCGGCTGCTGGAGCCTTTGGGCAGGCTCAGCTCGCTCACCGTGCTGGGGCTCAGCATGACCACCACTGTCCCGGCAAGGATCAGCGCCCCCCTGAGGGCATCGACCAACAGGAACCCATAGGCCCACCGAAGTCCGCGCAGACCCGCAAAGAGCACAACACCCACAGCGAGTGTGAATGCGCCGTAGAGAATCAGGAAACGCTGGGA
>CAYMBA010000118.1:0-8417 GCA_964388535.1 uncultured bacterium | reverse complement strand
CGAATTCCTCTTCTCCATCTTCGATTGTGGGGAGAACGCCGACCATTCGCACGCCGAGCATGTCGCGGATTTCATCAGGATCGGCAAAGGTGTCGTCAATCTGGTCAACCAGTACCGCCGCAAACGCGGCCAGCAACAAGGCGGCTACCAGACCGATGCCTATAATGGACTGATACTGCGGCGACACCGGAGCTTGCGGTTCTTCGGCTTCCCGCACAACCTGCACCGGAGATACGGCCGTCGCTCGTTTGAGCTGCAGCTCGTACAAACGGGACAGCAAGGTGGCGTGAACAGCCTGCAGCCCCTCAACCTTACGCCGCAACTCGTTATAGGCGATATTTCCGGCAGGAGCCATCTCCGACAGCACCTTTTGTTCCGCAAGCTGTGATTGAAGAGCTGCCTGCTTGGCTCGTAGCGCGTCCAGTCGTCCATAGAGCTCAATCAGAGTGTCTTGTGCGTTCAGGTAAACGGGGTTAGGCTGGGTAGTCACGGCAGAGCGGGTCATCTGCGACCGTTGCTCAAGCTGATTCTCGAGCCGTTGGATCTGCGCTTGCAGGGCTTGAACCTCAGGACTGTCCTCGTAATAATCCTGTAGCTTCCTTTGAAGCTCGACATGGAGCTGCGAAAGCTGCTCCTCAATCGCCCGGGCGCGGAAGGATGGCTCCTCCTGAACTTCTTCTATTTCTCGAGGCTCTTCCTCCAGTCGTTTCCTGGTGCGATCGATCTGCGCCTGTAGCGCCTCCATCTCCACGCGGTTTTGCGCAATCTGCTCTACTAACTCGCTGAACCGTGTGTTTCCATTGCTGGAGCCGATGTTGATGCCGGACTCGAGGTATTCTTGCTCGAGATCGGCCATCTTCTGCTCCATATCCCGAAGATCAGATTCGACACTTTCTATCTGCTTCTGTACGTATTCGATCGCTGAAACTGTTGACCTGATGCTTCGATCGCGCGATTCTTGCTCGTAGAGAGAGGCCCAGGTGTTGCAGATCTGCTGTGCCTCTTGTGGCACTCGAGAACGGTAGGTCAAGGAGATAAGGTTGGCCGATGCGCCAGGCACCTTATCCACGTTTACTTGCTCAATAATCGCGTGTAACGGCTCGTCGAGGTTCAGCGTCTCCTTTACCCTCTGCGCCATCTCCACGCGGCGAATGAGTCGAATGTGCATGGAGATATCGCCCTGAAGCGAGCGCCAAACATCGGCCTCGGTAAGAAGGACGTCGTCTTGTCCTTTCCCTCCCGCACCCGATACCAGTAACCACGCAGAGGCTTCATAGAGGCGCGGCTGCACAGCGGCGTAGAGGGTCGCTGCGAATATCACAGCCAGAGCCACCGGGATCATGATCCACAGGCGCCGGCGGAATATCGTCAATAGATTGCGCGATCCGGTCCCTGCAACCGTATCGCTGATTGGATGCATTCTGTCTTCCATGCTGTCTCCTACAAGACGACAGAATGGTTCTTTTAGGCGACGAACGAGGGCGGTAGGTAGCCTCGCTCGCAATCAGGGCAAATCGGTATGGAACGTCACTGAGCCGGTTACGTCCTCCATACCAAGCACGCCGATACTCGCCGTTCCCCATTCGCCCATGAACCAGCGCAGGCCGGTGTTGACGTAATCGGAGTCGTAATCAGCCATCAAGTGCAGTCTGCTTTCGCCCGGAACAACCATCTCAAGTCCGGCAAAGAAAGGATCAAGCTTGCCGCTACCAAGACCGAGATGTAAGCGAACTTGATCGTGCTGCCACGTCCCCACTATGTACTCAGCCTGGCCTATATAGGAGGTTGTGGTGCCGAAATTCACATCCTGGGCGCCCACCGCCAGGGCTGGGAACCAGTCATGCTGCCTGTTGAGCCGGTAGTGTACGTTAAAGCTGCGGTCGAGATTGTAATCCCAATTAAATGCTTTCACATCATAGAAGAAGGTCAACCGCCCCACCAGTTCGAGGTTAGGCAGGAAGCCCACTCCGATGAACGTCGGCATCGCATCGGTATCGGCCCCCCGCACCTTCGAATGCTGCGAATCGAAGTAAGAAACGCCGGTAAAGAGCCGCCCATCAGGGGCTACGTCGGCGGTCGGGATACGGATTAGCCCGCTGGTGCCCTCGTAACTGGGGGCTGCCGGCCACGCCTCTTCAGTCTCGCGGCTCCTATCGCGGAGTAGCCGTTCGCCATGCTCCTGGAGGTACGCCGGTGAGATTTCGCCGCGGAAGCTCTCCAGATCGTGAGGTCCGCGCAGGTAATCGCCCTGGACGTTGAAGTTGGAGACGTAATCAAGCGTCAATGTAGTGTCCAGGCGAGGCCGCAGGGGCCCTGGTGATGTCGCCCGTCGCGGTCCGAATGGTATTGAGACCTCGAAGGTAAGACCTTCCGCGCCGTCGTCGGTACGGATTGCGCGCGTCTCAATGACACTTTCTCCAAAGCGCCGTCGAAGCGAAAGCGTCAGCCCTTCTTCTCCACTTTCAAGGAGTTGCCCGTATCCGAGTCGGGCTTTGAGTCCTAATCTACCCCAGTCGTATTGATAGTAGCCGAAGGCACTTCCGAAGGCGTCCGCCGGATCGAGGTTCGACTCGCGGTCAGTAAGGAAACCTATCAGGCCGAATTGATGTGTGTCGGTGTCTGTGCGGATTTCGCCATAATAGCCATAGAGATCATCGCGGAACTTTCCGACCGATCCTGTTGCCAACAGCCCGTCAATCGGCCGTCCGATCCACGTTGCCAAGGCCCGATCCATCGTTATCTGCTGATCGGACGTAATCTGAGCGGGGAAGCGCAAATTCGCCCAGACACCTGGTGCAATTGTGCTTCTTACGTTCGTCAACAGGAAGTAGTCGCTCTCGAACGGATCATTCTCCAGCCCGATCTGATACTCCACTGCCGGTCGCAGCAGCAAGTCAGTGTGCAGGAAGCTCTCGTTGCCCTGCGCCAACACCTCCACCGGTCGTGTAGGATCGGCGGGACCGGGCTGCGCCTCCCATGCATCGGCCAGCGCCTCCGGTGACAGCATCCCGGCCTGGAGTTTCACATAATCCGCCAGCGTCACTCGCAGGTGGCTGACCACGACGTCATGTCGCTTGATCTGCAACACAACTTCAGCGGGAGGCAGTACGTTCGCGGTATCTGTCAGCACTGCCGCAATGGCATCGATGTCGCTGCGCCACGTCCGGTTCTCGAAGCTGATTACCCACACCCCATCCGAGGCGCGAGCAATCGATATGTTTTCTAAGTCGTCAGCAACCAATTGTTGATAGAGCTCATCGGCGAGGCGCTTCGCCTCGTTCGGAGGGATCTCGCTTGGTTGTTGAGGAACACCTTCCGTAACAACCACTACTGCTGCTCGAGGCCTGCTGACACGCTGGGCAGTGAGAGCAGGCAGCTCGGGCCCTCCCACGGGGGCAGTGCCCTCTTGTCTTATTATCGCGGGGATACTGGTATCAGGTGCCGTCTCCGCCGGGGGCACTTGAGGAGCGCGTGCGCCGCAGGCGGCAAGAGTGGCCTGCAATAACTCCTCAACCTCTCCGCGCTGGGTATCGTTGGCGATGACCGATGCCACAATCTCCTCGATCTGCTGCGGTTGGACAGTGAGCTCAAGTAGCCTGTCGCCATTGCGTAGTTGACGTATGTGGACGCTATTGGTCCCACCGGCCAGGGGCTGAATCAGCCTCAAGACTGCCGCTAACGCGAACTCGGCGTTTACCTGATCATCAGCGCACGTGTATTCGATGAAGAGCTGATCTCGCGGTGCATCGACCCTCCTAATCTTTATCCCTACCGTAGAGAGGGTCGTGCGCATCGCCGCGATGTATTCTTGTATATTAGGCACGCATTCGGCGATGGGCGCCGCTCTCACGGCTGGCCAGAGCGCGATTATCAGAATGGCCCCGACTATCGCTCTCTTCACCAGTTGAAGATCCTTTCGAGGGCCCCGAGAAGGCCCACCACCGCCAGCGGCTCGGACAAGGTATCGCGAAGCGTCCTGCGTTCCCGCTGCGGTACGTAGACTGTATCACCTGGCTGGAGTTTCCAGTTCGCCGCCTCATTCCCGCCTTCCAGAAGCCTGCGCGCGTCGATTTGCAGCACAGTGGGTGAGCCTCCGTCTGACGTGCGGCGAACCAACACGACACGGCGGACCGCTGCATTCGAGCTCAGCCCACCTGCCCGGGCCAAAGCATCAGCGAGCCGCGTCTGCTCATCCCAGGGGAAGAAGCCTGGCCGTCCGACAGCGCCGAGCACAACGTAGGACTTGTCCCGTGCCGGGACTAAGACGATGTCGTCAGGGCGAAGCGAAGTGCGCGCGATGTCGGTATCTTGCCCGTACAGCATGGGCAGGATGTTGATAATCTGTTTCTCTCCGTCGGCGTGGATAATCGTGACTTCTTCGGGATTAGCCGCCTCTGAGAGCTGTCCCGATAGCGCTAATGCATCGGCAATCGTCATGCCTTCGCGATACTCGAACTGGCCCGGCGATTGCACGGCGCCGGTGACGGCGAAGTACTGCTTCTCCGGCTCAGGCGGCAATGAAGGCACCCACAGCACATCGCCGCCGTGAAGTATGGGCGGGTCGATCTCGCGTTCGAGCACCTGGTCTAAGGCGACGGTATCGATCTCTCCATCGCTTCGGAGGATCATCGCACGGTCGCGGTCGGCACCTTCGCTCACTCCCCCGATCTTTACCAGGAGCGACAGCATATCTATGCTCTGCTCGTGGGGCGGAAGCGGAAGCTCGCCCGCCCTGCCAACGGCTCCCAACACGCCCACATAACGAACCTCTATCTTGGGCACCATCAACACATCGCCGGCACGAATGATCGTCTGTTCGGCTTCACCTTCAAGCTCGGCTTCAAGGTCGATGACTTCGCGGGTGCCGTCATCTCGATATACCATGACGCGGCTCAGGTCGGCATCAAGAGAGGCACCACCGGCCATGGTGAGGATCTTGGTGGCTGTGCTCACACCGGTCGGCATCTCAACGGCGCCGGCTTTTGCGACGGCTCCCAAGACGTACGCCACCGGCGTCCGCATGCCGGTGACGTTGATGAACACTTGCGGATTGCGCAGATGACGTCCGCCGGGGCCCAGTGCATATGTGATCTTCTCTGTGAGTTGCTGGAGGGTAAGGCCTGCGACCTCGATTTCTCCGGTGGCGGGATAGGTAATGCGCCCATCCGGCCGCACCTTTACGGACATGCTCCACTCATCATGTCCGAGGACCTGAATATTGAGGGTGTCGCCCGCGCGAATGGTGTACACGGGAACGTCCACCGTCTGTGCGGAGACGACAATAGGATAAAGAGCTGCTAAAAGCAGAACGATGGAGAGAATATAGAAAGGCCGGGGGACTAACGCGTGGTCATCCCCACCTGGCGACCGACTGACCACCCGCGATGCCATTGCGCTTCTCCTGCGCAGACAAACGAATCTGGTGCGATGTATACTGCCTTCACAGAAGCCCACATGGGCTTCGCACAGTTAGCTTCAGCGTAGCTGCTTCCGTCTCGTAACCGCGTTCCCTTTTGCGACGCAGAACCTTAATCGGCGCCACGTGGTTCGCTATGTGAAGCGACACGCTCTATTAGTTTAGTATTAAACGCCACAAATTACCAGAGTGTGAATATAGTTATTTTGTAAGCCGGGAGTCATAAAAGAGGTCTATAGGCGATTCACAGGAACTACTGTGGCGGGCCGAGTTATGCCTCTAACGACCCCTTTGTGGATTGTGCCTCGACGTACCGCATGGTGAGAATGCCCTTGTGACTGCGTTGTCTTTGTTCAGTCCTGCGCCGCTCATATACCGCATGGCCGACCCCGGCGAAAATCAGCAGCACAGGTACAAACTGTGCTCGCATCCGGATCGCCTCACCACTAAGCGCAGTCTTAAGCGCATAGCTAACGATGATCGGCGCAAGGACAAGTAGAATGGTAAGCAGCGCAGGACGATTTTTATTCCATGCTTCGCGCACTCCTGCTACGAACCTCGGAACGACAAAGAGATATATAAACCACATCTCAGGATAGGTCAGCATTCGCCGAAAGGTCCCCGGGAATAAGGGAATTGGCGAAAGAAGCAGCAACAGTATCCGCAGCGGCAACTGCAAAATCGCCTGCGTGGGATTTGAGGCCGTGAGTGGAATCGCATATTCAGACCCTCGCAAGCCTCCCTCGATTCCGGACTGCCGGAACATCATGTAACTCTCTACCGCCCACTGGAGGTCGAAGGTCTCCCCATAGGTCTCCTGCATCTCCTTAATCCCGAACTGCAACGCGATCGGCGCGATGATCGTGAACATTGCTATTCGAGTGATGGTGCCAAGGGGAGTGCGAGGCAGCCTCACCGTTGCTGCCACTGCTAATCCTTGCCCCACCACCAGCAAAATTCCCACGTAAGGTCGGTATACAATCGCAATAAGATCGGCGATGATAAACAGCAGCAGATAGCCGCCGTGGGCGCGTTCGCCGACTTTGAACATCGCCAGCGTTGCCCACGCGATACACGTCGCCGTCACAGGGTCCTTCAAGTCCTGTGTCGACCAGAACACCAGCGAAGGAATGAATGCTGCGAAAAGTGTCGCGGCACGGGCGGCGTTGCGCGTTGCACCAATGTGGCGAGCGATCAAGTAAATTGCGATGATGATCGTGACGTTAAATGTGATTGTGAACGCCTCGGGCAGCATGGGACTGGGCCCGAACAGATAGATCAGTACCGTCGTTTTGAGGTCGACAACTGTTGAGTGCGCCTCCGAAAGCGTTTGGGGCAAGCGCGGGCTCCATATCCCCTGCCGCCATAGTAGGGCATTACGTGCGCTATGAACATAGCGCGCGATAGCATCGGCTGCAAACATGCTCCAGGCACGTGGATAGATTAGGTGCTGGAATACCGACCACGCCACGCGGAGTGCGAAGGTAGTAGCCACTATTCGAGCCAGAAACGCACGATCGGGCCGCTCGGCACTCCTGGTCGCCAGCCACCAGGCAAACAAGCCGCCGGCTAACATCAACAGCAATGCCCATAGATCAGCAACATTCACAATAGTCGCCCGGTTTCTCTCAAAGGGAAAGTCTTTATGAGGCTGCGATGAGAGCTGAAAATTTGCCTGGACAGGAGTTTACTTCCTCCTGACGCTGATGTTAAATTTATCAAACACTTAATGACAACGTAAGGTCTTCGCGCTCAGGAAATCGAAATAATCCATCTGAGCGCCGAAGAGACACGCATTGTGTCTGCTGTGCAAGTGCGCAATATTCAGGTCATCGGGGGCCTCTATGGAAGAGCCTTCTACCCCCTCGGCCGACAACATAGGCGCCCGCGCCCGCATCGCTGCAGGCTGGCAGTTCTTGTCGAAGGGCATCAACACCGGCCTGCAGATGGCCACCTCTATCGTGCTGGCCCGTCTGCTCATGCCCGCCGACTTCGGTATCGTCGCGATGGCCACCATGGTCACCGGCCTCGCTGGCATTTTTCGGGACCTCGGGCTTGGCCAGGCGCTGGTGCAACGACAGGAGATCACCGAGGAGCACACCCGATCAGCCTTCTGGGGCACGCTGGTGATGGGGCTGTTGTTGTGCGGCGGGATCATGCTTGCCGCGCCGTACGTAGGAGAGTATTTCCACGAGCCACGCATGGTCCCGGTGCTCAAGTTCATTTCGCTGACCTTCGTGCTTTCGCCCTTCGGAGTGGTGCCGCGCTCGTTGCTGCAGCGCGAACTCGATTTCCGCACCCCCTTCTTCGCCGGTCTCGCCGGCAGCGTGGCGTATGGCGGCGTTGGCATCACCATGGCGATCCTGGGCTATGGCTACTGGGCGCTGGTGGCCGCCGCACTGGTGTCGTCCCTGGTGGGCACGGTGGCGCTGTGCATCTTGACCCGCTATCGCCCTCCGCTTATACCCACCTTCCGCGGCATCAGGGACCTGTATGGGTTTGGCGTGGGGGTGACGCTTTCCGGCGTCTTCAACTATATGGCCGCCAAAGTGGACTACTTCGTCATTGGCTGCCGGATGGACGCTGACGCATTGGGACTCTACACCAAGGCGTTTCAGTTGATCGAATTGCCTACAAGTACCATCTCGCGCGTCCTCACTCCAATTCTCTTCTCATCATTCTCTGCTTTGCAGCACGATAAAGAGCGGCTTCGTGAGGCCTACGGCAAGATGCTGGCGGTCGTATCCTTCTTCGGGTTCCCCGGCATGATCGTAATCGCCGTGGCCGCAGCGGAAGCGGTTCCCGTCATATTCGGAGAGCAGTGGACTGGAGCTGTGCGGCCGCTGCAGATCATGACTGTCGTTGGCGCCCTTAAGGTTCTCGGACCGCCTGCTGGTGCCATCATCAAGGCTACAGGTCGCGTCTACATGGAGATGTGGCAGCAACTGATACGTGCGGTCATACTGGGCGCGGGGGCTTGGTTCGCAACGCGTTGGGGAAT